>JBQCIQ010000212.1:0-33485 GCA_051953595.1 Conexibacter sp. | reverse complement strand
TGGGTGTGTTGGGGGGGGGTGTTGTGGGGTTGTGTTTTGGTGGGGGTGTGGGTGTGTTGGGGGGGGGGTCCACTCCCCCCCCCGGGGGGGGGGGGGGGGGGGGGGGGCCCCCCCACCGCCGAACCGGGCGCAAAGGCCACTGGCGGGAGATCGGACAGCGCGTCGTCTTGGGGGAATCGACGCCCTGTCCGCATGCACGGCTCGTCCTGACTTGGGGGGAAGGGACGGCCGTGCGAGGCGCGCGAAACTAACACACCGATCCTTCACCTACACCCATAGATGGAACGGTGACCCTGCACTTTCCGACCTTTTGCGGTTGCTCTTGTCGCAGTGACGCTCGCCGTAACCGTGACGAGGCGAACGACGCCTGCGCCGCGACGCCGTCTAGGCTCATGCGATGGCTGTGAGCGAGCGCGCCGCCGAGACGCCGTTCGACCCGAGCGCCTACGAGGCGCTGCGGTTCAGCGCGCGCGAGCTGAGCGAGGACGGGGTCGTCACGCTGCGCTATGCGCTCGACGACACGCTCGAGTTCGTCGAGCGCTTCGAGCTGCCGCAGGGGACGCGCGTCTCCGCCGACGCGCGGGCGCGCGTCGAGCCGCTGCTCGCGCTCCTCCACTGGGTCGCCGGCGTGAGCTACTTCAAGACGGCCGTGCCGGGGACCGTCGTCTGTGAGACGGGCGCGCCGCTGCCCGCGACCGCGGCGCTGCTGGACGCGCTGTACTCCGAGGGACTGGGCGAGCTCGCCTTCACGAACCGGCTGCCGTCGCTGCCGCGGCCGGCGTTCCCGTCTGCGGGAACCGCCGCGGCGCAGCAGCCCGGCTTGGCGGCACCACGGCGCGTGCTGGTGCCGGTCGGCGGCGGGAAGGACTCGGCGGTGGCGCTGGAGATCGTCCGTCGCGCCGGGGTGGAGGCCGCGCTCTTCTCGGTCGGGGACGCGCCCCCGATCGCGCGCACCGCCGAGGTCGCCGCACTCCCTCGCCTGGTCGTTCGGCGGCAGCTCGATCCGCAGCTCGCCGACCTCAACCGGCGGGGCGCGCTCAACGGACACGTCCCGATCACGGCGATCGTCACCTGCGTCGCGCTGTTGACCGCTGTCCTCCATGGCTTCGACGCCGTGGCGATGGCGAACGAGCGGTCCGCGTCGAGCGGGAACGTCGTGTGGGACGGGATCGAGGTGAACCACCAGTTCAGCAAGAGCCTGCGCGCGGAGCGCCTGCTGCGGGCCGCGGTCGCCGAGGCGACGGCGGATGCGCAGATCTTCTCGGTCCTGCGACCGGCCTCTGAGCTGGCGATCGCGCGCGCGTTCGCGCGCATGCCGCAGTACCACGCGGCGTTCACCAGCTGCAACACGGTCTTCCGGCTCGACCCGCAGCTGCGCGGGACGTCGTGGTGCTGCGACTGTCCGAAGTGCCGCTTCGTCTACCTCGTGCTGGCGCCGTTCAGCACGCCGGAGCACCTGCGCGAGGTGTTCGGGCGCGACCTGCTCGACGAGGAGGAGCAGTTCGCCGGCTTCGCGCTGCTCACCGCGACCGGCGGGCACAAGCCGTTCGAGTGCGTCGGCGAGGAGCAGGAGAGCCTTGCGGCGATCCGCCTGCTCGCCGCGGATCCGCGCTGGCGGGAGCATCGCGTCGTGCGGCGGCTCGTCGCGGAGGTGCTGAGCGGCGCCGACGGCCTCGGCGACCCGGCGACGGCGCTCGCGCTCGGCGACGACCACGAGGTTCCCCCCGCGTTCCTGCCCGCCGTCCGTGCGCTTCTCGGAGCTTGACGGCGCGCGGATCGGCGTCTGGGGCGCCGGCCGCGAGATCCGCTCGTTCGCCGCGCAGCTCGCGCGGCGGCTGCCGTCGGCGCGGATCGCCGTGGTGGCGTTGGACACGCAGCCGGACAGCGACCCGCGGGAGTCGTTGGCTGCCCCGGACGCGCAGGTCGTCGTCGGCGAGGAGGTCGTCGCGGCGCTGAGCGCCTGCGCCGCGGTCGTGCGCTCGCCCGGCGTCTCGATCCACCGCCCCGAGCTGCGTGCGCTGCGCGCGGGCGGCGTTCCGGTGGCGACCGCGACCGGCCTGTGGCTCGCGGAGCGCGGCGGACGCAACGTGATCGGCGTCACCGGCACGAAGGGCAAGAGCACGACGTCGGCGCTCGCCGCGCATCTCGCGCGGGCTGCCGGGCTGCCGGTGCGGCTTGCGGGCAACATCGGCGTGCCCGCGCTGGACCTGCTCGACGAGCCTGCGGACGAGCTGGCCGTGATCGAGCTGTCCAGCTACCAGATCGCGGACCTGGAGATCGGGCCGCAGGTCGCCGTCGTCCTGAACCTCTTCCCCGAGCACGTCGACTGGCACGGCTCGGAGGAGGTCTACCGCGCGGAGAAGCTGCGGCTGCTGGGCCTGCCCGGGGTCGAGGTCGCGGTCGTGAACGGGCGCGACCGTGCGATCGTGGCGGCGGTTCCGGACGGTCTTGCGGTGCGCCGTTTCGGCGTCCGCGACGGGTGGGACGTCGCAGCCGGCGGGATCGCGCGTGGCGGCGCGCTCGTGGCGCCGGCAGCGGCGCTGCCGCTGCGCGGCGAGCACAACGCGCTCAACCTGTGCGCGGCGCTCACGGCGCTGGAGGCGTTCGGGGTCGAACCGCCGGAGCTGCCGGCGGCGCTGGAGGGGTTCGCGGCGCTGCCGCACCGCCTGGAGGTCGTCGGCGAGCACGACGGCGCGACGTGGGTGGACGACAGCATCTCGACGACGCCCGAATCGACGCTGGCCGCGCTCGACAGCTTCCCCGCCCGAGACGTGGTGCTGATCGGCGGCGGCCAGGATCGCGGCCAGGACTACGCCGCGCTCGCCCGCGCGCTCGCGGCGCGCGGCGCGGCGGTGATCGGGCTGCCGACGACCGGCGGCCGGCTCGTCGCGGCGGCGCGAGCGGCGGGCGTGTCCGCCGAGCGCGCGGTCGAGGTCGACGGGATGGAGGCAGCCGTTCCGATGGCGCGCACGCTGGCAGCCGCGGGTCCCGGTTCTGTCGTCCTGCTCTCCCCCGCCGCCCCCAGCTACGACACGTACCGCAACTTCGAGGAGCGCGGGAAGCACTTCCGCGCGTTGGCCACAGGACGCTCTTAGAGCACTGTAAAGTCGTGCAATGGACACGGTGGGGCTCGTGCTCTCAGGGGGAGGGGCGCGCGGCGCGTACGAGATGGGCGCGCTCTCCGTTCTGCTCCCCGCGCTTGAAGACGCCGGCCAGTCGCCGCGCGTGATCGTCGTCACGAGCATCGGCGCGATCAACGCCGCGTTCCTCGCGAGCTTTGCCGAACTGGATGCCAGATCGCTTGCGGAAGCGGGCAGGTCGACATGGCTGTCGGTGATCCCGAGGCGACCGTCGCTCGAACCGCTGCTCCCGGGCGTGCCGACGCGCTTCACCGCCTACGTGTGCGGCGTGCTCGGCATCGGCCACGCCCAGCTCTGGAACGTGCTCGACCCGACCCCGCTCGGCGAGCTGCTGCAGACGTTCGTGCCGCTCAGGCAGATCGCCGGTCACATCCCGGAGCGTCTGGAGGCGGTGGCCGTCGTCGCGACCTCCGCCCTGACGGGCCGCAGCGTCGTGTTCCACCAGGGCGGCCCGCGGCCGGACGCCGACGCCGCTCGCGGGATCGAGTACGTCGACACGCCCTTGACGACTGAGCACGTGCGCGCCTCGGCGGCGCTGCCCGGCATCTTTCCTGCCGTCGAGGTCAGACGGCCCGCCGCGGCGGCCGGCTGGTACTGGGACGGCGGCACGCGCCTCAACACGCCGATCAAGCCGGCGTTGGCGCTCGGCGCCCAACGCGTCGTCGTGATCGGACTCAACTCGATCGCGCCAGGCCCCCGGCAGATCGCCGGGCCGCAGCGGCCCGACGCCTTCGCCGGCCTCTCGCAGCTGCTGCAGGGCATGCTGGTGGACTCGCTCGTCCAGGATCTCGCCACGCTGACGACGATCAACGAGGCGGTCGCGGGCGGCTTCGCCGAGCGGAGGCTCGTGCCCTACATCTTCGTCGCGCCGCGCCAGCGGGATGCGATCGGGAGGCTCGCGCAGGAAGCCTTCGTGGAGCGCTACGGGGACGCCCGCGCGATGCTGCGCTCACGCGACGCGACGCTGCTCGGCCGCGCCGTCGAGGGCCAGCTCGACCCGATCCACGGCGAGCTGCTGAGCATGCTGCTGTTCGACGAAAGACTCATGAGCGAGCTGTTCAATCTCGGCGCCGCCGACGCGAGAGCGTGGGTCAGGACGCGGCACTCCGACGGCCTCTGGGAGACCGGGCCGCTCCACGGCCTCGCCGCGGCCGACTGGGCGCGCGAAGGCCATCCCGTGCACCCGCCGGGGCGCTGACGGGCATGGCGATCTGTCCGGGAGATCTCGTTATCGCTACGGCAGCGTTCCTGCGGGCGCCAGCCAGACCGACTCGAACTCCATGACCTCCGCGAGCGTGTCGTAGTCGCGGTCGTAGTGGATGACCGCTGCGCCCATCTCCTGGGCAGCAGCCGCGATGAGGTAGTCGATCACCGGGAGCCGCTGCGAGCCCGCCGAGCGATGCGCGAGCGTCCGCATCGCGTCCTCGGCCGCGCGCAGCACGCTGGACGTGAGCGGCGCTGGACGGACTGCCGAGAGCCGGGTGGCGAGCGTGTCGAAGGCCGCTCCGTCACGCGCCGTGAGGAGGATCTCCAGGCGCGCCGGCGGCGCCAGGCGCAGCCGGTCCTCTCGCAGCGCCTCTTGCCACGGGGCACGTACCTCCGGGTGGCTGGCCCGTGCGAACGCGGAGGTGTCGATCAGCAGCGGCAGATCGCCCCATCCGCCCCGCGCGCTATCGGAGCGGCCAGGCATTGCGCTTGCTCTCGCGCAGCGCGTCCCAGTCCAGCCCCGTGTCCCCCTCCTCAAACTGCTGCGCCAACTGCTCCAGCAGCTCTCGGCGTTCAGTTTCCCCCTGCGGCACCGCCGCGAGGTGACGGGCACCGGCGATCGCCAGTTCCCGCACCTGCCGCGAGCGCGACAGTCCTCTCGGCAGATGCGGCGCGGCGGCCTCCAGCGCGTGCGCGAGCTCGGGGTCCTCGGTGACCTGGATGCGGCGGTGGCGCGTCGGCATCGAGAGGAGTGTACCACCGGGTACCACCGCTCCAGCGATTCCCGTTCCCCCAGTGGCGCCGCTAGGACTCGAACCTAGGACCAACGGATTATGAGTCCGCTGCTCTAACCAACTGAGCTACGGCGCCGTAGCGCGTCCGACGCTACCAGAGGCGGCGGGGTGGCCGCCGGCGAACCGACACCCACGCGGGGGGCGAGGGACTACCGTCAGCGGCATGACCTCCGGCGCGCCGCTCGTGCTCTCCCATCCCAACCTGACCGCGCAGACGTTCGCGCCCGCGTCGCGGCAGACGATCGCGTTGGAGCGCACGCTGCGGCGCACGTGGGTCCCGCTCGCGCGCACATGGCGGATGACGCCGCGGGGCCTGCGCATGCTTCAGCGCGTCACCGATCCTGGCCGGCGGGTGCCGATCCTCAGAGGCAGCGTCGTCGAGCACACGCAGGT
Source organism: Conexibacter sp. (assembly GCA_051953595.1). Lineage (GTDB taxonomy): Bacteria > Actinomycetota > Thermoleophilia > Solirubrobacterales > Solirubrobacteraceae > Conexibacter. The sequence goes on along the minus strand of JBQCIQ010000212.1, from coordinate 27,952 downwards.
CGCCGGCCTTCCCGCCGAGTGGGTGCGCGGTCCGCGCGCGCTCGGCGCCTCCGCCCACCGCGACGACCGCGCCGTCGTGCTCTACCTCCACGGCGGCGGTTACATCTTCGGCTCGCCGCGCACGCACCGCAACCTTGTCTCCCGCCTCTCGCACGTCACCGGCCTGCCCGTCCTCTCGCTCGACTACCGCCTGCCGCCGGTCGCCACCCTCCCTGCCCCGATCGAGGACGCGCTCGCTGCCTACCGGCACCTGCTCGACGAGGGCCACGCGCCCGAGCGGATCGTCGTCGCGGGCGACTCGGCCGGCGGCCACCTCGCGCTCGCGCTCGGGCTCCACGCCGCCGAAGGCGGCCTGCCGCAGCCCGCGGCGCTCGTCCTGCTCTCGCCATGGACCGACCTCGGCATGACCGGCGCCTCGTTCACGCGCAACGCGGACGTCGATCCCTTCCTGCCCGGGATCGCCCTCCACCGCGCGGCGCGCGTCGCGCTGAACGGCGCCGACCCGGCCGACTGGCGCTCCTCCCCCCTCTTCGCGCCCGCCGAGCTCTATGCGCAGCTGCCGCCGACGCTGCTGCAGGCCGGCTCGACCGAGGTCCTGCTCGACGACGCGATCCGCACGGCCGAGCGCCTGGCGACCGCAGGCGTCAAAACCGAGCTGCAGGTCTACGAGCGCCAGCCGCACGTCGTGCCGCTGTGGGCCGGCACGCCGGAGGCGCGCGCCGCGCTGCGCGAGATCGGCCGCTTCGTCGACGAGCTGCTCGGACCGAACGCCGCGCCCGCGCCGCCCGACGCGCAGACCGCCGCCGAGGCCGCCGCGCGCGAGACGTCTAGCGCGTGATGCGACGCGATTGAGTCAGTAGCGCCCGTGGAGCGGCTTCGGCGCCTCGTCCAAGCGAAGACCGTCGAAGGCCGCCGCGAGATCGAGGTCCGATCTCGTGCGCGAGTCGTAGACCGCGGCGATCAGATTCGCCCCCTGCAGCTGCGCGCGGCGGAAGTCGGCGCCGCGGATGTCCGCCATGCCCAGGTGTGTGCTGCGCAGATCGGCGTGTTGCAGCGTGGCGTCCGCCAGATCGGCCTGGTGGAGGTCGGCGCTGGCGAGGCTGGCCCGATTGAGGTTCGCCGCCCGGAGGTCCGCTCCACAGAGCGTCATGCCGGTCAGCCGGGCGCCCGCGAGGTAAGCGCCCCGGAGGTTGAGCGGGCCCGTGTCCTGCTCGGCAACGCGTCGGCCGAGCACGGTGAGGACGGCCTGAACGTCGGTCGCGGGCATCAGGTCCCTCAGGCTCTCGGCGACGCCGCCCGGCAGCGCGGTCTGCTTCGATTCGATCGTCGGCCGTCGAGCATGCTCCCTGACCCAGGCGGTCAGGATCTCCATGACGGGACCGTGGTCGAGCGGCGACTCGCGTGCGATGCGCTCCAGCGCGTAGATGCCGCCGAGCCGGATGTCCAGGCTTGCGCTGCCGAGTTGATCGACGGCGCGCGTGAAGCGCTCGGTGATCTGTCCTTCGCGCGTCAGGCGCGCGTTCGTCGCATGCACCTCGCGGTTGAGCACGTAAGAGCGATGTGTGTAGACCGCTCCGAGGAGTGCCGTCATGCCCGCCAGCACGGCCAGCACCGCAGTGCGCGCGCGGCTCAGCTCCTCGGCACGATCGCGGCCGTGCAGCCCGCCGGTCGCGATCAGGGCCGGCGCCCACTTGAGGGCGGCGAATGCGACCAGCAGAACGATCGTCGCGGCAGCACACCAGCCGACGGCCGCGGGAAGCGCGCGAGCGGCTGAGGCAATGCGCTGGCCCGCGCGCGTGGTTCGAGCACGAGCGCGACCGCCGGCGGTGCGGAGGCGCGACCGGGGCGCGCGGCGACGGGACGTGCGGCGCATGCGCCGATTATCGGTGCTTGGACGTCGTGAAGCGGACGGTTCGCTGCCGGTGTCGTTATGACGCCTGCGTGAGCCGCGCCGCCAGCGCGGCATCCGGTGCAAGCGCCGCGCGCACGACGAGCCCGTCGACCCGCACCGCCGTGGCGGAGCCGTCCGGCAAGCGCGCGGCCCACGTCCGCAGCGCCGCGCCGAGCGCGCGGGCCTCGGCGCCGTCGCCCATCCGCACCGCCAGCGCCGCCGCGTCGCGCGCCCGGCACGGCGCCGGACAGCCCTTCGCCGCGAGCGGCCCGCGTCGCCACAGCGCGTAGCGACCTCCGCGCCAACCGCCGGTCAGCTCGCGCGCCGCGACCGCTCCGAGCGACGGCGACAGCAGCGCCGCCAGGTCCTCCGCCCCGAGCGTCGAGCCCGCGAGCCGATGCCACGCGCCGCCGGGCTCGGCAAGCTGCGCTGGCAGCGGCTGCTCGAACCGCATGTAGCGCAGCGGCTGCAGGATCTCGGCGGTGGAAACCGGCGGCCGTGTCCGCTCGGCGACGTCCACGAGCGTCCATCTGCCGCCGCCGGCGCGCAGCAGCGCCCGCACGAACGCCTCACCCTGGAAGTACGGAAACACGAGCGTGCGCACGACGTACTGCGGCAGCGGTCTCGCGCCCGTCACCTGCGTCATGCCGGCGAGCGCGTCGCCGAGCGGCGCCCTGCTCGGCCAGCGCTGCGCGTAGCGCTCCATCACGAGCGTCGCGGACCCCTCCACGAGCGCCTGCTGCGCGGTGCGCGCATCGTCGCCCGTGTGCGGGTCGGAGCCGAGCCGCGCCAGGTCGGCGTGCTGATCCTCCAGCGCGTGCGTCAGCTCGTGCGCGAGCGTGACGTCGTCGACGCCGGCGCCGCGCACGAGCGCGAGCCGCTTGCGGCGCGGGTCGTAGTAGCCGGCTACCTGCTCGGAGTACACGCTCCCTTGGATCGCGTTGAGATCCACATCCGCCGGGATCAGCGCGAGCAGCTTCAGCAGCTCCTCGGCCGCGCGCGCCTGCGCCGGCGGCTGGGTGCGCCGGGCGTCGGCGGTCCCGTCGCGTTGCGCCTGCGCCGGCGAGACGATCGCGACGGGGACCGGATGCCGGAAGCGCAGGTGGCGCAGCGCCTCGACGCGCCGCTCGATCAGGCGCACGTGCGCTGGGGAGACGATCGCGGCCGGCGCGGGCGCCGACCTGTGGGACTTGCCGCCCGCGCCGCCCAGGGCGATCGCCCCGGCTGCGAGCACGACGGCCAGCAGCATGATCAGCAGCTCTGGCGTGCGGGAAACCGGCGAGTCGGGGCGTGCCTGTGTGATTCGATCCTCGCTCGTACGGACGGACCACCTCTTCAGGAAGGGACAGCATGGCGCAACGAGCGGCGATCGTGACGGGCGCGTCCAGCGGCATCGGCTTGGCGATCGCGCGGATGCTCGGCGAGGAGGGCTACGCGCTGACCGTCGCCGCCCGCCGGCCGGAGAAGCTGGCCGAGGCGGCCGAGGGCCTGCGCTCCGCCGGCTGCGAGGTGCAGGAGGTCGCCGCGATGCTGTCCGAGGAGGACGCGGTCAAGCAGGTGGTCCAGGCGCACAAGGACCGCTACGGCCGTCTCGACGTGCTTGTCAACAACGCCGGCGTCGGCATCGGCGCGGCGGTGGCGGAGATCCAGACGAAGCGGCTCGACATGCAGCTCGACGTGAACCTGCGCTCCTACGTGCTCTTCTACCGCGAGTGCATCGAGCTGCTGCGCGCCGCCGCGGCCGAGAACGGCACCGCGCAGGTCGTCAACACCTCCTCGATCTCGGGCAAGCGCGGGCAGGCGTGGCTGTCGGTCTACTCCGCCACGAAGGCTGGCGTCGTCGGCTGGACCGAGGCGATGAACAAGGAGCTCGCGCCGGAGGGGATCAAGTCGTGCGCGCTCTGCCCCGCGTTCGTCGACACGCCGATGACCGACTTCGCGAAGGCCGGCGGCGTCGCCGCCGAGCAGATGATCACGACCGAGGACATCGCCGAGGCAGTGCGCATGCTGCTGAAGCTCTCCCCCGCCTGCCTGATCCCCGAGATCATCTTCGAGCGCCCGGGCGACGCCCTGTGAGACTCGGAGTCCACATCGGCTACTGGGGTCTCGGCCTCACGGCGGCGCAGCAGCTGGAGATCGTGCAGGAGGCGGAGCGGCTGGGCTACGACTCGGTCTGGGCGGCGGAGGCGTACGGCTCCGACGCCGCGACCGTGCTCGCCTGGCTCGCCGCCGGCACGAGCACGATCAACCTCGGCTCCGCGATCTTCCAGATCCCCGCGCGCTCCGCCGCGATGACGGCGATGACGGCCGCGACGATCGACAACCTCTCCGACGGCCGCATGCGCCTCGGCATCGGCGCCTCCGGGCCGCAGGTCGCGGAGGGCTGGCACGGCCAGCGCTACGGCCGCATGCTCCAGCGCACGCGCGAGTACGTCGCCGTCGTGCGAATGGCACTCGCGCGCGAGCGCGTCGAGTTCCATGGCGAGACGCTGGAGCTGCCGCTGCCGGATGGCCCCGGCAAGGCGCTGAAGCTGACGATCGCGCCGGTGCAGGAGCGGATCCCGATCTACCTCGCGGCGATCGGACCGAAGAACACCGCGCTGGCGGGCGAGATCGCCGACGGCTGGATCCCGACGCTGTTCGCGCCCGAGCACGTCGCCGAGTTCCGCACCCACCTGGAGGAGGGTGCGCAGCGCGCCGGCAAGACGCTCGACGGCTTCGACATCGCCCCCACGGTCAACGTCCTCGTCACCGACGACCTCGCGAGCGGACGCGACGCGATGCGTCCCTACCTCGCGCTCTACATCGGCGGGATGGGCTCACGCGAGCAGAACTTCTACAACCGCCTCGCCTGCCGCTACGGCTTCGAGCAGGCCGCGAGAACCGTCCAGGACCTGTACCTGGAGGGCAAGCGCGAGGAGGCCGGCGCGGCGCTGCCCGACGAGCTGATCGACCTCGTCACGCTGTGCGGCCCGAAGGAGCACGTGCGCGAACGGCTCGCGGTCTACCGCGACGCCGGCGTCGGCACGCTGATGGTCACGCCGATGGCGTGGACGGCAGAGGAGCGGCTGTCGCAACTGCGACTGACGGCCGAGCTGGCGGCGTCTTAGGTCCGTCGAGCACCGTCAGCAGCGACTCGACGACGCGCGGGTCGAGCTGCGTCCCGGCGACGCGGCGCAGCTCCGCGAGCGCGGAGCCGGTCGAGCGCGGCGGGCGCCACGGGCGCGGCGAGGTCATCGAGACGAACGCGTCGCACGCGAACAGGATGCGCGCGGCGAGCGGGATCTCCTCGCCGGCGAGTCGGTCCGGGTAGCCGCTGCCGTCGTAGCGCTCGTGCTCGTGGCGGACGATCGGCGCCGCCTCCTCCAGCAGCGGCAGGCTGCGCAGCATCCGCTCGCCGATCAGCGCGTGCTCGCGCAGGACGGCGCGCTCCTCGTCGCGCAGCTCGCCCGGATGCGCGAGCAGCACCGCCGGCACCCCGACGTCGCCGACATCGTGGAACAGCGCCGCGAGGTAGAGCGCGCGCAGCTCGTCGTCGCTCAGGTCGAGCGCGCGGCCGGTCTGCCACGCAAGCTCCGCGATCCGCCACGACTCGGTGCCCGCCGCGGCGGCGCTGCCGACCGCGACGCGGTAGAGCTCGCCGAAGCCGGCGCCGCGCAGGCGGTCGAGCAGCCTGCGGCAGGTGAGCGCGCGGCCAAGCTGCTCTGCGATCGCCTCGGCGAGCGCGCGCCCGGCGAGGTCGTAGGCGTGCGGACGGTCCGAGGCGACGATCAGGTAGCCCCACGTGTGCGACTCCTCGCGGATCGCGACCGCCAGCTCGCTGCGCACGCGCCCGCCGTCGAGCCAGCGCCGCTCGACGTCCTCGTCGACGACGGCCGGACCCGCCGCCGCGACGGCGCGCCGCGCGACGGGCCGCTGCGCGAGCAGCCCGACCGCGTCCGCGGTGTCGTCACCCGAGCTGACCGCCGCGATGCGCACGTCGCCGGGCCCGTCGTCCCCGAGCCCGATGACCGCGGCACCGACCGTGTCGAACGCGCCCGCGAGGAACGCGACCGTCGTCTCGGCGAGCGCGCGCTCGTCGCGCGCGCCCGGCAGCGCGCGCGCGAGGCCCGCGAGCAGCGCGAGCCGGTTCAGCGGGCTGCCGGCGCCGATCGCACCGCGTGCCGTGCCGGCGTCGCGGCCGCCGACGGGACGGGCCGCGCTGTCACGCCCGCCGGCCACGCGCTGCGCGTCGCCGTTCGTGCGCTTCGCCTGACGCAGCGCGGCGTCGGCGCGCAGGATCAGCTCGTCGACGCTGCGCGCCGGCGCGCCGAACGTCGCCCAGCCGACGCTCGTGCCGAGGCGGCGCTCGCCCTCGGCGCCGAACGGGATCGACTCGATCGCTTGCGCAAGCCGCTCGGCCAGCTCGCGCGCCTCCTCCTCGCCCGCGCGCACCGCGATCACGGCGAACTCGTCGCCGCCCTGGCGGCAGCAGACGTCCTCCTCGCGCAGCGTGTCGCGCAGCGCGACGGCGACGAGCCGCAGCGCGTCGTCGCCGGCGAGGTGACCGAGCTCGTCGTTGATCCCCTTGAAGCCGTCGAGGTCCAGCAGCACGAGCGAGAACGGGTCCTCGTACCGCCGCGAGCGCGCGACCTCGGCCGTCAGCGCCCTCATGAACATGCGGTAGTTGCCGAGGCCGGTGAGATCGTCGAGCTCGGCCATCCGCAGCGCGTCCGCCTCGCGCCGCACAAGCGCCTCGTGCTCGCGGCGCAGCGTCCACAGCGAGACCGCCAGCGTCCCTCCGGCGAGCAGCGCAACGGCGCCGACCGCGGCGCCCAGCGCCGACACGAGCGTGTCTTCGCCGCCGACGAGCGCGAGCGCGATCAGACCCAGGATCGCGAGCACGAGCACGACGGCCGCGGCGAGCGCGACGTTCGCGCGGACGCGCGAGGCGGCGGCGCCGACGGACACGGCCTCGCCGTATGCTCGCGGCCGGTCACGACCCTGCGTGTCGTCCATCCGTCTCCGTGCGCTCATCGACATCCGTGCCGAAGGTGGTTAAAGCTCACCAAAGCTACCAAGACCTGGGGCATTTCCCAGGGGGTCCGGTCCCCAATCGCCTGCGCCTGTTCCTCGGGGCGTTCGGCGATCCGGGCCACGCGTTCCCGATGCTGGCGCTCGCAACCGCCCTCGCCCGGCGCGGTCACGAGGTCGTCTTCGAGACGTGGGAGCGGTGGCGCCCCCACGCCGAGGCCGCCGGCCTCGCGTTCGTCCCCGCGCCCGAGTATCCCGTCTTTCCGGTTGGCGCGGCGCCGCTCAAGCCCTACGAGGCCGTCGTGCGCGCGGCGCGCGACACGCGGGCCCACGTGGCGGCCGTCAGACCGCATGCCGTCGTGGCCGACATTCTCACGCTGGGGCCCGCACTTGCAGGGGAATTGGAGGGTGTGCCGGTCGCAACGCTGATCCCCCACGTGCATCCTCACCTGCCCTCCGGCACGCCGCCCTACTCCTTCGGCGCACGCCTGCCGCGCACCGCGCTCGGCCGCCGGCTGTGGCAGACGACCGACTCGCTCGTGATGCGCGGGCTGGAGCACGGCAAGCGCGACCTCAACGACGCGCGCGGACGGCTCGGCCTGCCCCCGCTCGACCGGGTCCACGGCGGCATCAGCGAACGGCTCTGCCTGGTCGCGACGTTCCCCCAGTTGGAGTACCCGCGCGCGTGGCCCGACTGGACGCACGTCGTAGGCCCGCTGCTGTGGGAGCCGCCCTACGAGGACGTCGAGCCGCCGCCCGGCGAGGATCCGCTGGTGCTCGTCGCGCCCTCGACCGCGCACGACCGCTCGCACCGCCTGCTGCGCTCCGCGCTCGCCGGGCTGGCGGACGAGCCGGTGCGCGTGCTGGCGACGTGGAACCGCCGTCCGCTCGACCGCCCGGTGCGCGTGCCGGCGAACGCGCGGCTCGTCGAGTGGATCTCCTACGCGCGCACGATGCCACGCTGCGCCGTCGTCGTCTGCCATGTCGGGCACGGGACGATGGTGCGAGCGCTCGCGTCCGGCGCTGCCGTGGTGGCGTGCCCGGTCGCCGGCGACATGGCCGAGAACGCGGCGCGCGTGGACTGGGCCGGCGCGGGCGTGCGGCTGCCGTGGCGCTTCGCGACGCCTCGGGGTGTGCGGGCGGCCGTCCGGCGCGCGCTGGCGTCTCCCGCCGTGACGCGGCGCGCCGGCGAGCTGGCGGCGTGGGCGCGCGAGCACGACGGCGCCGCGCGCGCCGCCGATCTCGTGGAGGAGCTGGCGCGGCGTGGCTGAGCTGCCCGTGCTGACGAGCGAGCGCCTGACGCTGCGGCCGGCCGCCGACGACGACGTCGACGCGCTGCTCGCGCTGCTGCTGGAGCCCGACGTGCGCGCATGGTGGGGCCTCTATGACGCCGACCGCGTCCGGCGCGAGCTGGCCGAGATCCCGTCGTGGGCGATCGAGGTCGGCGGGGTGATCCTCGGTTGGCTGCACGCGAACGAGGAGCCCGAGCCGGACTATCCGAGCGTCGCGTTCGACGTGCTCGTGGGTGGGCGTGGGCGCGGCAGCGGCTACGGCCGCGAGGCGCTGCGGACCGCGATCGCCTGGTTCGCCGGCGAGCGCGGCCACCACCGCTTCACGATCGACCCGGCGGTGGAGAACGAGCGCGCCATCCGCGCCTACGAGGCGGTCGGCTTCGCGCCCGTCGGCGTGCTGCACAGATACGAGCGCGGACCTGACGGGCGCTGGCGCGACGGCCTGCTGATGGAGCTGATCGTCGGGTAGGGGCTATCGCCGGGACACGGAGTCGGAAGGCTCCGTAGCGGACGTAGCGCCCCCTGCCGCTCCGATACTATGCCCTGCGCGATCCCCGGTAGCTCAATTGGCAGAGCATTCGGCTGTTAACCGAAGGGTTGTTGGTTCGAGTCCAACCCGGGGAGCTGATCTCCTCCGCGAGCGCGCGGACGCGCCGCGGACCCGCCGTGAAGCGAGTCCGCGACGCGACGCCGTCGCTAGTGCCTGCGGTGGTGCCGTCTGGGCTTCGCCGCCCGCGGCTTGACCGACAGGGTCCCGCTCGTCTGCGCCGCGGCGAGCGCTCTGCCATCGAGCGTCGGCGTGAACGCCAGCGTCAGCCGCAGCTTGACGCGCTTGTGCGCCCGCGCGGCGGCCCGCAGCAGCGCACGGCCTCTGGCGCTGACGGCGACCCGCATCCTCGTGTCGCCCGCTCTGCTGACGGTGACCCGTCCGCTGGCGACCAGGACCGCCGCGGCGCGGCGCTTGCGGTGCGCGCTCGCCCGCGCCCTTCTGCCGGTCGGGACCGTCATGACCTGCAGCGACGCCGTGCCGGGCGCGGCCGCCGACAGCGGGAGCGTGAACGCTCTCGTCCCGGCGATCGACAGCTTCGCGGCAATCTGTCGCAGCAGGCCTCTCAGCTGGCCGGCCAGCGACGCAGCCACCGCCTGCTCGACCGACGCGGCCGTCGCTCTCGGCGGCGGAGGCGGCGGTGTGGTCCCGCCACGCGGAGCCTCGCCGCAGTACATGCGGATCACGAGATCCGTCGCCGGCGGCGGAATCTGCAGCGCGTCGGTGCTCGCCACCGGGTTGGCGCGGTCGGCGGCCGACACGCACCCGTCCTTCGTCGCGTCGACCCGGTAGTAGCCGGCGACGACGTCCCAGCCGAAGGTCCCGTCGGCTCTGGTCGTGTCGGGGTTCGCCCGGTTGCCCGGCGACATCTCCGGGCTCCCGTCCGGCACCTGCACGAACGGGCCGAAGGGCGAGCTCGACCGCCGCAGCGTCACGGTCGCGTTCGCGATCGGATCACCGTTGGTGTCGACGACCTTGCCGCTGGGATCGATGTAGACGTCGAACTCCGTGTCGACCGTCGAGCCGCCGGCCGGGCAGGTCCCGGTGATGGCCACGTGCCCAGCGCCGTGATGCGGGAAGACCGCCGGGTAGGTCGCCTGGTAGGTGGCCCCGCCGACGCCGTCCTGCGAGCCGGGCACCTCCTGCATCGGGCCGCCTGCGACGACGATGCCTTCGACGCTCAGCGCGTAGCTGAGGCTCGCGCCGGCGCATGCAAGCGTCGTGATCGTGCCGGACTGGCTCCAGTTGATGACCGGGATCCCGTTCGGGTTCGTGCCGAAGCCGGTCAGGCCGGTCCCGGTCGGCGGGGCGTTCGGCGACGGCCCCAGCGTGATGCTCTGCGCTGTGTCGCCGCCGTCGACCACGACGACGTTGTGGACCGTGGCCGACGTGCCGTCGAACTCGCTGTTCGGGAAGGCGGTCACGTCGTAGCCGCCCGGCGCCAGACCGCCCGCGGTGTAGGTGCCGGAGCCGTTCGTGCTGCGCGTCGCACACGGACCGCCGGCCGTCGGGCACAGCTGCACGGGCGCGAATTCGACCGTCGTGACGCCGTCGGCAGCGAACACGGTGCCGTGCACGCGCCCGCCGCTGACCGGGCCGTTGACGACCGGGAACACGTAGCGGCCGAGCTGGCCGCCGCTGTTGAGGCTGTTGTGAATCAAGCCGGTGGCGCCGTTGCTGTCGAGCAGCGCACCGCTCGTGAACGACCCGGGCGCGACGAAGTCGTGACCGTCCACGCCGTCGCCGGCCGAGAAGCCGGTCGCCGCCGGCGTGCCGCCGAATCCGTTCGTGCCGCCGCTTGCGTCACCGGTCTCCCATGTCAGCGCGTCGTAGTTGAACGTGATCGTGAAGTTGCCGTTGACGGCCTCCGCGGCCGTCTGCGTGAGCAGCAGCTGGAAGCTGTTGAGCTTGTCGGCGTGCTCACCGAAGTAGCCGACGTTCACCCAGTTGACGCAGAAGTAATGTGTCGTGCCGTCGGGCATCAGTCCGGCCCCGTACGTGACCGGCGAGGAGCCGACTCCGCGCGTGTCGACGTCCGCCAGGAACGGCGCGACGATCACGTTGCCCGAGGTCGTGAAGTCGAACGGCGTGTACTCGAACAGCGGCGCGTCGAACGTGACGTTTCCGTTGTTGTTGACGTTGACCGTCGTCGCGGACAACCCGAAGAAGTCGGCCGTGAAGCCGAGCGGGACGTCCGCGACGGATTCGTCGTCGTTCGCCCCGAACGTGTTGGCGGTGCACGCCGGCAGGTTCTGAACCGCGTTCGGTCCAGCCGCCATCGCGCTTCCGGCCATCGGGAGCACGCTGAGCGCTCCCACAATCATGAGCAGCGCAATGCCTCGCAGGCCGCTGCACCCCCGTCTCCCCATTGTTTCCCCCTCTTGCTGCCGTTGGGCGCGCGCATCCTACCCCGCCGCACCAAGTTCCTGTGCGGGTTCTCGGAGAAAGCGGTGCGCGCTAGGCGCTCTGCAGCTTGCCGCTGAGGAGACGCAGGCGGGTGCGGACCTGCTCGCGCTCGGCGCTGAGTCTGCTGACGCTGGGGGCGCCGTCGGCGGTTGTTGCGCCGGCAGACGCGCGCGCCAGCTCGATCGCGCGTTCGAGGCGCGCGAGCTCGAGCGTCAGCCATGCGTGCTCGAGGTTGCCGGGACGCACGCTCGCGCCGCCGCGGGCGGCTCTCGCATCCAGCTCGGACAGATAGCCGGACAGCTCGGGCTCGTCCTCGGGCAGGCCCTCCAGCGGCGCGTCGATGTGCGTCAGGAGATACGCCGCGGCGCGGCGTGCAAGAGCGGAGCTGAAGTGCTGCTCCAGGTCGGCTTCCTCCAGCAGCGCTCTGCCCTCGCGTGGGAACGCGACGCACAGCGCGAGGAACGTGCGCTCCCCGCGCTCGCGACGGTCGAGCACGACGGGCACCGGGGGCGGCGCCACGGGCGCTCCGTTCGGGCGCGGATGCGCGGGGCGAGGAACCGGCGCAAGCGGGGTCGCCGGCGCCCCTTCGCCGATCAGCGACGCCGCCAGCTGGTCGCTCACGTCCAACCGCCCCGCCACGCGCCGCACGAGCTCGTCGCGCAGCACGCTCGCGGGCAGCGGGCCGAGCAGCGGGCGCAGCTCCTCCAGCGCCCGGTCCTTGCCCTCCGCGCTGCCGACCTCGGCGCGCGCCAGCACGCGGTCGACGTGGAACTCCACGAACGGCACGGATCTCGCGATCCGCTCGCGCATCGCCGCCACGCCCTCGCGCTGCACGAGGTCGGCCGGGTCGAGGCCGGCCGGCAGCGCGACGACCCGCAGCTCCAGCGACCGCCCCTCCGCCACGCGCGCGGCGCGCAGCATCGCCTCCTGTCCGGCGCCGTCGGCGTCGAGGGCGAGCACCAAGGTGCGCGCCGTGCGCTCCAGCTCTCTCGCCTGCTCGTCGGTGAACGACGTGCCCATGATCCCGACCGCGTTCTCGATCCCGGCCTGATGCAGCGCGAGCACGTCCGTGTAGCCCTCGGCCAACACGACCGAGCCGGCGCGGGCGGCAGCCTTGCGCGCGAGGTCGATCCCGAACAGCTGGCTGCCCTTGTGGAAGACCTCGCCCTCGCTCGTGTTGAGGTACTTGGGCGGCTGGTTGTCGCGCATCGCGCGCGCGCCGAAGCCGACGATGCGCCCGCGCGCGTCGGCGAGCGGGAACATGATCCGCTCGCGGAAGCGGTCGTAGATCTGCCCGCGCTGCTGCTTGGAGCGCTGCGCGAGCCCAGTCGCCAGCAGCTCGTCCTCGCTGAAGCCCGCCTGCCGCGCGACCAGCAGCAGTCTGTCCCACGCGCTCGGCGCGTAGCCGACGCGGTAGGCCTTCAGCGTCTCCTCCGCCAGGCCCCGGCCGGCGAGGTACGCGCGCGCGCCCTCGGCCTCATTCGCCTCCCACAGGCAGCGGGCGTAGTAGGCGGCCGCGCGGTCCAGCAGCGTGTGCAGCCGGTCGCGCCGCTCGCGCCGTGCCCGCGCCTCCGGGTCCTCGTCTGCAACCTCGAGCGTCACGCCGAAGCGGTCGGCCAGCGACTCCATCGCCCCCATGAAGTCCAGGCCCTCGGTCTCCATCACGAAGTCGAACGGATCGCCCGACATCTGACAGCCGAAGCAGTGGTAGTGCTTCTCCTCCGGGCGCACGTGGAAGGAGCCGGTGCGCTCCTCGTGGAACGGGCAGCGGCCGAAGTACGAGTTCACGCCCGCGCGGCGCAGCTCCGTGCGCGCGGAGACCAACGCGATCATGTCGACCGCGTCGCGGACCTTCTCCTTCGAGTCGTCGGTGTAGCGCGGCACTGGCGGTCAGTCGCCGGAGGGGAAGGCACGCGGCACCGTCAGCTCCTCGAAGCGGCGGATGCAGAAGCGGTCGGTCATGCCGGCGAGGTAGTCGGTCACGCGCGTGGCGAGGTCCGCCCCGGGGTCGAGCGGCGGGATCTCCCGCGGATCCTCGCAGTAATGGTCGAACAGCGTGCGCACGACCCGCTCGATCTTCGCGTGCTCGGCGCGCGCCGCCGGCGCGAGGTAGACGTGCGCGAACATGAAGTCGCGCAGGACGCTCATCGCGGCGCCGACCTCCGGCGACTGCACGATGTCCCCCGCCCGCTCGGACGCCTCGACCACGTCGTGCACCAAGGCGTCGATGCGCGCGGCGCCGGTCTCGCCGAGCTGTGCGATCGGCTCGCGCGGCAGATCCGCCGCGTCGAGCACACCCGCGCGCAGCGCGTCGTCGATGTCGTGGTTGATGTAGGCGACGCGGTCCAGCAGGCGCACGATCCGCCCCTCCAGCGTGCGCGGCATCGGCGCGCGTCCGGAGTGGCCGAGGATCCCGTCGCGCACCGGCTCGGTGAGGTTGAGGCCGGCGCCGTCGCGCTCCAGCCGCTCCACGACCCGCAGCGAGTGCTCGTGGTGCTTGAAGCGCCGGCCGAAGCGCTCCTTGAGGCAGCCGTCGAGCGCGGCCTCGCCGATGTGCCCGAACGGCGGGTGGCCGAGGTCGTGCGCCAGCCCGATCGCCTCCGTCAGGTCCTCGTTGAGCCGCAAGGCGCGCGCGACGGTGCGGCTGACCTGCGTGACCTCCAGCGTGTGCGTGAGGCGCGTGCGGTAGTGGTCGCCCTCGGGCGCGACGAACACCTGCGTCTTGTGCTTCAGGCGGCGGAACGCCTTCGAGTGCACGATCCGATCGCGGTCGCGCTGGAACGGCGTGCGCAGCCCGCATTCCTCCTCCGGCCGCTCGCGCACGGCCGGATACGACGGCGTCGCGTCCTCCGAGAGCTGCGCCGCCTCCTGCGCCCGCACACGTTCCGCGAACGCGGCGGCGACGGGACCGCTCGGGTGCGTGGGGGATCGCACGGCCATGCGTCGATTCTCGCACCGGCTGGGGCGGCTGCGCGGGAATCACCGACCGGCGAGTTGGCACGCCCGAACTCGTTTGCACCGCATTCCTTGAGTGCTCTAGCGTGCCCACGCCAATTTCCCCCAGGGAGGAGCATCGAATGTCGAAGTCCTGGCGCACCGCGCTGATCGTCGGCGCGCTCATCGCCGTGTTCGCCGCCACCTCGGCCGGCGCGACGAAGTTCATCACCGGCGGCGACATCAAGAACGGCACGATCGGCCTGAAGGACCTCAGCAAGGCGGCGCGGAACGCGCTCAAGGGCAAGACCGGGCCGGCGGGCGCCGCCGGGCCGCAGGGGCCGGCAGGACCGGCGGGGGCGCAAGGTCCGGCGGGGCCGTCGTCGCTGAGCACGACGCTGCGGAGCGCCGACTTCACGGCGCCGGTCCACGGCACGGCGAGCGGCGAGGTGCGCTGTCCCGACGGCATGGTCGCCGTCGGCGGCTCGGTCTCCCCGCAGGCGCTCTACACCGCGATCGACCAGCCGTCCACCGACGGCCACGGCTGGGTCGGCGCGGCCGACGACCTGGACGGCACCGGCGGCAGAGAGCACGTCGTCGTCATCTGCACCACCGGCAGCGCCACGGTGCTTCCGAACGGCTCGTAACGAAGCGAGGCTCCGCGGCCGGCGCTCACGCGTCGGCCGCCAGCCGCTCCCGCACCGCCGCCTGCGCCGCCGCCACCCGCGCGATCGGGACGCGGAACGGCGAGCAGGAGACGTAGTCGATGCCGGAGTGGTGGAAGAAGTCGATCGAGTCGGGGTCGCCGCCGTGCTCGCCGCAGACGCCGAGCTTCAGGTGCTCCTTCGTCTTGCGCCCCAGCCACGCGCCCATCCGCACCATCTGCCCCACGCCGGGCGCGTCGATCGTCTCGAACGGCGAGCGGTCGACGATCTTGCGCTCCAGGTAGGTCGCGAGGAACTTCGACTCGACGTCGTCGCGCGAGAAGCCGAGCCCAGTCTGCGTCAGGTCGTTCGTCCCGAACGAGAAGAAGTCGGCGTGGTGCGCGATCGAGTCGGCCAGGAAGCATGCCCGCGGCAGCTCGATCATCGTGCCGACGACGAAGTCGCGCCCGACCTCCAAGCCGCGTTCGTGGGCCGCGCTCACTACGAGGTCCCGCATCAGCTCCAGCTCCGTCTCGTAGTCGACAAGCGGGATCATCACCTCCAGGTGCGGCGCCTTGCCGGTCCGCTCGCGCACCGCCTTCGCCGCCTCGACGATCGCCACCGCCTGCATCTCGTAGACCTCGGGGTAGAGGATCCCCAGCCGGCAGCCGCGGGTGCCGAGCATCGGGTTCGTCTCCTCCAGCGCCTGCACGCGCTCCAGCGTCCGCTCCAGCTCCTCGGTCGGCTCGCCTGCGCCGCGCGCGTGCTCAAGCTGGCGCTCGACCTCGAAGCGGTGCGGCAGGAACTCGTGCAGCGGCGGGTCGAGCAGGCGGATCGTGACGGGCTGGCCGTCCATCGCCTCGAACAGGCCCTCGAAGTCCTGTCGTTGGAGCGGCAGCAGCTCCGCGAGCGCCGCGCGGCGCGCCTCCTCGTCCGAGGCCATGATCATCGCGCGCATCTTGGGCTGGCGATCGGCCGCCATGAACATGTGCTCGGTGCGGCAGAGGCCGATCCCCTCCGCCCCGAATCTGCGGGCGCGCTCGGCGTCCTCCGGCGTGTCGGCGTTGGCGCGCACGCCGAGCTTGCGCAGCTCGTCGCACCAGCCGAGGACGGTCTCGAACTGTTGGCTCCAGCGGGCCTCGACGAGGGGAACGTCGTCGAGCGTGACGATCCCCTCCGAGCCGTCGATCGCGAGGCGGTCGCCGCGCTTCAGCTCTGTGCCGTTCACGCGGACGGTCTCGGCCTGCAGGTCGATCTCCAGCGCGCTTGCGCCGCATACGCACGGCCGCCCCATCCCCCGGGCAACCAGCGCGGCGTGCGAGGCCTTGCCGCCCTCGCTCGTGAGGATCCCGCGCGCGGCGTGGAAGCCGGCGACGTCGTCGGCCTCGGTGAACGGCCGCACGAGGATCACGTCTTTGCCGGCCGCGGCCGCCTCGACCGCCTCCGGCGCGGTGAAGACGATCTCGCCCTTCGCCGCCCCCGGCGAGGCGGCCACGCCGTGCGCGAGCACGTCGATCTCGGCGTGCGGGTCGAACGTCGGGTGCAGGAGCGCGTCGAGCTTGGAGGCGTCGATCGTCATCAGCGCCTGCTCGCGCGTGAGCAGCCCTTCCGCGACCGCATCGGCGGCGAAGCGCACCGCCGCCTGTGCCGGGCGCTTCGCGTTGCGCGTCTGCAGCATGTACAGACGCCCCTCCTCGATCGTGAACTCGACGTCCTGCATGTCGCCGTAGTGGGACTCGAGCGTCCTCAGGATCTCCATCAGCTGCGCGTGCGCGTCGGGCATCACGTCGGCCAGCTCGGCGATGTCGCGCGTGTTGCGCACGCCGGAGACGACGTCCTCGCCCTGCGCGTTCTGCAGGAAGTCGCCCGACGGCGTCGGCTCGCCGGTGACCTCGTCGCGGCTGAAGGCGACGCCGGAGCCCGACGTCTCGCCCTTGTTCCCGAACACCATCTGCTGCACGTTCACCGCCGTCCCCCAGTCATCCGGGATGCGGTTGATGCGGCGGTAGTGGATCGCGCGCTCGCCCATCCACGAGTCGAACACCGCGCGGATCGCCTGGCGCAGCTGCTCCTGCGGATCCTGCGGGAAGTCCTCGCCCGTCTGCTCGCGGAAGAGCGCCTTGAAGCGGTCGGTCAGCTCGCGCAGCGCGTCGACGTCCAGGTCGGTGTCGAGCTTCACGCCCTGCTCGCCCTTCAGCCGCTTGATCGCGTCCTCGAGCTTGTCGCCGGGAACGCCGCGCACGACGTTGCCGAACATCTGCACGAAGCGGCGGTACGAGTCCCACGCGAAGCGCGGGTTGTCGGTCTTGGCCGCCAGCCCTTGCACCGACTCGTCGTTGAGGCCGAGGTTGAGGACCGTGTCCATCATGCCCGGCATCGACTCGCGCGCGCCCGAGCGGACCGAGACGAGCAGCGGGTCCTCCGCGTCGCCGAGCCGCTTGCCGGCGGCCTCCTCCAGGCGCGCGAGCGCGTCGGCGACCTGCGCGTCGAGGCCGTCGGGCTCGGTGCGGTCAGCCTGCATGTAGGCGACGCACGCCTCGGTCGTGATCGTGAAGCCGGCGGGGACGCGCTCGGCGCCGAGGATGCGGGTCATCTCGGCGACGTTTGCGCCCTTCCCGCCGAGCAGGTCGCGCAGCTCGCGCGAGCCCTCGGCGAAGTCGTAGACGTATCTGGTGGTCGGTTCGGCGGAGGTCTCGGGAGGCATCGGCGGAGTCTAGGACGGCCCGCCATGGAATACCCGTTCCACGCGGAGGGCGCCCGCCTGTCCGGTCGCGGGCGCCCTGGCGCGTTCGCCTGTGCTTGCTAGATCAGGCCGCCGAGCAGACCGAGCGGGCCGCCCTCACACGGGTTGCACGCGGGAGCGCAGCGGTCCTTCTCGGGCCGACAGTCGTCGCTGCGGCGCTCCTGGCACGGACGCGGCTTGTGCTCGGAGCACGGCTTCGGCTGCGGATGGCAGGGCCGCGGCCGCGGGTGGCACGGCTTGGGCTGCGGGTGGCACGGCGGCGGCGTCGAGACGTGGTCATCGTGGCACGGGTTAGAACCGTGCTCGTCGTGGCCGCGCACCGAGCCGTGCTGGTCCTGGTTGTTGGACTGGGTCGTGCTGTTCTCGTTCTCGGACTTGGCGACCGTCGTGGCGTCGTTGGACTGGTTGACGTCGCCGTTGTTCGAGCCCTTGCTCAGCACGCTGACCGGCGCGTTGACGTTGACCTGCTTCGTCTTCGCCGTCGACTCCGCGCTCTGGCTGGTGGAGTTCTCGTTGCTCGCCTCCTGCGACTGCGAGAGCGAGTCGCCGCCCGTGCGCGATCCGCCGACCCAGCCGTGCTGCTGCTGGTCGTTGGACTGCGTCGTGCTGTTCTCGTTCTCGGACTTGGCGACCGTCGTGGCGTCGTTGGACTGGTTGACGTCGCCGTTATTCGAGCCCTTGCTCAACACGCTGACCGGCGCGTTGACGTTGACCTGCTTCGTCGTGGCCTGCGAATCGGCGCTCTGGCTGGTCGAGTTGTCGTTCTTGGCGCTCTGATCCTGCGAAGCGCCGGAGCCGTCGTTTGGACGGTCGCAGCCGCAGCTCGACCCGTCGCCCTGGACGGAGCCGTTCTGATGCTCGACGTTCGACTGGTCGGTGCTGTTCTCGTTCTCGGACTTGGCGACCGTCGTGGCGTCGTTGGACTGGTTGACGTCGCCGTTGTTCGAGCCCTTGCTGAGGACGCTCACCGGCGCGTTGACGTTGACCTGCTTCGTCGTCGCGGTCGATTCCGCGCTCTGGCTCGTGCTGTTGCTGTTCGTCGCCTGCTGGACCTGGTCGAGCGTCCCGCCGACGGGGTCGTTCCCGGCGAGCGCGGCCGCCGGCGTGAGCGCGAGCGTCAATGCGCATGCGCAGACGACTGTGCGAATGCTTCGCATCGGTTTGTCTCCTTCGTGTCTGTTTGCGTTCCGAGTGCCGGGCGCCGAGCTGCTGGCGCGTGGTCCGGCGCGAGCTGAGAGCCGTCTACGGCGCTCAGCCGGGACGCTCAGGAAGCAGCACGAAGGGCTGTGGCCGCAGCGCCCGCAAGGCGGACGACAGGCGGCCGCCGCGCCGTGGCCCGGACAGCAGCGCCACGGTCGCGAGGATGGAGAAGATCAAGAGGACGGTCGAGCCGGCGGCGGCCGCGGTCGTGGAGAGCCCGCCGAGCGGGGCGGGCGCGGGGAGCGGCGCCGGGACGTGCGCTGCGTCGGCCGCGGCATGCGCGGCGGTCGCGCCCGCGACGCCGGGCGTCGCGACGGCAGTGGGGCTGGCAGCGTGCGCGGTCATCGACGGGTGCGAGGTTTGCGGCGCGGGCTGGGCGACGTGCGCCGTCAGCCAAGCGTCGATTGCGCCGTGGCCGCCGCTCGCGGTCGGGACGGCGATCGGCGTGCCGACGACGGGTGGGGCCGCGGCGAGGGTCGTCGGAACGTCGGTCGTCGCCGGTTGGGCGCTCGTCGCGGTCGGAGCGATCGCGCTCGCCGGGGTTTGGCCGCCGGTCGGCGCGCCGGGGGCCGACGCCCGCTGGACCGCGCCTGTCGCGGCGGTCAGCGCCGCGCCGGTCGTCGTCTGGACCGCGCCGGTCGCGGCGGTCACTGCCGCGCCGGTCGTCGTCTGGACCGCCGACGTCGCTCGCTCGACCGTCGCGGTCGCGGTCTGCTCGACGGCGCCGGCGGCGGTTGTGGCGTGCTCCACCACTGCGCCCGCGACCGGCTGCGCCGTCGCGGCCGTACGCTCGACCACAGCTTGAGCCTCGTCGGCCACGGCCGGGACCGGAGCCGCCGGCGCGCTCGGAGCGGGTGCGACCGACGGCGCCGCCGGGACGGCGGAGGTGGCGGTCGCCGGCGTCTGCGTCACAGCTCTCGCGACGGCCTGCGTCGGCGCAGCGGCGGACGTGGCCGCGGCGGCCGTCGATTGGACGGCCCCGGCGAGGTCGGCCGATGCGGCCGAGCAGGCGCACAGCGACAGCAGCAGGGCCAACGCCCCGCTTGCGGCCGCTCGCGCCCTGCACGTGAGCGGACGATTCGTCATGAGGTTTGCGCAGCTCGGTGAAGCTTTGCTGAGCTTTTGGCAGGTTTGCGCATCGGACGACGCGTCAAACGCAAGAAACCGAATGGCGGTCAGACGGGCGACCGTCAAGCCGCGCGCGGCAGCGGGCGCAAGTGCACGTGCGCGTGATGCTCGGCCGTCTCGCCGATCGCGCGCTCGGCCTGTCTGAGCGCCCGCGGCGAGGCGTCCGGCGCCTCGGCGAGCGGACGGCCGAGGGCGGCGACCAGGAACGCGTGCGCCTCCTCGGAGAGCGGGAACGCGGACGCCTCGCACGCGCTGCAGACGACCCCGCCGGCGGCGCCGGAGAAGCCGACGAGATGGTCCGCGTCGCCGCACGAAGCGCAGCTCGCGAGCTGCGGCGCGAAGCCGCCGGCGACGAGCAGCTTGAGCCGGAACGCGAGCTGGTGCGCGGGCCCCGCGGCGGCCGGGTCGTCGTCGAGCAGGCGCAGCTCGTTGGCGAGCAGATGGAAGACGCCCGGCGAGGGATCGTCGGTCTCGAACAGGCGAGCGACGGCGTCGCACGCGCGCGCGGCCGCGTCGAGCGAAGCGGCGCGGTCGCGCAAGGGGCCGTGCGCGTCCAGCGTCTCGGCGCTCGTCACGGTCAACAGCTCCGACCTGCCCTGGTAGAGGATCGCGCGCAGGTGGAAGAACGGCTCCAGCCGCGCGCCGAAGCGGCTCTTCGTGCGCCGCGCGCCCTTCGCGATCGCTGACACGCGCCCGCGATCCGGCGTGTAGAGATGCAGGATCCGGTCAGCCTCTCCGTAGCGGATCGAACGCAGCACGATCGCCTCGGTGCGGATCGATCCGGGCATCAGCGGACCGCTATACTAAATGAAGTAATGGACAAGAAGATCACGCTCTACACGACCGACAAGTGCTCCTCGTGCCTGCGCGCGAAGGCGTTGCTGACGCAGCGCGCCCTGCCGTTCGAGGAGATCAACCTCTCACGCGATCCCGACGGACGGGCGGCGCTCGTCCAGCGTACCGGCATGATGACCTTCCCCCAGGTGCTCGTCGGCGACGAGCCGCTGGGCGGCTTCGAGGCGCTTGACGCGGCCGACCGCAGCGGCCGCCTCACCGCGCTGCTCACGGCCTGACCCCGGGAAGCGGTTCTTCGCGCTTGCGCGGCGCTTCGCGCGTCGGCTAGCGTAGGCGCGCGGCCATACCGGGGGAACGGGGGAACGATGAACATCGCCGCATTCTTCTGGGGCGAACACCCCAGCTCGAGCTACCGCGCGATCCACCCGCTGACGGAACTCACCCGTCGCGGCCATCTCGTCGCGACCTACACCGACCCGCGGCAGCTCAAGCCGACCGAGGAGGAGTTCGAGATCCTCGTCGAAGACTTCGACGTCGTCTTCATGGCGCGCTACATAGAGCCGGAGGCGGTCGAGCTGGCGAAGCGCCTCAGCGCGGCCGGCATGGGAATCGTGTGGGACTACGACGACGACGTCGTGAGGCCCGAACGGCGCGCCGGCTTCGACGGCATGGTGCCGCTCGTCGACGTCGTGACGACGACGAACGACCTGCTCGCCGAGCGCTACCGCGAGTACGGCGCACGCACGGTGATCCCCGTCCCGAACTTCATCACCCGCCCCTCGCTCGTCGCGCCACGGCGCAAGCACGACGGCACGGTCCTCGGCTACATAGGCTGGATCGACCACCAGGACGACTGGGACCACCTCGGCCTCCAGGGCATCGTCGAGGACCTGCTCGACATCCATCCCGACCTGCGCGTCGAGAGCGTCGGGCCGATCGACCTCGGGCTGCCGTCCGACGTCTATCACGGCTACGGCGTCCTGCAGTTCGACCAGCTGCCGCAGGCGATCGCCGGCTTCGACGTCGCGATCGCGCCGCTCATAGACAAGCCCGGCAACTCCACGCGCTCGGACATCAAGCTGAAGGAGTATGCGGTCGCCGGCGTGCCGTGGCTCGCCTCCGACTACGGGCCGTACGTCGGCTTCGGCGAGGACCAGGGCGGCCGCCTCGTGCGCGACGACGAGTGGTTCGACGCGCTCAACGGCCTGATCTCCGACGGCAAGGCGCAGCGCAAGCTGTCGAAGAGGGGCCAGAAGTGGGCGAAGGACCAGACGCTGGAGCGCAACGCGCCGCTGTGGGTGGCCGCCTTCGAGCGCGCGATCGAGCTGGCTGAGCAGCGCGTCCCCAGCTAGCGGCTCATCGGCACGATGCGCGCGCCGCGCGGCCGCGGCTGGCAGCGCTCGCACACGTACGTGCCGCGGCCGGCCGCGAGCAGCTTGCGCACCGGCCCGCCGCAGTGCGGGCACGGCTCGCCTGCGCGGCGATGCACGAGGAAGCGATCCTGGAAGGAGCCGCGCGCGCCGTCGAGGTCGCGGAAGTCGTCGATGCTCGCGCCGTTGGCGTCGATCCCCTCGGTCAGCGCCTCGCGGACCGTGTCGCGCAAGCTGTCCCACTGCGCGCCGGAGACTCTGCCGGCGGGCCGCAGCGGGTGGACTCTCGCGCGGTGCAGCGCCTCGTCGGCGTAGATGTTCCCCACCCCCGCGATCCGCTTCTGGTCGAGCAGGAACGCCTTGACCGGGGCGCGGCTGCCGCGCGCGAGCGCGTGCATCGCCTCGCCCGTGAAGTCGTCTGAGAACGGCTCGACGCCGAGCCGCGCGCCGAGGTAGGCGTCCAGCTCCGGCTGCCCCGCGAGCAGCCAGCCGGTGCCGAAGCGGCGCGGGTCGACGAAGCTGAGCGTGTGCTCGTCGTCGAAGCCCATAATCGCGCGCGTGTAGGGCGCCGACGGCTCGGCGTCGTAGAGCAGGTTCCCGGTCATGCGCAGATGCATCAGCAGGAACAGCTCGTCCTCGAACTCGGCGATCAGGTACTTGCCGCGGCGGCTCAGCTGCTCGACGCGGCGGCCGACGAGCGGGCCCAGCACCTCGTTCGGCGATCGCGGCGCCGTCCAGCGCGAGTCGGAGACGCGGTAGACGACGAGCATCCGCCCCTCCAGGCGCGGCGCGAGCTGGCGGCGAACCGTCTCGACCTCGGGCAGCTCGGGCATCGCCGCTGAGGCTAGACGAACGGCGTGCCCGGCAGCTCGGGGGCGTCGCGGCCCGTCAGCCAGCGCAGCACGCTCGCGCCGACGTCGGCGAGCGGGCCGTCGTGGCGGCGGCCGCCGGAGCCGGCGAACGACGCGAGCAGCGGCGCGTGCTCGCGCGTGTGGTCGGTGCCGGGGTGCAGCGGGTCGCAGCCGTGGTCGGCGGTCAGGATCAGCAGGTCGTCCGGGCGCAGCAGCATCAGCCAGCGCGCGACGGCCGCGTCGATCTCGCGCAGCGCCGCATGGAAGCCCTCGACGTCCTTGCGGTGGCCGTAGACCTGGTCGGTCTCGATCAGGTTAGCGAACACGAAGCCCGCGTCGATCCGCCGCAGCAGCTCCGTCGTCTGCGCGATCGCCTCGGCGTTCGTGGCGCCGGGATGCGCGGCGTCGATCCCGTGCCCGGCGAACAGCTGCTCGACCTTGCCGACCGCATGGACCGGCACGTGCGCGTCCTGGAGCGCATCGAGGTGGCTGTGCGTCGGCGGCGCGAGCGCGAAGTCGCGCCGGCGCGGCGTGCGCTCGAAGCCGCGGGCGGGTGGGATGGCATCCCCGAACGGCCGCGCGATCACGCGCCCGACGGCATGCTCGCCCTGCATCAGCTCGCGCACGCGGGCGCACGTCGCGTACAGCTCGCCGATCGGCACGACGGCCTCGTGCGCGGCGACCTGCAGGACCGAGTCCTGCGAGGTGTAGACGATCAGCGCACCCTCGGCGTGCGCCTGGGCGCCGAAGCGCTCGATCGCGCCGAGGCCGTCGCTCGGCGCGTTGCACAGCACCGGACGGCCGGCGATCCGCTCGATCTCGGCGACGATCTCCGCCGGGAAGCCGTGCGGGTAGGTCGGCGGCGGCGCGGGCGCGACGACGCCCATCAGCTCCCAGTGGCCGCTCGTCGAGTCCTTGCCCGGACCAAGTGCATGGAGACGGCCGTGGAGGACGGGATCGTCCGCCGGCCGCACGCCTTCGAGCGGCAGGATCGAGCCGAGCCCGAGCTGCTGCAGCGTCGGCAGCTCAAGCCCGCCGGCGGCCTGCGCGAGGTGGCCGAGCGTGTTCGTGCCGGCGTCGCCGTAGTCGGCCGCGTCCGGCAGCGCGCCGGCGCCGCAGGCGTCGAGCACGACCACGATCGCGCGGCGCCCCATGCGCGCGCGGCTCAGCTCGGCCGCTCGGCCGACGCGCGCGGGTGGGCGGCGAAGTAGACGTCGCGCAGGCGGTCGGCGGAGAGGTGCGTGTAGATCTGCGTCGTCGCGATGTCGGCGTGGCCCAGCATCTCCTGCAGCGAGCGCAGGTCGCAGCCGCCGGCGAGCAGATGCGTCGCGAACGTATGGCGCAGCGTGTGCGGACTCATCTTGTCGGCGAGGCCGGCGCTGCGCGCGTGCCGCTGAACGATCTTGTAGAGGCCCTGGCGCGTGAGCCCCTGCCCGCGCTGGTTGACGAACACGTGCGACTCGTCGCGGATCCCGACGAGCTTCGGCCGCCCGACCGTCAGGTAGGCGAACAGCGCGGCGACCGCCTTGCTCCCGATCGGCACCAGGCGCTCCTTCGAGCCCTTGCCGTTCGCGCGCAGGATGCCGTGGTCGAGATCGACCTCGTCGAGGCGGATGCCGACCGCTTCGGAGGCGCGCAGGCCGCAGGCGTACATCAGCTCCAGCAGTGCGCGGTCGCGCAGGGCGGCCGGCGAGGCGCCTCTTGGCTGGGCGAGCAGCAGCGCGACCTCGTCGCGCGTGAGCACCTTCGGCAGTCTCTTGCCGCGCGGCGGGCCCTTCAGCTCGGCGGTCGGGTCGCGGTCCAGCAGCTCCTCGCGGCGCAGGTGGCGGTAGAAGGAGCGCAGGCAGGCGACCTTGCGCTGGATCGTCGTGGAGGCGGCCGGGGCTTTGCCGTCCCCGCCGGCCGCAAGCGTCTCGACGAAGGCGGCGAGGTCGGTGTGCTCGACCTCCAGCGCGGTCTTCCCCACCGACGTCAGGAACGCGCCGAGCTGCAGCAGATCGGAGCGATACGCCTCCAGCGTGTTGCGCGACAGCCCGCGCTCCAGCTCCAGGTAGGCGATGAAGTCGAGCACCAGGTCCTCGTGGGACCCGCTCGTGCGCAGCGCGGGCAGCTCGTGGGTCGCGGTCGACATGTCCGCGCACCTGATTCGCCGCGCCGGGCGCGGCCCCTGCTCAGCGGTCGCGCCGCGCGCGCAGGAGCAGCAGGCCGATCAGCGACTTCGCGTCCTCGCACTGCGCGATCGCGTCGTCGAGGCGGTCGAGCGGCCAGGGGACGATCTCGATCCGCTCGTCCTCCTCGGCCTCCGGCCGCTCGCAGTCGCGCAGGTCGGTCGCGAGCCAGACGTCGATGCGCTCGTCGGTGAAGCCGGGGCTCGTGTAGATCCCCTTCAGGTGCTCCCACGTCTCGGCCGCCTTGCCGATCTCCTCGGCCAACTCGCGCGCGGCGGCCTCGCGCTGATCCTCGCCGGGCTTGTCGAGCTTGCCGGCGGGGATCTCCAGCAGCGCATCCTCGCCGCAAATCTCGCGCGGCTGGCGGATCAGCCACACGATCGTGCCGTCGACCGGCACGATCGCGACCGCGCCCGGGTGCGCGACGTTCTCGCGCGTGACGACCTCGCCGTCGTCGTGGCGGTAGCGCTCGACTCTGACCGTGCCGATGTGGCCCGACCACACCGTCTCGCTGCCGACCTGCTCAAAGCCGCTCATGCCCCTCCCTCGCCGATCGCCGCCGCCAGCGCCCCGCCGGCCGCGAGCGCCGCGGCGAAGAAGAGGCGGTCCTCGTCGAGCGTGCGGCCCATCGTGCGCGTCGGCAGGCCGCTGGCCCGGTAGCCCTCCACGTCGACCTCCGCCTCCACCACTTCGTGCCCGCGCGCGCGGGCGGCGTCGAGCGCCGGGCCGATCCCGTCCATCTCGCTGAACAGCCGCACGCCCGGCGGGACCGCCAGCGCCACCGGCTTCAGCAGCAGCTCCAGCACGGTGCGCGTGTGGTGCGAGAGGCCGCGATGGCGCTCGCGCGGATCGCCCGAGGACATCCGCGCGGTCAGGACGGTCGGACAGCCGAGCGCGAGCGCGGCATGCGCGGAGTCGAGCGCGACGATCCCGCCGTGCCCGAGCGCGGAGCCGGAGCCGAGGATCCCCGGGCCCGGCCCGACGAGCGCGGCGTCCCAGCCTTCGGTCGCGAGCCCGTCGTGGATCGCGCCGGCGGTCGTGATTGCCTCCTGCCCGCCGCCGAAGGCGGGGCCGGCGGTCGTGTGGCCGGCGAGCAGGCCGCGGTTGAGCAGCTGCCGGACCGTGTCGGACATGCCGCCGGGGAGCGCGCCGCCGGCCGTCTGGACATAGCCGACGCGCGCGCTCGGTCGGACTTGCGCGAGCGCCCAGGCGACCGGCGCGAGCTGGCCGTGCAGCTGGAAGACGCCGACTGGCTTGCCGAGCGGGGTCGCGAGGTCTCGCCCCTCGGCCGGGATGACCGCGTGCTGGAGCGAGGTGTAGTTGAGCTTCATCACGTGCGCGCCCGGCATGCCTCTGCCGTCGAGGCCGCGCGTGAGGTTCACGTGCACGACGTCGAAGCCGCCAGAGCCGAGCCCGAGGTCGAGCGCCTGCGCGTTGACGACGACGTCGTCGCCCTCCTCGCACGCGCCGATGAGCGCGGTGTCCGCGCAGGCCGGCCGCTCCTCCCCATCGATCGCCACGGTCAGCCGCTGCCACGGCTCCACCGCCTCGGCCGCGACGACGACGCCGCGGCGCAGCCTCAGCACCGCGCGGCCTCCTCGATCAGCGCGAACGCGACGTCGAGCATCCCCTCCAGCGCGGCGACGCTGACGGACTCGTCCGGCTGATGGTTGCGCTCGGTCCCGTTTGCGAGGTTCGTGCACGGGAAGCCCGCCAGCTCCAGCGCGTTCGCGTCCGATCCACCGCCCGTGACGATGTGGCGGGGCTCGTAGCCGCACGCGCGCAGGGCGGCCTCGGCGGCCTGCACCTGCGGCGCGCTCGCTCTCGTGCGGTAGCCGTGGAAGAGGCGCGCGACGTTCACGTCGAGATCGCACTCGGCGGCGTTCGCGCCGTCGGTCAGGTGGTCGACGATCTCGCTCACAAGCGCCTCGACCTTGCCCTCGTCGAGCGAGCGCACCTCCGCCTCGATGCGGCAGCGCTCCGGCACGACGTTGATCCCCGAGCCGCCGGCGATCGTGCCGACGTTCGCGGTCGTCTCCTCGTCGAGGCGGCCGAGCGGCATCGCGGCGATCGCGCGCGCGGCGGCGACGATCGCGCTGCGGCCGTGCTCGGGACGGATGCCGGCGTGCGCGGCGACGCCCTGCAGCTCGGCGACGATGCGGTGGTAGTGCGGCGAGGCGAGCACGATCTCGCCGATCGGCGATGCGTGGTCGAAGACGTAGCCGAAGCGGCTGCGCAGCACCGCAGGGTCGAACGCCTTGATCCCGGCCAGCGCATGCTCCTCGCAGACGGTGAGCAGCAGCTCGACGGGCACGGGCGGGGGTTCGCGCACCCAGCGACGCGCGGCCTGGAGGATCACCGCGACGGCAGCCTTGTTGTCGGCGCCGAGGATCGCGTCGTGGCGGTTGCGCCACACGCCCTCCTCGCAGACCGGCTCGACCGGGCCGGTGAGCGGGACCGTGTCGAGGTGCGCGCACAGCAGCACGCCGGGGTGGGTGGGATCGGTCCGGCCGTCGGCGGCGGGGATCCGCGCGAGCAGATTGCCGGCGTCGGAGCCGGCGAGACGGCCGGCGTCGTCCTCCTCGACACTCAGGCCGAGCCCGCGCAGCTCGGCCGTCACGGCGTCCGCGCACGCGCGCTCGTGCCCGTACGGCGACGCGATCGCGCACAGCTCGGCGAACAGCTCGTTCAGCGCGGCCCGCTCGGCCGCGTCGGCGCGTCTCACGCCGTCGTCGCGCGCCTGACGACCGGCTCGCCGGCGCCGGCGGCAGCGCCGCCCGCCGCGTCGGCGTGCGCGAGCGCGGCGCCCACGAAGCCGCGGAACAGCGGCGCCGGATGGTCCGGACGCGACTTGAACTCGGGGTGGTACTGGGAGGCGACGAAGAACGGGTGGTCGGGCAGCTCGATCACCTCGACCAAGCGGTCATCCGGCGACGTGCCGCCGCATACGAGTCCGGCCTCCTCCAAGCG
>JBQCIQ010000211.1:0-7970 GCA_051953595.1 Conexibacter sp. | reverse complement strand
GAGCGCGGCGCCCACGAA
This sequence comes from Conexibacter sp., assembly GCA_051953595.1. Taxonomy (GTDB): domain Bacteria; phylum Actinomycetota; class Thermoleophilia; order Solirubrobacterales; family Solirubrobacteraceae; genus Conexibacter. Next base: position 7,952 of record JBQCIQ010000211.1, on the reverse strand, counting down.
GCCGCGGAACAGCGGCGCCGGATGGTCCGGACGCGACTTGAACTCGGGGTGGTACTGCGAGGCGACGAAGAAGGGATGCTCGCTCGCGGGCAGCTCGACGGCCTCGACGAGCTGATCGTCGGGCGAGGTCCCGCCGATCACGAGGCCGGCGTCCTCGATCCGGCGCCTGAGGTGGTTGTTGACCTCGTAGCGGTGGCGGTGGCGCTCGTAGATGACCGGCTCGCCGTACAGCTCGCGGATGCGCGTGCCGTCGTGCAGCTTCACCGGATCGGCGCCGAGCCGCATCGTGCCGCCCAAGTCGGAGATCTCCTTCTGCTCGGGCAGCAGGTCGATCACGGGCCACGGCGTCTCGGGGTCGAACTCGGTCGAGTTGGCGCCCTCCATCCCGACGACGTGGCGCGCGAACTCGGCGACCGCGACCTGCATGCCGAGGCAGATGCCGAGGTACGGGATCCCCCGCTCGCGCGCGACGCGCGCCGCGGCGATCTTGCCCTCGATCCCGCGCCCGCCGAAGCCGCCGGGGATCAGGATCCCGTCCGCGCCCTCCAGCCGCTCCGCGGCGTTGTCGACGTCGAGCTGCTCGGAGTCGATCCAGTCGATCTCGACCTTCGCGCCGTGCTCGATGCCGGCGTGGCGCAGCGACTCGGCGACCGACAGGTACGCGTCCTCCAGCTTCACGTACTTGCCGACGAGCGCGATCTTCACGCGCCGGCTCGCGCGTGCGGCCCGCTCGGTTATCGCCTCCCACTCGGTCAGGTCGGGCGCCGGCGCTTCCATGCGGAAGTGGTCGAGCACGAAGTCGTCGACGCCCTCCTTGTGGAAGTGCAGCGGCACCTTGTAGATGTCGTCGACGTCGCAGGCGGAGACGATCGCCTCGTGCGGCAGCGACGCGAACAGCGCGATCTTCTTGCGGATGTCGGCCGACAGCGGCTCCTCGGAGCGGCACATGACCATGTCGGGCGCGATGCCGATGCGGCGCAGCTCGTTGACCGAGTGCTGCGTCGGCTTCGTCTTCAGCTCGCCGGCGTGACCGATGTACGGGACGAGCGTCAGGTGGATGAACATGCAGTTGCGCCGGCCGGCGTCGACCGGGAACTGGCGGATCGCCTCCAGGAACGGCAGCGACTCGATGTCGCCGACCGTGCCGCCGATCTCGGTGATGACGACGTCGACGTCGCTCGCGTCGGCGACGAGCTTGATGCGGTGCTTGATCTCGTCGGTGATGTGCGGGACGACCTGCACGGTGCCGCCGAGGTAGTCGCCGCGGCGCTCGCGCGTGATGACCGAGTTGTAGATCCCGCCGGCGGTCACGTTGGACCCGCGGCGCGTGTTGGCGGAGGTGAAGCGCTCGTAGTGGCCGAGGTCGAGATCGGTCTCGGCGCCATCCTCCGTCACGAACACCTCGCCGTGCTGGTAGGGCGACATCGTGCCGGGGTCGACGTTGATGTACGGGTCGAGCTTCTGCAGCTGGACCGTGAGGCCGCGGGCGACGAGCAGCCGCCCGATCGACGCGGCCGCGATGCCCTTGCCCAGCGAGGACACGACGCCCCCCGTCACGAAGATGAAGCGGGTCGTGCCGTTCGTGGGGGCGTCAGGCATGCGCGTCATTCCTTCCGATCGAGTCTATCTGCCGCAGCAGCGGCGTACGTTCGATGAGCGTGTTGAGCGAGCGGAACTCGCCGTAGATCGTGATCGCGAGCACGATCGCGAGGGCGACGAGTTGGCCGGTCGTGTCCAGCGCGTAGATGAGCCAGAGGCCGGCGACGGCGCCGATGACGTTCGAGCCCGTGTCTCCGAGCATCGTGCGCTCGCGCAGGTCGTAGAAGCCGACGACGAGGATCGGAGCGGCGAGCGGGCCGACGATCCAGAGCGGGACGAAGTCGCCGACGTCGCCGAACTGACTGAGATCGCCGAGCCGGCCATGCCACGCGACCGCCGAGAGCAGCACGCCGAGCGCCAAGAACGCCTTCGCCGCGCGGCCTGGGCGGAGGTCGAGCAGGTTGAACAGGTTCGTCGTCAACACCAGCAGTGCGACGGCGAGCAGGTAGTCGCCGACGCCCTCGCCGTACGCGGTGCCCTGGAGGGCGTACAGCGCCAGCGCGAGCGAGCCGATCGCCTTCAGCGCGCCGGTGCTGAACTCGCCACCCATCACCGCCCGGCCGTGCCCGCCCCAGCCGCGGGCGCGGGCGGGCGGGCCCCATACAAGGTCGTCGATCAGCCCGAGCAGCGCGACGCCGAGCGGGTACGTCAGGTCGATCGGCGCGCCCGTGCTGAACAGCTTGACTCTCGCGACCGCCACGATCGCCGCGCACGCCCCGACCGCCAGCACCCCCGCCGCCACGATCGCGATCCCACCGGGGAAGGGCAGCCGCACGCCGCGGTAGTTCTCGCGCGTGAAGCCCTCCGCCTGCAGGTGCCGCAGGATCGGCGGCGTCAGCAGGAGCGCCGCGACGAGCGCGACGAGCGTCGGGAGGGCGTGCACTCCGGCACCGTAGCCGCGCAGGCGGACGGCGGCCTACTGCAGGAGCGGCGGAAGCCGGCCGCCGTCGGCGGTCGACTTGACGCCGAAGCTGCCGCGCTGACCGGCGAGCGCGAACACGAGCGCGGCGCGGCCGATCGGGTCGTCGAGGTCGTCGACGCTGGACAGCTCGTGGTCCTTGAACCAGGCGACCTGCGAGGTCTCGGCGTCGGTCGTCTCGACGCCGACGACCGGCACGTCCTGCGCGCGCAGCCCGCGCATCAGGCCGTCCTCGAACGTGTCGACGGCGTCGGCGTCCGCGCCGTCCAGCTGCGGCGTGTTGCGCACGACCACGACGCCGTCCGCCCCCGTGAGCGCGCCGCTGCCCTGCTGCAGCAGGTCGCGGCGCACGAGCCGCAGCAGGCGGCCCCCGTGCGTGAACTGGATTCCCAGCCGCGTCGCGAACGGGTGCAGCAGGCTCTGGTCTTCGGCGAGCCGTTCGTAGCGCGTGCCGTGCGCGGCGGCGGCCAGCTCGTCGAGCTGCAGCGGCTCATGGATCACGGACACGGAGGTGAGACGCGCGCCGGAGCCCTGAAGCGCGTCCTTCGTCAGGTTCCACATGCGGTCGGAGGGGCCGCCCAGCTCGATCAGCGCGATGCGCCGTTCGCTCAGCCGCCCGGCGACGAGCGCCGGGTAGGCGTCGCGCTCGAACTGCTGACGCTGCTTGAGCTGCGCGCGCGCGTCGTCGCGCTCGGCCTGCGCCTCGCGCACGTCGCCGCGCAGGGACGCGCGCACGTCGTGCTCCGCGCTGGAGACGAGGCCCTTGTCGCCGATCGCGACGCCGAGCAGCAGGCCGATCGCGAGCGCGAGGAAGACGGCGACGAGCGACAGCGCGTGGTAGCGGAAGTTCAGCATCGGGTCGGGGAAGGATCCCAGCCGCCGCGGTCAGGCGCCGAGTCCCAGCAGCACTTGCAGCTTGAGCCACAGCAGGTCGGCGACGTCGTGCAGGCTCGGCGTCGCGAGGATCACCGCGATCAGCACGAGCAGGCCGGTGAGCGCCAGCAGACCGATCGGAGCGATCCCGGGACGCGGGCGGTAGAGGCGGCTGACGCCCTTGGCGTCGACCAGGATCTCCCCTACCCGCAGGCGCGTGAGGAACGTCGAAGCCATCCCGCGGCGGTTCTTGTCCAGGAACTCGACGAGGTTGAAGTGCGAGCCGACCGAGACGAGCAGCTGGGCGCCCTTCTCGGCGGCGATCAGCATCGCGATGTCCTGGCTCGTGCCCGGCGCCGGCACGACCTTCTGCGGCAGGCCGAGCCGTTCGAGGTAGTCGCGGCCGGGCGCGCGGCCGTCCGGGTAGGCGTGCACGACCAGCTCGGCGCCGCAGCGCAGCGTCGCCTCCGCGGCCGAGTCCATGTCGCCGACGATCATGTCCGGCTTGAAGCCTTCCTGCAGCAGCGCGTCGGCGCCGCCGTCGACGCCGACGAGGACCGGCTTGAGGTCGCGGATGTAGGGACGGAGCGCCTTGATGTCGCGCTTGTGGTCGACGCCGCGCACGACGATCAGCGTCGGGCGGTCGCGGAAGTCGGTGTCGAAGCTCGGCAGGTCGATGCGGCCGGCGAGCAGGTCGCGCTCCTCCAGCATGTACTGGATGGTGTTGTGCGCGAACGCCTCCAGCGCCTCGCCGATCTCGGCGCGGCGCTGATCGGTCTCGGCCTGCACGCGCTCCGCTTCGAGCAGCGTGCCGGTGGCGACGCGCTCACCTCTGCACCACACCTCGCCGCCTCTGAGGACGACCGGATCGCCGTCCTGCAGGCGCTCGAACAGCGCGTCGTCGGGGACGTCGACCAGCGCGATGCCGGCCTGCGCGACGAGCAGCGGGCCCATGTTCGGGTAGCTGCCGGTGCTCGACGGCGCGCAGTTGACGACGCCCGCGACGCCGCAGGCCACGAGATCTTCACCCGAGACGCGGTCGAGGTCGCGATGATCGATGATGGCGACGTCGCCGGGCCGCAGGCGCTTGACGAGGTGCTTCGTGCGCTTGCCGAGCCGCGCGATCCCTGCCACCTCCCGCGTCGGCGCGGCGGTGGACGACGTGGCCGTGGTTGAGGAGGACGGTGCCACGGGTCCTCGAAGTCTACGGGGCCTCGCGGGCAGGTCCCGGCCTGTCGCGGGACGCGCGCGGTCAGGCGGCCTTCAGCAGCTCGCGCGCGTGGCGCCGCGCCGTTCTGTCCTGCTCGTCGGCGCCGAGCATGCGGACCAGCTCCTCGACGACGGCGTCTCTCTGCAGCTGCGTGACGGTGGTGATCGCCGTTCTGCCGCTGCCGTCCTTCGCGATGCGGAAGTGGCGGTCGGCGTGGGCGGCGACCTGCGGCAGGTGCGTGATGCACAGCACCTGGCGCTCGGCCGCGAGCCCGTGCAGCTGCGCGCCGACCGCGTTCGCGGTGCGCCCGCCGATGCCGGCGTCGACCTCGGCGAACACGAGCAGGCGCGCGGCGCGGGCCGCGCTGTCGGGCGCGCCGACGTCCGCGTTCGCGATGCCGAGCAGCGCGAGCATCACGCGCGACAGCTCGCCGCCCGAGGCGACCTCGCGCAGCGGGCCGGCCGGCATGCCGGGGTTGACGGCGATCAGCAGCTCGACGTGGTCGGCGCCGGTCGGGGAGGGCGGGGCGTCCTCTCCGCGCGGCTCGATCGCGACCTCGAAGCGCGCGTCGGGCATCGCCAGCTCGGCGAGCCGCGCGCGCACCGCCTCGGCCAGCGCGGGCGCGGCCGCGACACGCGCGTCGCGCAGCTCGCCCGCGACTGCCGCGAGCCGCGCCCGCGTGGCCTCCAGCGCGGCCGTCGTCTCCGCCAGCGCGGCCTCCGCGCCGGTCAGCTCGTCGCGCCGCGCACGGCACTCCTCGGCGTAGGCGAGCACCGCCGCGATCGAGCCGCCGTGCTTGCGCTCCAGCCGCGCGAACGCCTCCAGCCGCTGCTCGACCGCCGTCAGGCGCGCGGCGGGATCCGCGTCGGCGTCGGCGCCGGCGTCGAGGTAGCGGTGCAGCTCGACGGCGACGTCGTCGGCCTCGATCGCGAGCGCGCGCAGGCGCTCGGCCAGCGCATCCAACGTCGGGTCCACGCCGGCGACCGCGTCGAACTGCCGCGCCGCCGCGCCCAGCAGCTCGCCGGCTCCCCCGTCCCCGCTCTCCGGCGCGACCGCCTCGCCGCCCGCGCGCGCCGCGGAGCGCAGCGCCTCCAGGTGGCGCAGCCGCTCGCGCTCGGCCGTCAGCTCGCGCTGCTCGGCCTCGCTCGGATCGGCCTCCTCGATCTCGCGCAGCTCGAACTCCAGCAGGTCCAGCTCGCGCTCGCGCGCGCCGTCCAGCGCGCCCAGCTCCTCGGCACGGCGCAGACAGGCGCGCACCTCCGCGTGCGCGGCCGCCGCGGCGGCGCGGCGCGCGCGCTGCTCCGCGCCGCAGAAGCCGTCAAGCACCTCCAGCTGCGCGGATGCGAGCATCAGCCGCCGGTGCTCGTGCTGGCCGTAGAACGCCAGCAGCTCGCCGCCGATCTCGCGCAGGTCGCCGACCGTCGCCGCACGCCCGCCGAGGTACGCGCGCGTGCGCCCGTCCGGCCACACGCGACGCGCGAGCACCAGCTCATCGGCGTCGGCCGGCAGGCGCTCCTTCAACAGCTCGCGCAAGCGCGCATCCAAAGCGAAGACGCCCTCGACGTACGCCTCCTCGGCGCCCGGCCGCACGATGCCGCTGCGCGCTCTGCCGCCCAGCAGCAGATCCAGCGCGTGCGCGAGCATCGTCTTGCCGGCGCCCGTCTCGCCCGTCAGCACGTTCAGCCCCGGGCCGAGGCGCAGCTCGGCGCGCTCGATCAGCAGCAGGTTCTCCACTCGCAGCTCGAACAGCATGCGAACAAGTGTTCCCCCCGCGTCGGACGGATCCTGCTGCGGAAGCGAGCCATCCGCGCGCGCGGGCGCGTCAGGCGGTGTTCGCCAGCCGCCCGAACTTCTCGCGCAGGCGGTGGTAGAAGCTCGCGCCCGGCGTCTGCGCAAGCGTTCCGACGCCGTCGCGGAAGCGGGCGCTCACGCGGCCGCCCGGCGGCAGCTCGCAGACCGGCCGGCCGTCGACCGAGACGTCGACCGGCTCGTCTCTGGAGCGGCTGCGCACGGCGATCGCGTCCTGCGGCGCGACGACCAGCGCGCGCGCGGTCAGCGAGTGCGGCGCTATGAAGGAGACCGCGAGCCCTTCCACGCCCCACGCCATCACCGGTCCGCCGTTCGCGAGGTTGTAGCCGGTCGAGCCGGCCGGGGTGGCGATCACGAGACCGTCGCAGCGCACGCGCCCGACCTCCTCCTCGGCGACGTCGAACGCGAGGTCGGCGACGCGCAGCCCCTGCTGGCGGTGGAAGGAGACGTCGTTCATCGCGAGCCACGTCTGCTCGCCCGAGCTGACCTCGATCCCCGGCAGCTTCAGCACGTCGAACTCGCCGCGCAGCGCCCGCTCGACGCCGGCGCCGATGCCGTCCGGGTCGATCGTCGCGAGGAAGCCGACCTCGCCGAAGTTGATGCCGAAGACCGGGATGCCCGTATGCGCGTACGCGCGCAGTCCGTGCAGGATCGTGCCGTCGCCGCCGAGCGCGATGCAGAGGTCCGCGTCGCGCGCGACGGGCGCGTCGAGGACCAAGCCCTCGCCGGCCGTCAGGCCGTGCTTCTCCGTCTCGCGCTCGTCGAAGCGCAGCGTCCAGCCGTTCGCGCGCGCGACGTCGATCACCTCCGCGAGCGCGCCGCGCGTCTCGTCCGGGCGGCGGTGCGTGAAGACGGTCGCGACCCTGCTCACGGCGTGTCCTCCTGCGGCTCGACCGCGGATGCTGCCGCCTCCAGGTCATCGACTGCGCCGGCGCGGCCGCGCTCGGCGAGCCACACGAAGCTCTCGCGGTTGCCCTTCGGGCCGGGCAGGCCCGAGGAGGCGAAGCCGAGCACGCTGGTGCCGAGCTGCCGCGCGGTCGCGGCGGCGGCGACCAGCGCCGTGCGGCGGTCCGTGACGGAGCGCACGACGCCGCCCTTGCCGACCTTCTCGCGGCCGACCTCGAACTGCGGCTTGACGAGCGCCAGGCAATCAAAGCGGTCGGCGGTCGCGGCGAGCACCGCCGGCAGCACCTTTGCCAGCGCGATGAACGAGACGTCGATCACGACGAGGTCGGGCCGGTACGGCAGCTCGGCCGGATCGAGTGCGCGCGCGTTCGTCCGCTCCACCACCGTGACGCGCTCGTCGTTGCGAATCCGCCAGTGCAGCTCGCCGTAGGCGACGTCGAGCGCGATGACGTGCGCGGCGCCGCGCTGCAGCAGGCAGTCGGTGAAGCCGCCAGTCGAGGCGCCGACGTCGAGCGCGCGGCGGCCGGTCACGTCGAGCCCGAACGCGTCGAGCGCGTTCGCGAGCTTGCGCCCGCCGCGCGAGACGAACTCCTGCTCGGCCGCGACGGCCACGACGACGTCGTCGGGGACCAGTTG
>JBQCIQ010000210.1:0-11125 GCA_051953595.1 Conexibacter sp. | reverse complement strand
TCGACGCGGCCTCGCTGGACCTCGTGCCACGCTTCGAGGAGCTGCGCGACCTCGCCGCCGCCGACGACCCCGTGCTCGCAGAGTCGATCGCCGGCGAGCTGATCTCCAGCGAGATCGAGATCCGCTCGGGCCGCGGCGAGGACCTGGCGTCCGCCGTCGCCGCCCAGCGCGACCATCGCCGCCGCCTCTTCGCGCTCGCCGCCGAGCATGGCGTCGCGCTCGGAGCGACGGGCACCCACCCGTGGGCCGACTACCGCGAGCAGCGCAACATCGACACCGAGCACTACCGCCGCGTCGTCGAGGGACTGCAGTACGTCGCGCGGCGCAACAACACCTTCTCGCTGCACGTGCACGTCGGCGTACGCGGCGCCGACCGCGCCGTGCAGGTGTGCGACCGCCTGCGGCCGGTGCTGCCGCTGCTGCTGGCGATCTCGGCCAACTCGCCGTTCGTCGACGGCCAGGACTCCGGGCTGCACACGGCGCGCACCCAGACCTTCACGAAGTCGTTCCCGCGCTGCGGCGTGCCGGACGCGTTTGGCGACTGGCGCGGCTTCAAGGACTACCTCGACTTCCTCGTCAAGACCAACTCGATCGTCGAGTACACGCAGGTGTGGTGGTCGATCCGCCCGCACCTGTCGTTCGGCACGGTCGAGGTGCGGATCTGCGACGCGCAGAGCACGGCGGCCGAGTCGGAGGCGCTTGCGTCCCTGATCGTCGCGACGGTGCTGCAGGCGGCGCGTGACGTGGACGACGGGGTGCCGTCGGTCGACCCGGCGCCGCGGCTGGTGGAGGAGAACATGTGGCGCGCGATCCGTCACGGCCTCGACGGCAAGCTGATCGACCTCGACCGCGCCGAGGAGCGTCCGGCGGCCGACGCGGTCGAGCGGCTGCTCGCGTGGACGGCGCCGGTGCGCGGCGAGCTGGGCATCGAGGTCGCGCTGCCGGATCTGAACGGCGCGCAGCGTCAGCGCCGTCTGCTGGAGTCCGGCGCGTCGATCCACGACGTGTACGCCGCCACGGTGCGGGAAACGCGGGAGACCTACGCCCAGGAGGCGATCGTATGAGCGCACAGGACGACCCGATCCCACCCGCCGCCGGTGGCCGCCCGCCCACCGAGGAGGAGATGCGCGCGGCGCTCGAAGAGGAGCTGAAGCGCGTCCGCGTCGAGCAGGTGGTGACCGAGGCGACGGTGTCGATCCTCAACGTCGCCGTGCTGCGGGCCGGGCTCGTGCCGGGGAGCGAGGCCGAGCAGGATCTCGGTCAGACCCGCATGGGGATCGAGGCCGTGCGGGCGCTGCTGCCGCTCGTGGAGCAGGCGCTCGGGGCGGAGCAGGCGAGACCGATCCGCGACGCGCTCAGTCAGCTGCAGATGGCCTATGCCCAGGCCGTGCAGGGGGGGCGCGCCGACGCTCCGGAGGCGCCACCCGCGCCGGAGGCCACGAGCGAGCAGCCGGCCGAGGGGGCGGGCGGGCCTGGTCCGGCGCAGAGATCCGGCCGGCTCTGGGTCCCGGGTCAGTAGGTGTGTGCGTCAGCGTCGGTATCTCGACTCTGACGCACGCAGCTCCTCGTACTGCGCGACGCACGCGGCGACGTGCTCGCGGAAGCCGCCGTCCGTGGGGAACTCCGTGAGGTCGGGGATCCGCTCGGCTGGCGCCTCGATCCCCTGCGAGTCGAGCACGCGCCGGTAGAACGGGTCCTCGGCGCCCGAGACGACGCTCAAGCCCGTGGCCGAGGACGCCTCCCAGCGCAGCAGGTCGGGCGTGAAGCTCAACCCCAGCGTCTCCAGCAGCGCCGGCGCCACGCTGTCCGGCGCGCGCCGCAGGTCGCTCGAATCGACCACGACGTGCGGGATCCCCTCGCGCCGCGCGTAGGCGAGCTGGCGCGCCAGGTCCTCCCAGCCGGACTCGCGCAGCGGAAAGACCTCCGGCCGCCCGGCGCGGCGCAGCACCTTCATGCGCGAGGCGACGGTCAGGCGCGGGTCGCGGATGAGGAAGACCAGCGGGCGTGTGGCGAGCGAGGCCAGCAGCGGGAAGGCGTCGCCGACCTGGAACGTCATCTCCTTGACGACCAACGCGGACCCTGCGCCGCGCCCGCCCAGCGCGCCCACGGCCTCCGGCGCGTCCAGCAGCTCCTCGGCCCGCTCGACGGGAGCGCTCTCGTACCACGTCGGCTCGAACGGCTCGTGCGCGTACCAGCCCACCGCCGGGTGGTTCCAGAGGATCCGCGAGACCGCCGTCGAGGCCGTGCGCGGCGGCCCGACCAGCACGTAGACCTCGCCGTGGCGCTCGCGCAGGCGCTCAGGCAGGCCGGCGGCCGCCGTCACGCGAGCGTCAGCCACTGCCCGGCCCCCTGCTCGCGCGCGGTGCGGTAGACGGCCGCGGCGCAGGCGACGTCCTCGATCGCCATCCCCATCGGGTTCAGCAGGATCCGCTCGTCGGCCGTCTCGCGGCCGGGCCGCGCGCCGCGCACGACGTCCCCCAGCTCGGCGTGCAGGTCCTCGCGCGCCAGCCTCCCCGCCAGCACCAGCTGATGGATCGTCTTGCCCTCGCGGTTGCACTGGTCCCAGTCGTCCACGACGAGCTTGTCGACCTGCACGAACGCGTCGGGCTCGACGTCCATGATCGAGATGTTCGAGACGAACGTCCCCGGCTGGATCCACTCGGCGCCGATGTACGGCGTGTCGGCGACCGTGCACGGCACGACCACCTCGCCGATGCGCACGGCCTCCTCCGCGCTTGCGCACACCTGCGCGACGTCGCCCAGCTCGGCGGCGAGCCGCTGCGCCGCGGCCTCGTCGCGGTCGAACAGCAGCACCCGCTCGATCGACGGGAACGACTCCAGCAGGCCGAGCGCGTGCAGCCGGCCGATGAAGCCGCAGCCGACCAGAGCGACCGAGCGGAAGCCCTCGCGCGCCAGGTACTCGCACGCCAGCACCGTCACGCCGGCGGTGCGCATGCCGCTGATCTCGCCGCCCTCCATGATCGCCACCGGGAAGTGCGTGTCGGGGTCGTTGAGCACGATCACCGCGCTCGCGCGCTCGATCCCGCGCGCGCTCGGGTTGTCGTGCTTGGAGCCGATCCACTTGATCCCCGCCATCGCCTGCTCGCCGCCGACGTAGCCGGGCATCGCGATGATGCGGTCGGCGATGTGCCCGTTCTCGCGCCACTTCAGGTAGGGCTTGAGCGGCTGGGCCGTTCTGCCTTCCGCGTGCAGCGCGAGCGCCGTGCGCAGCGCCTCCACGTAGCCGCGGATCGAGTCGCCCATCGCGGCCCGCACGTCGCGGCGGTTGAGGTAGAGGATGTCGCCGGCGCTCGGCTCGGCCGGCGGGCCGGAGGGCGACGCCCCCGGCTCGGTCTGCGTGGAGGTCATGGCTCCCTCAGGGGGTTGTGGTTAGCGCGACCGGAGCGGGCGGCGCGTCGGGGACCGCGGGCCGGTGCGCCTCGACCCAGGCGTCGTCGTAGACGAGGTCCATGTAGCGCTCGCCGCGGTCGGGCAGCACCGTCACGACGCGCGCGCTCGGCGGCAGCGTCGCGACGACCCGCTGCACGGCGGCGATCACGGCGCCCGAAGAGCCGCCGGCGAGGATCCCCTCGCCGCGCAGCAGCTCGCGGCAGCCGCGCGCGGAGTCGAAGTCGTCGACGTAGATCACCTCGTCGATCTCGTCCTCGCACAGCAGCTCGGGCGTGCGGCTGGAGCCGATCCCCGGAAGGCTGCGTCTGCTCGGCGGGCCGCCGAAGATGACCGAGCCCTGCGCGTCGACGGCGACGACCTGGATGCCCGGGTAGGCGTCGCGCAGGCGGCGCGCGGCGCCCATCAGCGTGGCCGAGGTCGAGACGGCCGCGACGAAGACGTCGACGGGCTCCTCGGTCCCGAGCGCGTCGACGATCTCGCTCCCGATCCCGTCGTAGTGGCACCGCGCGTTCATCTCGTTCGCGTACTGGTCGATCCAGTACGCGCCCGGGATCTCGGCCAGCAGCTCCTGCACGCGCTCAAGGCGCGTATGGAGGTAGCCGCCGAACGGGTCCGGCCGCTCGACCATCTCTATGCGCGCGCCGAGCTGCTCGATGATGCGCAGGTTGAGCGGCGCGATTCTGGGGTCGACGACGGCGACGAACTCCAGCTCGTAGATGCGCGCCGCCATCGCCAGCGCGATCGCGAAGTTGCCGGAGGACGACTCGACGATCGTGGCGCCCGGGGCGATCGTGCCGTCGCGCAGGCCGCGTTCGATGATGTAGCGCGCAGGGCGGTCCTTGACCGAGCCGCCCGGGTTGAGCAGCTCCAGCTTCGCGTACACCTGCGGGCCGTGACTGAACAGCCGCCGCAGCCGCACCAGCGGCGTGCCGCCGATGCACTCGATGATCGACGCCGAGACCATGCTCGTCCCGTCCCCCGTTTCCCCGGTTTGCGACGCCCTTCCCCGCGGGCGACGCGTCGGGACAGCTTACCGTCAGAGGCCAACTTGACAAGGCGCCTTGACAAGCCGCGAAGCGCCGGCCTAATGTTGCGGCGAAGACCGCATGCGCCCGTAGCTCAAACGGTCAAAGGAAACAATCGGGGGACCCGCACGCGCCGTCGTGTGCCAGACATCAAGCCGGGGGAGCTTCGTCTTTTTCCGGTGTCCGGCAGCCTTTTTAGGCAACACGATTGCGTGCGACCCAGACCGCAAGTTTCCTGGAGAGTACCGGCCTTTCAAGCCGGAGATACGGGTTCGAGTCCCGTCGGGCGTACTTCCAGTCGTAATTTTCGGATCGATGTGTAATTGGGGGAACCGTGTCGCCGGCAGACGACCGTGAGTTGAACGACGCCGGCGGCGGTTACGTGGCCGCGCTGGTCGACGAGCGCTGGCAGGCGGCTTGGCGCGAGGCGCGCGTGTTCGCGACGCCTGGCGAGGAGGACACGGATCCCGCCCGCCCTTCGCGCTACATCTTCCCGTCGTGCCCGTTCACCTCGGGCAACGCGCACCTCGGCCACGCCCGCATCTACTCCGTCTCGGACGCGTTCGCGCGCTTCCGCCGCGCGATGGGCGACCAGGTCCTGTTCACGACCGGCTTCGACTCGTTCGGGCTGCCGTCGGAGCTGGAGGCGATCCGCCGCGGCATCACGCCGGCCGAGTGGGTCGACCAGTGCTGCGAGAACTTCCGCCGCGACTTCAGCGGGCTCGGCGCCTCGTTCGACTGGGAGCGCTCGTTCGTCACGTGCGAGGAGCAGCACTACCAGTGGACGCAGTACCTGTTCCTGCTGCTCTACGAGCACGACCTGATCTACCGTCAGGAGCGGCACGTGCACTGGTGCGACTCGTGCCAGACGGTCCTCGCGCAGACGCAGGCCGAGGGCGGCGTCTGCTGGCGCTGCGACAGCGAGGTCCGCTTCCTGCCGCTGGAGCAGTGGTTCTTCCGCGCCACGCGCTACGCGGCCGAGAACGACGACAACCTCGACACGCTGAGCGGCTGGGACGTCAACGCGCTCGGCGCGCAGCGTTCGCTGCTCTCGCGCGTGGAGGGCGTCGAGCTGGACGCGACAACGCCGGCGGGGACGCAGGCGGCCGTGTTCGCGGCCGAGCCGGACGCGCTTGCGCAGGCGGCGTTCGTCGCCGTCTCGCCGAACCATCCGCGGCTCGGCGACTGGGTCGGCGAGCTGGAGGACAGCGATGCGCTGCGCGACATGAGATCGACCGGCTGGCGCAGCGGCGACCGCGCGAGCACGGTCGAGGTGATCGACACCGGCCTCGCCGCGACGATCGCCGGGATCGATCGGCCGCTGCCGGTGCTCGTCTCGCCGATCGTCGACGCGCGCCACGGCGCGACCGCCTCGCTCGGCTTTCCGGGCGTCGACAGGACCGACGCGGAGGTGGGCGAGAAGGCCGGCATCGCACGCGTGGACGAGGCCGGAGCCGACGGCGTCGCGCTCGCGGTCGAGACGCGGGCGGCCCGCCGCTACGCGATCACCGACTTCTCGATCGGACGCCAGCGCAGCTGGGGCGCGCCGATCCCGATCGTCTACTGCGACGCCTGCGGGATCGTGCCGGTCCCGAAGGACCAACTGCCGGTCGTGCTGCCGAAGGACCTGAGGATCGACGGGACCGGGCGCCCGCTCGCCGAAGACGAGGAGTTCGTCAACACCGCGTGCCCGTCGTGCGGCGGCCCGGCCAGACGCGAGACCGACACGCTCGACTGCCACGTCGACGCGTTCTGGACGTGGCTCTCGATCAGCGTCCCCTACGCGGATCGCGCGCACGCGATGTTCGACCACCCGCAGACGGCGAGATGGCTGCCGGTCACGAACGTGATCCGCGGCACCGACGGCGCCGGCTTCGTGTTCGACCAGCGCTCGTTCACGAAGATGCTGCGCGACGTCGGCCTGCTGACCCACATCGCGGACGGCGAGCCGTTCACGAACCAGCGCATGATCGGGCTCGTCCGCTTCGACGGCAAGAAGATGAGCAAGCACCTGCGCAACACCGTCGAGCTGAAGCAGATGCTGGAGGAGGTCGGCGCCGACGTGCTGCGCGTGGCGATGATGTACGCGGCCGCGCCGAAGAACGACTTCCACTGGACCGACGAGCCGATCAGGTTCTGCGCCGAGTGGCTGCAAGGGCTCTGGGGCTGGGCGGCGCCGCGCATGCGCCGCTGGGAGCAGCTTGACGCCGAGCTGCGCGAGCAGATCGACGGCGCCAGCAGACTGCGGCGCAAGCTCGTGACGTGGTGCGACATGGCGCACCGCAACGTGACGCGCGCGCTCGACGCGATAGAGATGAAGCACGCCGTCGAGGGGCTGATCGTGCTGCTCGACAAGCTGCGCGAGTTCGAGCGCAGAGCGCTCGCCGCCGGTCGCGGCGACGCCCTCGACCCGCTCGACGAGGCAGCCCTGCTGATCGCCGCCCGCCAGCTCGTGCGGCTGCTCGCGCCGCTGGCGCCGCACCTCGCCGAGGAGCTGTGGTCGCTGTGCGGCGAGGAGCGGATGCTGGCGACGCTGCCGTGGCCGGAGCCGGTGGCGCGCACGAGCGCTCCGCAGCGCGTCGCGCGCTGACCTCGCCGCGCCGGCGAGTGGCTTCTGTCCGCCGCCGGCCACGATAGACTCGCGCGGTTCTTATGGGGCCCTAAAGGCGTCGGTGGTCGCCGGCGCGGGGCCCCAAAGCATGCCGGAGCGCTTCGACGCGCGTCGGGATGTTCAACGGAAACCCCCCGGAGGATCCAGTCTTGTCCAGCTTCCTGAGTGACCACGGCGTCGTCGTCGCGCTCGTATGCGCTGCCTGCGCGCTGGTCTACGGCGCGCTGACGGTCCGCTCGCTGCTGGCGCTCTCGCCCGGCAACGAGAAGATGGTCTCGATCTCGTCGGCGGTGCAGGAGGGCGCGCGGGCGTACCTCAACCGCCAGTACTCGACGATCGCGCTCGTCGGCGTCGTGCTGTTCGTCGCGCTCATCTTCATCCAGGACATCTACGTCGCGATCGGCTTCGCGATCGGCGGCCTGTCCTCCGCGGCGGCCGGCTACATCGGCATGAACGTGTCGGTGCGCTCCAACTCGCGCGTGGCCGAGGCGGCGCGAGACGGCGTGCCGAAGGCGCTCAGCGTCGCCTTCCGCGGCGGCGCCGTCACCGGCATGCTCGTCGTCGGCCTCGCGCTGACCGGCGTCGCGGCCTACTACGGGATCCTCACGGCGTGGGTGGACAAGACGCCGAAGGAGGCGGTCGACGCGCTGATCGGCCTCGGCTTCGGCGGCTCGCTGATCTCCGTCTTCGCCCGTCTGGGCGGCGGCATCTTCACGAAGGGCGCCGACGTCGGCGCCGACCTCGTCGGCAAGATCGAGGCCGGCATCCCCGAGGACGATCCGCGCAACCCGGCCGTGATCGCCGACAACGTCGGCGACAACGTCGGCGACTGCGCCGGCATGGCGGCCGACCTGTTCGAGACGTACGCGGTGACCGCGGTCGCCGTGATGCTGCTCGGCGTGCTGAAGTTCAGCGACAGCGACGCGGCGAACGTCGCGATCTACCCGCTCGTGCTCGGCGGCGTCTCGATCGTCGCGTCGATCATCGGCACGTTCTTCGTGCGCTCCGCGGCCGGCAAGGTGGAGCGGGCGCTCTACCAGGGGCTGATCGTGTCCGGCATCCTCGCCGCGGCCGCGTTCTACCCGATCACGCACTGGCTGATGGACGGCGTCAGCCTCGCGAGCGCGAGCGCGCCCGGCAACTCGCCGACGGTCGGCGACTTCTACGTCTGCTCGCTGATCGGCCTCGGCGTCACGGCGCTGCTGTTCGTGATCACCGACTACTACACCTCGACGCGCTTCGGTCCCGTCAAGAAGACCGCGAAGGCGTCCGAGACCGGCCACGCGACGAACATCATCCAGGGCCTCGCGCAGGGCTTCCAGGCGACCGCCGCGCCCGCGCTCGTGATCGCGCTCGGCATCCTGTGGGCGAACGACCTCGCCGGGATCTACGGCATCGGCGTCGCCGTGATGGCGCAGCTGTCGCTGACCGGCCTGATCGTCGCGCTCGACGCGTTCGGCCCGATCACGGACAACGCGGGCGGCATCGCCGAGATGGCCGAGCTGCCCGAGGAGGTCCGCAACGTGACCGACCCGCTCGACGCGGTCGGCAACACGACGAAGGCCGTCACGAAGGGCTACGCGATCGGCTCCGCCGCGCTCGCCGCGCTGGTGCTGTTCGCGGCCTTCAAGCTGGAGGTCAACGCCGCGCTTCCGAGAGCCGACGAGATCACGTTCGTGCTCGACGACCCGGCCGTGCTGATCGGCCTGCTGATCGGCGGCATGATGGTCTACCTGTTCGCCGCCCTCTCGATGGAGGCCGTCGGCCGCGCCGGCGGCGCCGTCGTCGAGGAGGTGCGCCGCCAGTTCCGCGAGAAGCCGGGGATCATGGAGGGCACCGACGAGCCCGAGTACGGCACCTGCGTCGACATCGTCACGCGCTCGGCGCAGCGCGAGATGATCATCCCGTCGCTGATCCCGATCGTGGTCACGCTGATCGTCGGCCTGATCTCGACGGAGGCGCTTGGCGGCCTGCTGATCGGCGTGATCGTCGTCGGCCTCTTCATGGCCGTCTCGATGACCGCCGGCGGCGGCGCGTGGGACAACGCGAAGAAGCTGATCGAGGACGGCGCGTTCGGCGGCAAGGGCTCCGTCGCGCACCAGGCCTCCGTCACCGGCGACACCGTCGGCGACCCCTACAAGGACACCGCCGGTCCGGCGATCAACCCGATGATCAAGGTCGCGAACATCGTGGCCCTGCTCATCATTCCGCTGATCACCTGATCGCCGGCGACATCTGAGCAGTGCTCGACGGGCGGTCCTGCGGGGCCGCCCGTCGTCGTTCCAACACGCTGCTAACACGAAGCCAACGCCGCTTGACGCCGGCCGGGGCACGATCGCGGCATGAGCCTCACGCCGACCGTCACGCCCGCGCTTGCGCCGGAGCACGTCGAGCGCCCGGCGCCGCTGCTGTCCGGCCTCTCGGTCGTCCTGCCCTGCTTCAACGAGGAGGACAACGTCGCCGACGCGATCCGCTACGCCTCGGCCGCCGCGGAACGTGCCGCCGTCGACTACGAGGTGATCGTGGTCAACGACGGCTCGACGGACGCGACCGCCGAGCGCGCGGCCGCGTTCGCCGCCGACGACGAGCACGTGCGCCTCGTCGTCCACGCGGCCAACCGCGGCTACGGCGACGCGCTGCGCTCCGGCCTGCGGGCGGCGCGCATGCCGTGGATCTTCCTGACCGACGCCGACCTGCAGTTCGACCTCGCCGAGCTGGCCGGCTTCGTCCCGCTCGCCGCCCGCGCCGACGTCGTCGTGGGCCGGCGCGCGCAGCGCCGCGACCCGTTCCCGCGCAGGCTCAACGCGCGCATGTGGAACTGGCTCGTGCGCCGCCTCTTCGCGCTGCCCGTGCGCGACGTCGACTGCGCCTTCAAGCTCGTGCGCGCCGAGCTGCTCGACGGCGTCGAGCTGCGCTCGCACGGCGCGATGATCAGCACCGAGCTGCTGGTCAAGCTGCTCGCGCGCGGCGCGCGGCTCCAGGAGCGCGACGTCGTGCACCGCCCACGCGTCGCCGGCGAGCAGAGCGGCGCCGACGCGCGCGTCGTGCTGCGCGCCTTCCGCGAGCTGGCTTGGCTGCACCGCGAGCTGCGCGAGGCGCACGCGCCCGCGCCGTGAGATGGAGGCGGTGAGCCTCGCCGCGCACGCGCGCCCGCAGGCGCGTGCCGGGGCGCGGCGGCTGCCGGCGGCTGCCGGGCTCGCCGCGGTCGTCGCGCTCGCCGCGGCGCTGCGGCTGTGGTCGTACGGCCGGGTCGCCGGCAACCCCTTCTACGACGCGGCCGTGCGCAGCATGTCGCTGTCGTGGCACAACCTCTTCGTCGGGGCGTTCGACCCGACCGCGATGAGCGCCGTCGACAAGGCGCCGCTGGACCTGTGGCTGCAGGTCGCGAGCGTCAAGCTGCTGGGCTGGTCCTCGACGGCGCTGCGGCTGCCGGAGCTGATCGCGGGGATCGCCGCGGTCGCGCTCGTCTACGACCTCGGGCGGCGCCTCTTCGGACGGGCCGCCGGGCTTGCGGCGGCGACGGCGCTGGCGGTCGTGCCGGCGTCGGTGGTGACGGCGCGCAGCGACACGATGGACGCGGTGATGATGGCGCTCGTGCTGCTCGCCGCCGTCTGCGTCGTGCGTGCCGCGCAGGCGCCGCGGGCGCGGCTGCGGTGGATGCTCGCCGCCGGCGTCGCGCTCGGGCTCGCATTCAACGTCAAGCTCGCCGAGGCGCTGCTGCCGCTGCCGGCGCTGCTCGTGCTGGCGTGGCTCGCGCTCGGCGGCGGCCGCCTCGCGCGGCTGCGCGCGCTGGTGGCGGCCGGCGCGGCGTTCGTCGCGGTCGCGCTCGCGTGGCTCGTCGCGCTCGGGCTCGCGCCGGGGCCGAAGCCGTTCCCGATCGGCTCGACCGACGGCAGCGCCTGGAACGTCGTGTTCGTGTTCGACGGGCTGGCGCGGCTGGGGCTCTCGCACACGACCGCCGCGCGCCCCGGCGGCGGCCCGCTGACGCTGTTCCGGACCGGCACGGGGGCGCTCGGGATGCTCGTCGGCAGCGCGCTCGTGGCCGCGCTCGCGGTCGGGGCGCTCGCGCTCGCCGGCG
>JBQCIQ010000209.1:0-13027 GCA_051953595.1 Conexibacter sp. | reverse complement strand
GACGACGGGACGATGGCGCGCGTCGACGACCTCGTCGGCTACTGCCAGCGGCACGACCTCAAGATGATCACGGTCGCCGACCTCGTCGCCTACCGGCGCAAGCACGACAAGCTTGTCGAGCGCGTCGTCTCGACCGGCCTGCCGACCGCGTTCGGCGACTTCGAGGTCGTCGGCTACCGCTCGCTCGTCGACGACAAGCACCACGTCGCGATGGTCAAGGGCGACGTCGCGGGCGCGGACGACGTGCTCGTGCGGGTGCATTCGGAGTGCCTCACCGGCGACGTCTTCCACTCGCTGCGCTGTGACTGCGGCGAGCAGTTGGAGTCGGCACTCGCGATGATCGAGGAGGCCGGCAGGGGCGTGCTGCTCTACCTCTCGCAGGAGGGGCGTGGGATCGGCCTGCTGAACAAGCTGAAGGCGTACAAGCTGCAGGAGGAGGGGCTCGACACGGTCGACGCCAACCTCAAGCTCGGCCTGCCGGCCGACCTGCGCGACTACGGCATCGGCGCGCAGATCCTCTCGGACCTCGGGCTGTCGTCGATTCGCATCCTCACGAACAACCCGAAGAAGATCATCGGCCTGGAGGGGTACGGGCTGTCGGTGACCGGCCAGGTCCCGATCCAGCCGACGCCGAACCCGCACAACGAGGCGTACCTGCGCGCGAAGCGCGATCGCATGGGGCACACGCTCCACCACCAGGGGCTGCCGCTCGACGAGGAGATGCTGCTCGACGAGCAGCGCGAGGACCGCGAGTCGCGCGATGCCTGACCGACGCTTCGCGCTCGTCGTCGGGCGCTTCTACGAGCAGTTGGCCGACGCGCTCGTCGCCGGCGCGCGCGAGGCGCTGGAGCCGCACGGCGAGATCGACGTGTTCGACGTGCCCGGCGCGTTCGAGCTGCCGCTGGCGGCGAAGTACGCCGCCGAGTCGGGCCGCTACGCCGCGATCGTCGCGCTCGGCGCCGTGATCCGCGGCGAGACCGACCACTACGACTACGTCTGCGGCGAGGCCGCGCGCGGGATCCAGCAGGTGCAGTTGGCGACCGGCGTTCCGGTCGGCTTCGGCGTGCTGACGGTCGACTCGATGGAGCAGGCGCTCGCCCGTGTTCAGGGCGGTCCCAAGCGCGACTCCGGCGCCCACGCCGCCGAGGCGGTCCTCGCGTCGCTCGCGATCAAGGACGAGCTGAGCAGACGCCCCCGCGCCGCCGGCTTCGCCGCGTCCTGAAGCGGACCCTGCGTATACTGCCGCGAGCCATGCCAAAGGTCTGCCACGTCTGCAACAAGGGTCCTGCCTTCGGGCAGAGCCGTTCGCACTCGAGAGTCGCGACGAAGCGCCGCTTCGATCCGAACCTCCAGCGCGTGCGCGTCGACGTCGGCGGTGCGCCCCGGCGCGTGTACGTCTGCACGCGCTGCCTGAAGGCCGGCAAGGTCACGAAGGCGTAAGCGGCGGAACGCCCGGCGTTCGCGCCGGCCTCCCGTTCGTCGCCCGCAGGCGCTACGGTCTGCCGCGCCCCGTGTCCGATCCGAGCCTTCTCCGATTCCGCGCCGCCGTCGAGGGTGCGCTCGCCCAGCTGGAGGCGCGCCGCGACGAGGTCAACGAGCTGAACGTCTTCCCCGTCGCCGACGGCGACACGGGCGACAACATGGCGCTCACGCTGCGCGCCGTGCTGCAGGAGCTCGACCGGCTCGCGGCCGCCGCGCAGGAGCGCACGCTCGACGAGATCGGCCGCGACGAGATCGTCAGATCGGTCGCCCGCGCGGCGCTCCTGGGCGCGCGCGGCAACAGCGGGGTGATCCTCTCGCAGCTGATCCGCGGCGCCGCCGAGGAGCTGGCGAGCCGCCCCGGCGAGCTGGTCGACCCCGTGTTGATCGGCGCGGCGATGGCGCGTGCCGCCGAGCAGGCCTACGGCTCGGTGCGCGAGCCGGCGGAGGGGACGATCCTCACGGTCGTGCGCGAGATGGCGAGCCGCATCGCGAGCGAGATCGCGCACATGCAGGAGACGCGCCTCGACCGCGGCGCGAGCGACGCGCGGCAGGACGCGTTGATCGCCGACGTGCTGGAGCGCGCGCTGGAGACCGGCCAGCAATCCGTTGCCCGCGGCCCGGAGCTGCTGCCGGTGCTGCGCGAGGCCGGCGTCGTCGACGCCGGCGGCTACGGCCTCACCGTCCTGTTCGCCGGTGTGATCGCCGCGCTGCGCGGCAGCGAGCCGCCGGAGGTCGCGCACCACAGAGCGGCGCGGGTGACGCATCCCCAGCACGAGTCCTCGACCTTCCGCTACTGCGTCAACTTCGCCGTGACCGGCAGCGGCTTAAAGGCGCGCGGATACGCGGAATCGCTCGAGCGGATCGGCGACTCGGTGCTCGTCGTCGGCGACGAGACGACGCTGAAGGTCCACGTCCACACCGACGACCCCGACGCCGCGACCGCGGTGTTCGACGGAGCCGGCACGCTCTCGCACCTGGACGTCGCCGACATGCATCAGCAGGTGCAGGCGCGCGACGCGAAGCTCGCGGCTCGCGCCCCCGCGAACGGTTCGGCTGTCCACACCGCCTGCGGCGCACTCGCGGTCGTCTCCGGCGACGGCATCCGCGGCCTCTACGAGGCGTTTGGCTTCCACACGCTCGACGGCGGCGCGACGCTCAACCCCTCGACATACGACCTGCTCGCGGGCATCCATGCGGTGCCCGCCGAGGAGGTCGTCGTGCTGCCGAACAGCTCGAACGTCTTCATGGCCGCCGAGCGCGCCGCCGAGCTGTCCGAGAAGCAGGTCCACGTCGTGCGCTCCCGCTCCCAGCAGGCGGGGCTCGCCGCGGCGCTCGCGTTCGATTCCTCCCGCGACGGCGCGGCCAACGCCGCCGCCCTGACGGACGCGCTGGAGCGGGTCCGCACCGGGGCCGTCGCGCCCGCCGCCCGCGATGACGCGGGTGGGCGCTTTCAAGCGGGCGAGGCGGTCGGCTTCGTCGGCGACGAGCTGGTCGCGTGGGGGAGACCGGAGGACACGCTGCGCTCGGTGCTCGCCGCGCTCGCCGACGACGCGGAGCTGGTCACCTGCATCAGCGGCGACGGCGCGCCGCTCGACGCCGACGCCGTCACCGCGCTCGCGGACGGCGCCGAGCTTGAGGTCGTCGGCGGCGGCCAGCCGGCGTACTGGTGGCTCCTCTCGGCCGAGTAGCCGGCCGGTCCCGCCGGCATAGTTCCCCTGTGCCCACGCAGTTCGCGACGGCCGAGCCCTTCGACGCCGAGGCGCTGCGAGCCGCCGAGGTCCGCCTGCCACGCCCGAGCCGCCTCCAACGCCCGCTCCCCGCGAGCGATCTCGGCCCCAGAGCGGCGAGAGCGCTCGACACGCTCGGGCTCCACACCGTCGGGGACCTCGTCGAGCACCTGCCGCGCGCACGGGGCGAGGCCCGCACGATCGCGACGCTCCAGCGCGAGGAGACCGCGACGCTGCTCGTCGAGGTGCGCAGCATCGACACCCGCTCGGTCCGCCGGCGCGGCATGAAGCCGCGCGTGGAGGCGACGGTCGCCGACCACACCGGCTCGATCCGCGTCTCGTTCTTCAATCAGCCGTGGCTCGTGCAGCGCTATCCGCCCGGAACGCGGCTCCTGCTGACCGTGCGGACGGATCCACGTGGGCGCGTCTCCGTCACCGCGCACGCGCCGACCGACCTGCAGGCGGCGAACGATGCGCAGGTGGCCCAATATCCCGCGTCGGAGGGGATCGACTCGACGCGGATCCTTGCGCTGATGCGCGAGCACCGCGCCGCGATCGCCGACACGTTGGAGCCGCTGCCGACGCGGATCCGCACGGCCGAGCGCCTGCCCGACCGGCCCGCCGCGCTCAGCGCGCTGCACTTCCCCGGCGGCGAGGGTGAGGCCGAGGGCGGGCGGCGCCGCCTGGCGTTCGACGAGCTGCTGTTGACCCAGCTCGCACTCCTGCGCCGCCGCGCGCGCCGCGAGCGCGCCGCTGCCGCCCCGGTCCTCGACGGCCCGCGCGAGCTGACCGCGCGCTGGCTGCAAAGCAGCCTCCCGTTCCCGCTCACGAACGACCAGGCGAACGCGCTCGAGGACATCGACCGCGACCTCGCGCGGCGTCACCCGATGCAACGCCTGCTGATGGGGGAGGTCGGCTCGGGCAAGACCGTCGTCGCCCTCTTCGCGCTGCTGCGCGCGGTCGAGCAGGGCTGGCAGGGCGCGTTGATGGCGCCGACCGAGACGCTGGCCGAGCAGCACTTCGCGACGATCCAGGCGCTGATGCCGGGCGAGGCCGTCCCCGGGGCGCTGCTGACCGGCTCGACGTCCGCGTCCCGCCGCGCCGACGTCCTCGGCAAGCTCGGCTCCGGCGAGCTGAGCCTCGTCGTCGGGACGCACGCGCTGATCGAGCCGGACGTGCGCTTCGCCCGCCTCGGTGTCGCCGTGGTCGACGAGCAGCACCGCTTCGGCGTGCGTCAGCGCGCCGCCCTCGATGCCAAAGGCCCGGACGACCTCACCCCGCACGTCCTGCACATGACCGCCACGCCGATCCCGCGCACGCTCGCGCTCGTCGAGCACGGCGACCTCGACCACACGGTGCTGAAGGAGCTTCCGCGGGGACGGCAGCCGATCGAGACGTTCGTGGCCTCCGGCGAGCGCGAGCGGGCGCGCGCGTACGAGCGCATCCGCGAGGAGCTGCGCGCCGGCCGGCAGGCGTTCGTCGTCTGCCCGCTCGTGGAGGAGTCGGAGGCGCTGCAGGCGAAGGCCGCGCGCGCCGAGTTCGAGCGGCTGCGCGACGGCGAGCTCAAGGACTTCCGCGTCGTGCTGATGCACGGTCAGCTGCGCCCGCGCGAGAAGCAGGAGGCGATGGCCGAGTTCGCGGCCGGCGGCGCCGACGTGCTCGTCGCCACCTCGGTGATCGAGGTCGGGATCGACGTTCCGAACGCGTCCGTGATGCTCGTCGAGGACGCCGAGCGCTACGGCATCAGCCAGCTGCACCAGCTGCGCGGGCGGATCGGCCGCGGCGAGCACCCGTCGCTGTGCCTGCTGTTCGGGGCCAAGGACTCGGCCCGCCTGAAGGCGCTCGCCGCGCACCGCGACGGCTTCGAGCTGGCCCAGATCGACCTGAGACTGCGCAAGGAGGGGGAGCTGATCGGCGGCGTGCGCCAGCACGGCCTCGCGCAGTTCCGGATCGCGCAGCTGCCCGACGACGAGGTGCTGCTGGAGCGCGCCCGGCTGCGCGCCGCGACGATCCTCGACGCCGACCCGGAGCTGGAGCAGCCGGAGCACGCGCTGCTCGCGCAGGCGCTCGTCGCGGCCTACGGTCCCGAGGCGATCGCGACCGTCGCCGCATGAGGATCGTCGCCGGACGCTTCAAGGGCCGCCGTCTGACCGCGCCCCCCGGCGACGCCACACGCCCGACGAGCGACCGCGTGCGCGAGGCGACCTTCCAGCGGCTCGGCCCGCTCGAGCAGCAGCGCGTGCTCGACCTGTTCGCCGGCTCCGGCGCGCTCGCGCTCGAAGCGCTCTCGCGCGGCGCCCGGCACGCCACGCTCGTCGACTCCGCGCCCGCCGCGATCAAGGCGATCGACGCCAACGTCGACGCGCTCGGCCTGACCGACGAGCAGGTCACCGTCCGTCGGCAGGACGCGCGCGCCTTCCTCCGCGGCGCACGTGCGGCCCGTCACGAATACGATCTCGTGCTGCTCGACCCTCCATACCGACTCGCGACCGAGCTGGGACGCGAGCTCTCGCCGCTGATCGCCGCCGTCCTCGCGCCCGGCGGGCGGGTCGTGAGCGAGAGCGACCGCCGCGCTCCGCTCGACCTCGACCCCGACCTCCCGCTGACCGACGAACGCCGCTACGGCGACACCGTGATCCGAATCCATGAGCGAACTGAGTAACCGCATCGCCGTCTGCCCGGGCTCCTACGACCCGATCACGAACGGCCACCTCGACGTCATCGGCCGCGCCTCGCAGCTGTTCGACGAGGTGATCGTCGCGGTCGTGAACCTGCCGATCCGCAAGGGCAGAACGCTCTTCTCGACCGAGGAGCGCATCGGCTTCGTCGAGAGAGCCACGGGGCACATGGGCAACGTCCGCGCGGAGCCGTTCAGCAACCTCGTCGTCGAGTTCGCCGAGAGCGTGGGGGCGAAGGCGATCGTCAAGGGCCTGCGCGCGATCTCCGACTTCGAGTACGAGCTGGAGATGCACCAGCTCAACCGCCGCGAGGCGCCGGAGATCGAGTCCGTCTACCTGATGGCCTCCTCGCAATACAGCTTCCTGCGCTCAAGCGGCGTCAAGGAGCTGGCGACATTTGGCGGGAACATCGACGATCTCGTGCCAGACTACGTAGCTTCCCGGTTGAAGGAAGAGCTCGGCCGCTGACGAAACAGAGGTTCCGATGGACGTCCTCGTGCTCATCGACAAGCTGGACGACCTCGTCCACAACGCCAAGCCCGTCCCGCTGACGGACCAGGTGCGCGTGGACAAGGAGGAGATCTACGACATCCTCGACCAGATGCGCGCCACGATCCCCGAGGAGATCAAGCAGGCGCGCTGGATCGTCAAGGAGCGTCAGGAAATGCTCGCCGAGGCCAAGCGCGAGGCGGAGCGGATCGTCAGAGAGGCGCGCGAGCGCCAGGACCGGCTGATCTCCGAGGAGGAGGTCACCAAGCAGGCCGAACGCGCGGCCGAGGCCATCATCGAGGACGCGCGCGCCCGCGAGCGCGAGATCCGGCTCGGCGCGGAGGACTACGCCGACGAGATCCTCAACACGCTCGAGGTCAACCTCTCGAAGTTCATCGCGGCGGTCCAGCGCGGCCGCGAGCGGTTGCAGGGCAAGGAAGAGACCGCGGACGTCTCGTAGGGTTTGGACGCCCGTCAAGCGCGTCCCCCTCCCGCCATCTCCCCCGCGAACGACCTCCCGACGACCCGCCTCGGCAGCGTGCTCGCCGACGCCGGCGGGCTGCGCGCCCCGCGCGAGCGCGCGGCGCAGATCCGCGCCGAGCTGCTGGACGGGCTGAGCGCCGGCGCCGAGGAGCTGCTGCTCCCGCGCTCCGGCTACGACACGCCGGTTCCGGTCGGGATCGCCGCCTTCGGCGAGGCGCTGCTCGCGGTCGCGCCAGTCGACCCGGCGCTGCGCGTGGACCCGAACGCGGCCAACGACCGCGCGTGGACGCTCGTGGCGGTGCTCGTCGGCGCGCTCGTCGAAGGCGCCGCCGCGATGGCCGCCGGCGGACCGCAGGATCTGCAGCTGCACGCCGGCGAATGGGAGAGCTGGCTGACGCTCGCCTTCCCGGTCAATGCCGAAGACGTCCTCGTCGCGGTCGAGCTGGCGGTCGAGGCGTTCGAGGAGGCGGTCGTCGATGTCGATCGCCTGAAGGCGCGCGCCTACGCGATCCCCACCGTCGCGCTCGGCGACGTGCCGGACTTGAAGGCGCCGATCGGCGAGCTGCACCCGCTGCGGATCGCGGAGGCGGTTGCGCGCTTCGGCGGCCGCCCGGCCGATGCGACGTCCCTCGCCGAGCACGACGAGGCGGTGCTGAGCGTGCTCGACCCGACGCCGGAGATCGCGCGCCCGCACGAGGAGGCCGATCCGTCGCTGCGCGTCGCGCGTCGCATGCTGCAGCGGCTGATGGGGATGGGGAAGTGGGGCGGCTACCACACCGAGATCGCGCACCTCGCGCGCGGCTTCGCCGGCCACGACCGTGCGCTCGCGCTGGCGATCGGCGAGCGACTTGTGAACGCGGATCTGCTCGTGGAGAAGACCAGCGTCCATCAGCGGCACGTGCGGCTGAACCCGCGGCGCGTCGCGGAGATCCACGCGCTCGTCGATCGCGGTGAGCTGCCGCCGGGGCTCGAACTGCCCGAGCCCTGAGGCGTTGCGGTCAGCAGTCACGGTGAAAGTGACTGGCACGTCACCATTCGCCTTCGTGCTGGAATACCGCCCGTGCCCGGAACGACCGACAAGATCCTTCACCACGCCCGCGTCGCGAAGACCCTCTTCGACGCCGGCCTGATCGAGCCCATCCGCCCCGACCGCCTCGCGCTCGTCGGTCGCTCGCTGCTGCGCTGGGGCACGAGCTCCGGGGGCGCGATCGCCGTCGCCGCCGCGAGAGCGCCGCAGCAGCCGGCGCTGATCGACGAATTGGGCACGCTCAGCTACGGCGAGCTGCACCGCCGCGCGAACGCGCTCGCCTCCTCGCTCGCCGCGCACGGCCTCCGTCCCGGTGACGGCGTCGCGATCATGTGCCGCAACCACCGCGGCTTCATGGACGCGACCGTCGCCTGCTCGCGGCTCGGGGCGCACGCGCTCTACCTCAACACGATGTTCGCGGCGCCGCAGCTGGCGGACGTCGTCGCCCGCGAGGGCGCGAGAGCGATCGTCTACGACGAGGAGTTCGCGGCGCTGCTGTCCGAGGTGAGAGGGATCGACAAGCGCTTCGTCGCCTGGCACGACGGCGAGGGTGCCGCGGCCGATCCGCTGCTGGAGGACCTGATCGCCACGGGCGACTCGGCCGGCGTCGCGCCCGCCGACGAGCCCGGCCGTGTCGTGATCCTCACTTCCGGCACGACCGGCACCCCGAAGGGCGCGAGGCGCAGCCACGCCGGGCTCTCCTCGGCGGCCGCGCTGCTGTCGAAGATTCCGTACAGAGCGCGCGAGACGACGCTGATCGCGGCGCCACTGTTCCACTCGTGGGGCCTGGCGAACTACACGCTCGGCGTGCCGCTCTCCTCGACGTTCGTGCTGCGCCGGCGCTTCGACCCGGAGGGCACGCTGCGTGCGATCGCCCGCCACCGCGCGACGGCGCTCGTCGTCGTGCCGGTGATGCTGCAGCGGATCCTCGAGCTGCCGCAGGAGACGCTCGACCGCTACGACACCTCCTCGCTGCGCATCATCGCCGTCAGCGGCTCGGCGCTGCCCGGTCCGCTCGCGACGCGCGTGATGGACCAGTTCGGCGACGTGCTCTACAACCTCTACGGCTCGACCGAGGTCGCGTGGGCGACGATCGCCACGCCGGAGGATCTGCGCGCCGCGCCCGGCTGCGCCGGCAGACCGCCGCTCGGCACCGTCGTGAAGCTGTTCGACGAGCAGGACCGCGAGGTCGGGCGCGGGCAGACCGGCCGCATCTTCGTCGCGAGCGGCTTCCCGTTCGAGGGCTATACGGGCGGGGACACGAAGGCGACGATCGGCGAGCTGATGTCCTCCGGCGACGTCGGCCACTTCGACAGCGCCGGGCGCCTGTTCATCGACGGCCGCGACGACGACATGATCGTCTCCGG
Organism: Conexibacter sp.; assembly: GCA_051953595.1. Classification (GTDB taxonomy): domain Bacteria; phylum Actinomycetota; class Thermoleophilia; order Solirubrobacterales; family Solirubrobacteraceae; genus Conexibacter. Next base: position 3,774 of record JBQCIQ010000209.1, on the reverse strand, counting down.
GGGGGAGAACGTGTTCCCGGCCGAGGTCGAGGACCTGCTCGCCGGCCACCCGGCGGTGCGCGAGGTCGCGGTCGTCGGCGTCCCCGACGAGGACTGGGGGCAGCGGCTCAAGGCGGTCGTCGTGCTGCAGGAGAACGAGATCGTCGACGAGGAGTCGCTGAAGGACTACGTCAAGCGCAACCTGGCCTCGTTCAAGGTCCCGCGCGAGATCGTGTTCGTCGACGCGCTGCCGCGCAACGCGACGGGCAAGGTCCTCAAGCGCGACCTCGTGTAGGCCCGCGCCTCGTCGCTACCCTGCGGGGAGATGCGTCCCCGCGCAGACACGTTCGACCTCGCCGCCCTCCGCCTGACCGCCGGCGAGGGGCGCGCGATCGAGCTTTCGCAGCCGATCGAGCCGTTCGAGATGGGCGGCCAGCGCTACGCCGTCGCGCCGTCGCCGGTGCCGCTGCGCCTCGACGTCTCCCGCACCACGCACCAGGGCTGGGCGCTGCGTCTGCGCTTCGAGGTGACGCTGGAGGGGCCGTGCATGCGCTGCCTGGAGCCGGCGGCGCCGCGCTTCCAGATCGACGCGCGCGAGTTCGACCAGCCGGGCGGCGGGGAGGAGCTTGAGAGCCCCTACGTCACCGAGCAGGAGGTCGACCTCGCCGCCTGGACGCGCGATGCGCTCGCGCTCGCGCTGCCGGCGCAGCTGCTGTGCCGCGAGGAGTGCGCCGGCCTGTGTCCCGTCTGCGGCGAGAACCTGAACGCGGCCGGCCCGGAGCACCAGCACGAGGCGGAGCCCGATCCACGCTGGGCGAAGCTGCGCGAGCTGGAGCTGTAACGCCGGCTGCGCACGCTGCCTGGTACCCTCCTGCACCTCATGGCCGTCCCGAAGCAGAAGCAATCCCACGCGCGCACGAACAAGCGCCGCTCCCAGCACAAGATCTCGGCGCCGTCGATCCACGCGTGCCCGCAGTGCCACAGCCCGCGCATGCCGCACCGCGTCTGCCCGACGTGTGGCACGTACGCCGGGCGTGACGTGGTCGCCAGCTCCGGCGACGACGCCTAGCCCCGAGCGCGCCTCGTGCCGCCGATCACGGTCGCCGTCGACGCGAACGGCGCGGACCTCGGTCCCGCCGAGGTCGCGGCCGGCGCCGCGCTCGCCGCGGAGCAGGGCGTGCGCGTGCTGCTGTTCGGCCCGAAGGGCGCGATCGGCCCGACGCCGGGCGGCGTCGAGGTCGTCGACGCGCCCGTCTCGATCGCGAAGGCGCCCGACCCGGCGCTCGCGGTCCGCTCGACGCCCGACGCCTCGATCGTGCTCGCCAGCAGGGCGGTGGCCGACGGGCGCGCCGATGCGCTCGTCTCCGGCGGCTCGACCGGCGCCGCACTCGCGGCCGGGCTCTTTCACGTCAAGCGCGCGCGCGGCATCCACCGCCCGGCGCTCGCGATCGCGATGCCGGTCCCCGGCGCGCCGGTGCTGCTGCTCGACGTCGGCGCGAGCGTCGAGGTCCGCCCCGAGCACCTTGTGCAGTTCGCCTACATGGGCGCCGCGTTCGCGCAGGCGGTCCTGAACGTTCCGAGCCCGCGCGTCGCGCTGCTCTCCAACGGCGAGGAGCCGGGGCGCGGCACGCCGGACGTGATCGCGGCCCACCAGCGGCTGGCCGAGGGGATGCGGCTGAACTTCGTCGGCAACGTCGAGGGGACGCAGATCACGGAAGGCGTCGCCGACGTCGTCGTGATGGACGGCTTCACCGGCAACATCGCGCTGAAGCTGATGGAGGGCGTCTCCAGCAAGCTGATGCGCACGATCCGCGAGGTCGCGATGGCGAGCCCGCGCGGGCGCCTCGGCGGCATGCTGCTGCGCGGCCCGCTGCGCGCCCTGCGCGACGACATCGACCCCGAGCTGGCCGGCGGCGCGTACATGCTCGGGCTGCGCCGCACCGGCGTCGTCGCGCACGGGCGCTTCACGCGCACCGGCTTCGCGCGCGCGATCGACGTCGCCGCGCGCGGCGTGCGCGAGGACGTCGTCGGCCGCACGCTCACGGCGCTGGAGGCGGCCGGGGCGCTGCGTCAGGCCCCCGCTTCGTCCGAGCCGGCGGCTAGCGTGCCGACCCAATGACCCGCGAGCAGGTCCTCGAACGCGTGCGCGCGCACCTTGCCGACGAGCTGGCGATCGAGCCCGATCGGATCGGCGAGTCGACCCGCTTCCGCGAGGACCTGGAGGCCGACTCGCTCGACCTCTACACGCTCGTGCAGGAGCTTGAGGACCAGTACGGCGTCCGCATCTCCGACGAGCAGGCGGCAAAGATCCTCACGGTCGGCCAGGCGGTCGATTTCGTGCTGGACTCGGTCGCAGCCGCCCGCGCCGCCGACGACCACCAGCCGAGGCCCTGACCGCTGAGCCGACTCGCCGACCTGCTCGACCGACTGCCGGACGACCTCGCCCGGCAGGTGGTCACGCATTCGTCGTGGACGGAGCGGCGCTCGGACTCGTACGAGCGGCTGGCGTTCCTGGGCGACAGCGTGCTGTCGCTCGCCGTCACGACGCACCTGTATCCCCGCCTGGAAGCGGAGCGCTTCGGCGCCGGCCGGCTGACGAAGATCCGCGCGCAGGCGGTCTCCGGCCGCTCCTGCATGGGGGTCGCGGAGCGGATCGGGATGCCGGAGCGGCTGCGCGCGGCGGCGCCCGAGGCGACGGGCCAGAACGCGGACGCGCTCGTGCGCACCGAGCGCGTGCTCGCCTCCGTGATCGAGGCGGTGATCGGGGCGTGCTACCTCGCGTTCGGGTACGAGGAGACGGCGAAGGCGGTCGTCGAGGCGTTCACGCCCGAGATCGAGGAGGCGCTGGAGCATCCGGTCGACTTCAAGTCGGCGCTGCAGGAGCGCCTTGCGCGCCGAGGGGAGCTCGTCTCGTACACGGTCACGATCGAGGAGGGGCCGCCGCACGACCGCGTCTTCACGGTCGAGGCGCTCGTCGCGGGCGTCGAGGTGGGGCAGGGGCAGGGGCGTTCGAAGAAGGACGCCGAGCAGGAAGCCGCTCGCGTCGCGCTGGAGGCAATGGGAGACTGATGCTCGTGCCGCTTCGCCCCCGGGAGTCCCGATGCACCTGAAGTCCCTCACCCTCAAGGGCTTCAAGTCCTTCCCCGACCGCACGAAGCTCGCCTTTGGGCCGGGCGTCAGCGTGATCGTCGGCCCGAACGGCTCGGGCAAGTCGAACGTGACCGACGCGGTCCTGTGGGCGCTCGGCGAGCAGTCGCCGCTGGCCGTGCGCGGCCAGACGATGCAGGACGTGATCTTCGGCGGCGGCCACGGCCGCAAGGCGAGTCAGGAGGCCGAGGTCGAGCTGATCCTCGACAACTCCGACGGCACGCTCGGACTCGACTTCACCGAGGTCTCGATCCTGCGCCGGCTCGACCGCTCCGGCGACGGCGAGTACCGCCTCAACGGCGCCCGCTGCCGCCTCGTCGACGTGCTGGAGCTGCTGTCCGACACGGGCCTCGGCAAGGAGGCGCACTCGGTCGTCTCGCAGGGCCGCGTGGAGGCGATCGTCACCTCCAAGCCGCGCGACCGGCGGCTGCTGATCGAGGAGGCGGCCGGCCTCGGCAAGCACCGCAAGCGCCGCCGCCGTGCGCAGCTCAAGCTCGCGCGCACGCAGGACAATCTCGACCGCGCGCTCGACGTCGAGCGCCAGGCGCGCTCGCGGCAGCGCCCGCACAAACGCCCGGCCCAAACCGCCGAGCTGCACGCACACCAGGAGCGCCACACCCACGAGGCCCGCAGGGAGCAGGGCCGCGA
>JBQCIQ010000208.1:0-9282 GCA_051953595.1 Conexibacter sp. | reverse complement strand
GCTGGAGCGCGACCAGCTCCCCGAGGCGCGCGGGCTCGAAGGCGGTGACGAGCGCGAGCTCGCGCTCGGCCAGCTCGGCAAGCCGCTCGTACGGGGCCGTCTCGCTCACGGCCTCACGCGGTGACGGCCACCGCCTGCGGCGACGACGCGATCTCCGCCCACGCCTCCCGCAGCTCGCCCAGCAGCCCGCGCACGTGCTCGAGCGCGTCCGCGTCCTGTCTCATGCGACCCTCGCCGAGCAGCTGGAGACAGAAGACGTAGATCGCCTCAAGTCTCTCGGCGATCTCGCCCTGGCTCATGTCGAGCGTCGCGAGCAGGTGCTCGACGATCCGCTCGGCGCGGCGCAGGCGCTCGTGCGCGGTCGGCACGTCGCCCTCGCGCATCGCCGTCGCCGCCTGGAAGAGGAAGCGTCCGGCGCCGTCGTAGAGCATCACGACGAGCCGCTCCGGCGGCGCGGTCAGCACCGCGCTCTCTCGATACGCCTGCGGCGAGGCCGCGAAGTTCATGCTGCTCATGGCCCTTCCCGGATCGGGGGTGGATCGTCACCCCGGGTGATCGGTCCGAAGAGCCGGGAGTTGAGCCGCTACCGGTTCAGCGACGCCAGCTGCCCGGACAGCCAGCTGCTCTGCGTCTGGCTCTGCGACAGCGCCGTCTCCATCGCGGTGAACTGCGCGCGCAGCGAGGTCTCCTTGAGCGCGAGGCGGTCGTCCATGTCCGCCATCTGTTGCTGGAGCCGCTTCAGCTCGGCGTCGGCGCCGGTGATGCGCACGTCGATCGTGCCGCTGGTCGTGTCGGCGTTGTGGACGATCGTCTCGAACGCGCGCGTCCAGCCCCCGACGTTCGCCGGCCCGGCGAGCAGATCGCGCACGCCCGAGGGGTTGCTCGCGAGCGCGTCGCCGAGCTTCGCCGTGTCGATCGTCAGCTTGCCGGCGAGCGCGTCTCTGGAGATCGTCGAGGAGGCGCCGCCGGTCGAGACGCCGAGGTCGGCGAGGCTGCTCATGCCGGCCGGCAGCCCTCTGACGGGCGTGTAGATCGCCTGGCGCATCTGGCTGAGGATCGCCGTCAGCGTCGTGTCCCCGTTGAGCATGCCGGCCTGCTGGTCGGCGGTCGTCTGCGGGTTCGGGACGCTTCTCTCGTCGAGTCTCGCGCGGATCGCGTCGACGGTCGAGTTGTAGACGTCGACGAACGCCTGCAGCTTCTGCTTGACCGCGTCGGTGTCGACGCTCGGCGCCCCGACGGTCACGGTGATCGGACCGCTCGTCGTCGTCACGCCTCTGAGCGCCAGTCTCACGCCGGCGATGGCGTTCGTGACGTCGTTCGTGGAGGCCGAGCCGGCGACGCCGTCGACCGTGAAGAGCGCGTCGCGCCCCTGCTTGGCCTTCGACGTGTCCTCGGTGAGGGAGCCGGTGCCGTCGGTGACGGCGATGAAGCCACTGCCGGTGTCGCCGGTTCTGCGCGCCGACAGGACGAGCGTGCCGCTGTCGGTCGCGGCCGCGTAGACCGTGGCGTTCGCGTCGGAGTTGATCGCGCTGACGACGTCGGCGAGCGAGGCGTTCGCGGCGACGCTCGTGTCGTGGCCGTCGATCGTGATCGTGCCCGCGCTCGCGGGGGATCTGAAGGCGTACGTGCGCTGGGCGGCGTTGGCGAGCTGCGAGACCTCGACCTGGTAGCCGCCGACGCCCGCGCCGGAGCCGGCCACGATCGCGGCCGACAGGCGCGTCGTGTCGCTCGTGGCGACCGACTGCTGCTGCGACCAGAGCGTGAGCGAGCGCAGGTCCTGCGCCGCCGCCTCGACCGCGCGCAGGCGCGACTGGAAGTCGGCCAGGACCGACTGCTTGGCGCTGATCAGCGACGCCTGCTGGTCGAGCTTCGTCCGCGGCTGCCGCTCGATCGCCATCATCTGCGTGATGATCGAGTTCGTGTCCAGGCCGGACGCGAGCCCGCCGACGTTCAGCAGCGGCGTGGTCGAGGTCGACGAGCTCGTGGTGGCCATGGCGTGAGGCGGATCAGTCGAGCGGCGCGCCCGCGGCGACGTCGAGCAGCTCGCTCGGCGGGATCGCGCGCAGCACGTTGCCGTCGAGGTCGCAGACCTCCACGCGCACGCGACCGTCCTCGCCCGCCGACGGCGGCGTGAAGCGCAGCTCGCGGCCCGTGTCGTGCAGCTCGCGCGCGACGCGTCCGGCCGCGCCGATCGCGTCGAGCACTTCGGGCGGTGGGCTCGCGGGTATCTCCCCGTGCGAGACGGTGAAGGTGTCTTCGACGGCGGCCGCGCGCGATCTGCGCGGCGCGCGCTCGGGCGCCGCACTGAAGCCGGCTGCGCCGATCGGTGCGATTTCGGTCCCCATGTCCGGCTCTATCGGCCGGTCACGGTGGAACTTGAGGCGCGGGAGCAGAGGGCGCAGCCGGCCGGCCGGCCCTCCGGGCCTACGCCGCCAGCGGCTCGAGCCGCGCGAGCAGTCGCGTCGCACGTCGGTCCCCCGCGTCCAGCGCGCAAGCCTCACGCGCGAATTCGATGGCGTCCTCGGTCATCCCCTGCGCGGCGGCGACCTGCGCGAGCCCGACGAGGCCGCGCACGTCGCGCGGGTCGGCCTGACAGACGCCCAGCCACTCCTCCGCCGCCGAGGCGAGGAAGCCGCGCCGCAGGTACATGCCGGCCAGCAGCTCGCGCCGCTCGCGCCGCGGCAGCGGGCAGGCGTCGAGCAGACCGGCGAGCCGGCCGAAGACGTCGACCTCGCGCACGCGCAGCAGCGCCTCCAGCGCCGTGGCGAGCGGCATGACCGCGTCGATCGGCAGCGCGACGGTGACGTCGCCCGCAGGCGTCCGCTCGCGGTCGCCGGAGGGCGAAAGCCGATGGTCCGCCGTCTCGCACCACGCCGTGAAGAACGCCAGCTCCCCGCTCGGCATCCCGCTCGCCGCGGCGCGCGCGAGCACCGCCCGCGCGACGTCCGCGTCGCCTTCGACGAGCAGCGCGAACAGCTCGCTGCGGCGCGCGGCGACCGCATGCGGCTCGTCGTCGGCCAGCTCCGCCGCCTCCGCGACCGCGTCGGCCCAGCGCCGCTGCGACAGCAGCGCCTCCGCCAGCGCGACGCGCGCCATGCCGCTGCCCGGCTGCTGCTCCAGCAGCAGGCGGTACTGCGCCTCGGCGGCCTCGGTGCTGCCCGCCTCGTACAAGGCGGTCCCGAGCATGAAGCGGACGGTCGGCGTCAGCTGCGCCACACGCGCCTCGACGCGCGCGACGACCTCCTCCGGCGCACGGCCGTCGGCCAGCAGCGCCGCCGCGAACGGCAGCACCAGCCCGAAGAAGCCGGGGAACTCCCCAAGGCAGTCGTCGAGCAGCCGCACCGCCGCGGCGGTCTCGCCGCGCGCGTGGTGGATCTCGGCGATCGCGATCGTCGGCAGGAACGTGCCCATGCCGACGGTGGCCGTGTATCTGCTCGGCGCGTCGCCCATCGCGATGCATTCGCGGTAGAGGCGCAGCGCGCCGTCGACGTCGCCGAGCGCGAGCGTCGCGGCCGCCTGCTCGAACACGATGTCGGTGAAGCCTGGGTAGCGCGCGAGCCCTTCGGCGCCGCGCGCGATGCAGTCCTCGTGGCGGCCGACGATCCGCAGCCCGCGCACGAGCCGCGAGACGAGCGCCGGCATGAAGCCCCACGTGCGCCCCTGCGGGTCGTTCACGATCAGCTCCCACGCGCGCTCGAACTCGGTCAGCGCGGCGTGCGCGTCGCCGACGGCGCCGTACTCGGAGCCGAGGTTGAAGTGCAGGAACGGGTCGGACTGGCCGGCGTCGCGCTGTCTCAGCAGCAGCTCGATGTTGCGGCGCGACTTCTCCTTCGCGTCGCGAACCGCGCCGAGGTAGCCGAAGTGCTCGACGCGGATGTCGGTCGCCTCGATCCGCTCGGGGATGTGCAGCGGCAGCGTCTCGGCGATCTGCTCGTGCAGCGAGCCGCTGAAGCGGTACTGCGGCCGCGCGCGGAAGACGCGCAGCGCGGTGTGCGTGGCGGCGGTCCCGTCGCCCAGCTCGCCCGTGTAGGAGATCTCGGTCAGGTAGAAGGCCTCGCGCCACGTCTTGCCGCGCAGCGCGCGCAGCCGCTCGACGTCCTCCTCGACCAGCACCTCGTCGGCGTCGAGGAACATCAGCCAGTCGCCCGTGGCGGCGTCGAAGGAGACGTTGCGGGCCTCCGAGAAGGAGCCGGTCCATGCGCGCTCGATCACCGTCGCGCCGAACTCGCGCGCGATCTCGATCGTGCGGTCGGAGGAGCCGGTGTCGACGATCACGATCTCGTCGACGGCGGGGGCGGCGGCCGCGAGGCAGCGCGGCAGCATCTCCTCCTCGTCCTTGACGATCATGCAGAGCGAGAGCCGCTGGCCATCGGCGGGGCGCGCCTGGTCGGCGACGCGGCGCGCGCGTCTCGCGACCTCGCCGAGCGCGACGGCGAGCGCGCGCGGGAAGGCCGGCGAGACGGCGCCTCTGCGCCGCCGCGCGACCTCGTCGAGGTTGCGCTGGACGTTCGCCAGCTCCGGATCGAGCCGGCGCGCGGCGGCGAACAGCGCGGCCGCGGCGTCCAGCGACCACAGCTCGTACAGCAGCACGCCCGCGTAGTTGAGCAGCACCGGCTCGCGCGGGTCCTCCTCCAGCAGCGCGACCGTCTGTCTCGCGGCGGCGAGGTAGATCGCCGGCACGCGGGCGCGGTCGGCGGCCTGGCCGGCGCGCAGCGCGGCCTCCACGAGCTGCGTGCGCGCGGCGTAGCGCGCGTGCATGTCCGCCAGCTCGCCGGCCTGCGCGAACAGGGCGCCGTAGCCGTCGAGGTCGTGGCGGTCGAGGCACGCGGCGGCGGACGCTGAGAAGTCGGGCTGCGCGGCGGACGAAGCGGTCGTGGGTGAGCCGGTGAGGCGGAGCGCCATGGAAGGGAACCTCCAGCAGGGAGCGGACAACCGGGGTAGTCGGCCGCGCCCCGCCGGTCCTGAGCAGGAACACCGGTCCCGGCGGCTCGCGCGCGATTCCCAGGGATCGGGAACGCAAACCCCTCGGGTGCAGCGTTATGTCGTCCAGGCGCTCCTTCTGGACGTTTGTTCTGGGTGGGTTACCCCATAGGGGCGATCGTGTCCAGCGCGCGCCCCTGCCGATACCTGCCCCGATCTTGGGGACCACCAGACGGAGGGAAGGCGGAGAGATGCAGCTGGAGACGAAGCGCACCGGGGGTCGGATCACAGCCGACGAAGCACGAGCGCTGTGGCAGCAGTACCGCGATTCCGGCGACCGCCGCGTGCGCGACCGGCTCGTGCTCACGTTCGCGCCGATGGTGAAGTACATCGTCTACAAGAAGGTCCGCGAGATCCCCGCGCGCTGCGAGGTCGAGGACTTCATCTCCTGCGGACTCGAGGCGCTGATCCAGTCGATCGAGCGCTACGACCCCGAGAAGGGCGCCACGCTCGAGCAGTTCGCGTGGACGCGCATCCACGGCGCCGTGCTCGACGAGCTGCGCCGCCAGGACTGGGCGCCGCGCTCGCTGCGCCGCTGGGAGCGCGACATCAACCAGGCGCGCGAGCACTTCATCGGCGTGCACGGCCGCAAGCCGACGCGCGAGGAGCTGGCCGGCGCGCTCAACTGCAGCGTCGCGGAGCTGCGCACGCGCGAGGACGAGATCCTCGCCTCCGACGTGACGTCCCTCAACACGCTGGTGCTCAGCGACGACGAGACGGCGATCGAGCGGATCGACACGCTCGTCAGCGAGGACCGCTTCTCCGACCCCGAGCACCACACCGCGCGCGACCAGGCGAAGCTGCGCTTCCGCGCGGCGTTCGAGCGCCTGCCCCAGCGCGAGCGCCAGGTCGCCGTCCTGCTCTACGTCAAGAACCTCACGCTGCGCGAGATCGGCGACATCCTCGGCGTCTCCGAGAGCCGCGTCTGTCAGATCCACGGCCAGCTGAAGAAGCTGCTGCGCACCGAGCTCGACGCCGACGCGCTGCTGTTCAGCGAGGTCGCCTGACCGCTCGTACCGAGCCCGCGGGTCAGGCGTAGCCGTCGAACGAGCCTGGACGCTCCTCGCCGTCCTCGCGCGAAGGCGCCGATGGACCGCCGCGAGGCCGGCGTCGACGCCGGTCGGGCGCAAGCGCCAGCGCGAACGTCACGCGCCCGTCGCTCGTGTCCTGCACGACGAGCCGCAGGCTCTCGCCGGCCTGCACCTCCTCCGGCAGCTCGGCCGTCAGGTAGGCACCGGCGAGGTCGAGGATTCCGTGCTTGCCACGGCGCTCGACGACGCGCGCTGCCAGCACGCGCCCGACGACGAGCGGCAGGTCCGGCGCGGTCGCGCGCAGGAGGACGAGATCGACCGCGAGCGGTCGCATGGCCGGCAGCCTGTCAGAGCTGCCAGACGCCGCCGCGCAGCACCGGCACGCGCTCGTCGGTCCCGCCCGCGGAGATTCCGTCCACGTCGACGTCGTCGCCGCCGATCATGAAGTCGATGTGGACCATGCTCGTGTTCGTGCGCTCGCGGTCCTCCTCGCCGACGGCGAACTGGAACGCCTGCCCGAGCGCCAGGTGGCTCGCCGCGTTCTCGTCGAGCAGCGTGTCGTAGAAGACGGTGTCGAGCGGCCCGATGCGGCCGCTGCCGTCGACGAGCGCGACCTCGCCGAGGCGGCAGGCGCCGTCGTCATGCCTCGACATCGAGCGCAGCACGTCGGCGCCCTTGTCGGCGTCGATCTCGACGGCGCGGCCGCCCTCGAAGCGCACCGTCAGGCCCTCGATCGTCGCGCCCGCGAGCTGCAGCGGCTTCGTCGCGCGCACGACGCCGTCGACGCGGGTCGGGTCGGGCGTCGTGAAGACCTCCTCGGACGGGAGGTTGGGGGCGTGCGGAATGCCGTCTCTCGTGGCGAACGACGCGCTCAGCCATGTCGAGCTGGGCAGCAGCCCGACCGTGAGATCGGTCCCCGGCCCTTCGAAGTGGAGCGCGTCGAAGCGCGCGGCGGTCAGGCGCTCGGCGGCGCCTCTGAGCGTGTCCATGCGCGCGCGCCAGGCGGCGACCGGGTCGTCCTCGTCGAGCCGGCAGACGTGCACGATCTGCTCCCACAGCTTCGCGAGCGCCTGCTCGGGCGGCAGGTCGGGATGCACCTGCGCGGCCCAGCCAAGGGTCGGGCAGGGGGCGATCGTCCAGTTCGTCGTCTGGTCGTTGAGCACCTTGCCGGCCTCGCGCAGCGTCTGCGCTCTGTCGGCGCCGACGCGCGCCGGATCGAGGTCTTCGAGCAGTCTGGGCTCGGTCGGGCCGGTCAGCGCGATCCGCGCGCAGCGCTGCTCGCCGAGCGCGAGGATCCGCTCGCCGATCCAGCTCGGCACCGTCTCCAGCGCCTGATCGCTGCCGTGCTCGATGCGCGCGCGGCGCACCCACGGGTCGGCGTACGCGACGTCGACGTACGTCGCTCCGTGCGCGTAGGCGCGCGCGGCGATGGCGCGCGTCAGCGACTCCTTGCCGATCTCCGAGGAGACGGCGACGATCTGGCCGGGTTGGACGTTGGCTGCAAAGCCGACCAGCAGCTCGGCGAAGCGGTCGAGCGTGGCGTCGTCCACGGCGCGCGTCAGCCCGGGTAGACGTCGCAGCCGGCGGCTCTGAGCTGCGCCGCCTGTCTCGCGCGCGCGGCGGCAATCGCTCTGGCGCTCATGTCGCCCGATCTCGCCTTGCCCGCCGGCCAGTCCTTCTCGTTCGTGAGGAAGTCTCTCGGGTAGAGGCCCGGACACAGGCGCGCGAGATCGCGGTCGCTGTATCCGTGATGCGCCTTGATGAAGGCGACGCGCGCGGTCTCCTGCGCAGGCGTGAGTCTCGCGGCCGTGCCGTACGCGCACCCCCCGAGCGCGAGGGCGGCGAGCAGCGCGGCGAGGGGGGCGAATCGACGCGTCATCGGGCGCGAACGCTATCGCGCCCGCCTGCGGTGCGAAATTCCCACATATATCTAGCTAGGAGACGGACTAGATGACTGCTACGCTTGCCTCCATGGCCGAGGTTGGAATGCACGAGGCGAAGACGCACCTGTCGCAGCTCGTCGAGCGTGCGCTCGCCGGCGAGGAGATTGTCGTCACGCGCCGCGGCAAGCCCGCGGTGCGCCTGATGCCGATGACCGCGCTCAGCGACCGTGCCTCGCTGTTCGGCTGCATGGCCGGCGAGATCGAGATGGCGGACGACTTCGACGAGCTGCCGGACGACATCGCCGAGGCCTTCGGTGCCCGCTGATCGGGCGGGGCTGCTGCTCGACACCCACGCGATGATCTGGCTGCTGGCCGGCGATGAGCGTCTGTCGGCTCCCGCTCAAGCGGCGACCCTCGCGTCGGATCGACTGGTGGTCAGCGCGGTGAGCCTGTGGGAGGCCACGATCAAGCGGTCGCTCGGCAAGCTCAAAGCCCCCGCCGACCTGTCGCGCCGGCTGACCGCGCTGCGCCAGATCGAGCTGCTGCCGATCTTCCCGCTGCACGCGGAGGCGGTCGGCGAGCTGCCGTGGCACCACCGGGATCCGTTTGACCGGCTGCTGGTCGCGCAGGCGCTCGCCGAACGGCTGACGCTTGTTTCCTCCGACCCGGCGCTCGCGCAGTACGGCGTCGAGGTCGTGTGGTGACGTAGCCTTCCGCCCGTGGAACCGGACGCCGTCGAGATCCGCGTGCTCGGCTGCCTGATCGAGAAGCAGCGCACGACACCGGACGCTTACCCGCTGTCGCTCAACGCGCTGCGGCTCGCGTGCAACCAGTCGACGAACCGCAACCCGGTCGTCGACTACGACGAGGGCGTCATCAAGGACGCGCTCCAGCACACGTACCGGCGCGGCTGGACGCGACTCGCGAGCGGCCACGGCTCGCGCGCGGCGAAGTACCGACACCTGCTCGACGAGGCGCTTGGGCTCGCGCCCGACGAGCTGGCGCTGCTCGGCGTGCTGATGCTGCGCGGGCCGCAGACGCCCGGCGAGCTGAAGCAGCGGTCGGAGCGGCTGCATCTGTTCGCGGACCTGGCCGCCGTCCAGGCGACACTGGACCGCCTGATCGAGCGCGGGCATGTGCGGCAGCTTCCGCGTCAGCCGGGACAGAAGGAAGAGCGCTACGTGCAGCTGCTCGGCGGCGACGCGGTTCTTGCCGAGCCCGCCACGGAGCTGCGGGCGGGTCCTGTCGTCGGTGAAGACGACTCCGCGGGCGGAGCCGCGGAGATCGTCTCACCCGCCACCACCGGCTTCGCCGGCGGTGGCGCCGCCCGCTCGGCGTCGCCGGTCGCCGATCCTTTGGTCGAGCGGGTCGGCGCGCGCGAGCGCGCG
>JBQCIQ010000207.1:0-6774 GCA_051953595.1 Conexibacter sp. | reverse complement strand
GCGGCGACGCAGGCGGGGCGGGCGCTCGTTTGCCGGTCCCACTACTCGAGTTTCGACCCCGCGCGGGGCGCCGACGTGATCTTCGGTCCGGCCGGGCGCCCGCTCCCCCAGCTGCCGCTCGCGATCGACCCGACCACGCGCGAGCTGCGCGCGAACGGCGGCTACTCGGCGTCGGTCGGACCCTCGTGGCTGAACGCGAACCGGGGTGGCGCGTGAGCGCCCCCGGCCGGCCGGCCGCCTCGGGCGACGGCGGCCCGCCCGCCCCCGGCCGCGACACCGTCCGCTGGATCGACGAGCGCGCCGGCGCCTCGCCCGCGCTGAAGGCCGCGCTGCGCTACGTCTTTCCCGAGCACTGGTCGTTCATGCTCGGGGAGATCGCGCTGTACGCGTTCATGATCCTCGTCGGCACGGGCACGTTCCTGGCGCTGTTCTTCGAGTCGAGCACCGCCGAGACGACCTACCACGGCTCCTACGCGCCCCTCTACGGCGAGAAGATGAGCCTCGCGTACGCCTCGACGCTGCGCCTCTCGCAGGACATCCCCGCCGGGCTGCTGCTGCGCCAGACGCACCACTGGGCCGCGCTCGTCTTCATCGCGGCGATCGTCGCGCACCTGCTGCGCGTGTTCTTCACCGCCGCGTTCCGCAAGCCGCGCGACATCACCTGGGCGATCGGTGTGACGCTGCTGATGCTGGCGGTGCTGGAGGGCTTCGCCGGCTACTCGATGCCGGACGACCTGCTGTCCGGCATGGGGCTCGCGATCGCGTACGGCGTGGCGATGTCGCTGCCGGTGATCGGCGGCAACGTCGCCTTCCTTGCGTGGGGCGGCCAGTACCCGGGCACGCACGACTTCACGACGCGCCTGCTGACGCTGCACGTGTTCGTCCTGCCGGCGCTGATCGGGCTGCTGATCGCGCTCCACCTCGCGGGCGTGATCCGCAACCACCACACGCAGTTCCGGGGGCCGGGCCGGACCGAGCGCAACGTCGTCGGCACGCCGACGTGGCCGGCGTACGCGCTGCGCTCGCTCGGGCTCTTGTGCGCGACGGCGGCGGTGCTGTTCCTGCTCGGCGGGCTCGTGCAGATCAACCCGATCTGGCAGTGGGGCCCGTATGAGCCGTACCTGTCGACGAACGGCGCGCAGCCCGACTGGTTCCTCGGCTGGCTGATCGGCGGGCTGCGGATCATGCCGCCGCTGGAGATCCACTTCTGGGGGCTGACGTGGATCCCGAACCCGTTCTGGGGCGGGGCGGCGTTCCCACTTGTCGTGTTCGCCGTGCTGTACGCGATCCCGTGGCTCGACCGGCGGCTGACACGGGACTACGCACGCCACGAGCTGCTGGACCGCCCGCGCGACAACCCGCAGCGGACGGCACTCGGGATGGGCTTCTTCGCCTGGGTCGCCTTGGTGTTCTTCGCGGGCTCGGCCGACCGCATCCTGATCCGCTTCGGGATCCCCTACGAATCGCAGATCTGGTTCGCGCGCGCGGCCGTCTTCGTCGTGCCGGTGATCGCGTACCTCGTGACGCTGCGGATCTGCCGCGACTTGCAGCGCAGCGACGCGCACCCGCTGCGCGGCTGGAGCGGCCGGCGGATCGTGCGCACGCCGGCCGGCGGCTTCGTCGAGACGGTCTCCGATCGAAAGGTGGACGCATGACGGCAGTGGACCATCCCGCGGTCGCGCTCGACGCGGCGGTGCGCGAGGCGATCGCCGCGCGGGCCGCCGCGGTCGACCGCGGGCGCGCGTTCCCGCGCGACTCGCTGCGGGCGCTCGGCGAGGCCGGGCTGCTCGGCCTCGCGGTCCCGCGCGAGCACGGCGGCGCGGGCGGTGGATTGCGCGCGCTGGCGGAGGCGTGCGAGGGCGTCGGCGGCGCATGCGCGTCGACCGGCATGACGTTCCTGATGCACGTCGTGACGAGCGCGACGATCGCGGGCGGCGAAGGCGAGCGCGCGGAGGAGCTGCTGGGCGCGCTCGCGTCGGGCGAAGCGCTCGGCACGCTCGCCTTCTCCGAGCGCGGCACCGGCGCGCACTTCTACGCGCCGGAGCTGCGCGCGCAGCGGAGCGGCGACAGCCGCGTGCGGATCTCCGGGCGCAAGTCGTTCGTCACCTCCGGCGGGGAGGCGGACGTCTACCTCGTGCTCGTGCAGAGCGAGGATGGCGCGGGCGCCGACTGCTTCGCGGTCGAGCGCGACGCGCCGGGCGTCGCGTTCGAGGGGACCTGGGACGGGGTCGGGATGGCCGGCAACAGCTCGATTGCGATGACGCTCGACGGCGTCGAGGTCGGCGAGGCGGACCGCATCGGCGCGCCCGGCGCCGGCGGCGAGCTCGTCTTTGGCGTCGTCGCGCCGTGGTTCCTCGTCGGCCTCGCAGCCGTGAACGTCGGGATCGCGGCGGCGGCGCAGCAGGCCGCGACCGCGCACGCCGCCGAACGCTCCTACGCCGACGGCTCGACGCTCGCGGAGGTGCAGGCGATCCAGCACCAGCTGGCCGGGATGGACCTCGCCGTGCGGCAGGCGCGGCTGCTCGTGCGCGACGCCGCCGCGCTCGGCGACGCGGGCGACCCCGGCGCGCTCGTGCCGATCATGGAGGCGAAGGTGGCCGCCACCGAGGCCGCGCGCGACGTCACGCAGACGGCGCTGGAGGTCTGCGGCGGGCAGGGCTACACGCCCGCGCTGCCGATCGAGCGCCACCTGCGCGACGCCCGCGCCGGCGCCGTGATGGCGCCGACGAACGGCGTGCTGCGCGGCTGGATCGGCAAGGCGCTCGCGGGGCTCCCGGTGCCGTGATGGGCGCGCCCGAGCTGACCGTCGGCGCGGTCGCCTACCACCCGCGCATCGTCACGATCTGGGAGCGCTTCCGCTCCTACTTCGCCGACGCCGGCGTTCCCACCGACTACCTCCTCTACTCGAACTACGAACGGCTCGTCGAGGCGGTGCTGCGCGGCGAGGTCGAGATCGGCTGGAACACGAACACGGCGTTCGTCGCGCTCGAGCGCCGGCTCGGCGGCGAGGCGCGCATCCTCGGCATGCGCGACGTCGACGCCAACTTCGCGAGCGTGCTCGTCGTGCGCCGCGGCGAGGCGTTCGAGGACGTGCGGGAGCTGGCCGGCAGGCGGCTTGCGCTCGGCAGCCGCGACTCCGGCCACGCCGCGATCCTGCCATTGCACTACCTGCGCCGGCAGGGACTCGACGCCGCGCGCGAGTGCGCGGAGCTGATCCGCTTCGACACCGACCTCGGCAAGCACGGCGACACCGGCGACTCCGAGCTGCGCGTCGTGCAGGCGGTCGCGGAGGGCAGTGCCGACGCCGGCGCGCTCGGCGACGCGACGTGGGCGGCGTTCCGCGCGGCGGGCCTGCCAGTGACTGGCGAGCTGGAGATCGCGTGGCGCTCGCCGACGTACTGCCACTGCAACTTCACCGCGCTGCCGTCGCTCGACGGCGAGCTGGCGGCGCGCTGGCAGCGCGCGCTGCTCGCGATGGACCGCGAGGACCCGACGCTGCGCGAGGCGATGGACCTGGAGGGCGTCAAGCGCTGGCTGCCCGGTGCGCGCGCGGGATACGCCGACCTGTTCGCCGCGGTGGCGGAGCAGGAGGGCGTCGCCGCGTGACCGCGCTCGGCTCGCGGCCCGGCGGGACGGCGCGTCGCGAGGCCGGCGCTGCTCGCCGGCTCGACGCCGAGGCGCTTGAGCTGGGCGGCGGGTTGGAGGTGCTGCTGCAGGCGGCGCTCGCCGGCATGCGGCCCGGCGAGGAGGTCGAGGTCGTCACGCCCTCGCGCGCGGTCGCGATGGAGCTGCCCGGCTGGGCGCGCGTCGAGGGCCACGCGGCCGGCGAGCCCTCCGCCCTCGCGCGCGGCGACGACGGCCGTGCGTGGGCCGTGCGGCTGCGCCGCGGCCCCGGCCGCCGCGTGCTCGCCGACGACGGCCCGCCGGTCGCGGGCGCCGTCCGCCTGCGTCCCGACGGCGAGCTGCACACGGCCGACTGGCGCGACGCCGGACCGGCGCCGCCCGCTCCCGCCGACGCCGATCGCCACGGCGGGCTGACGCCGCTCGGCGCCATCCCCGAGCACGGCGCCCCGGCGTTCGACTGGCGCCTGCACGAGCGCGCGCAGGTGTGGTCGGAGGACGTCGGCGAGCTGGCCGAGCAGGCGTCCGCGCAGCAGTGGGACGCCTCGCGCGACGTGCCGTGGGCGGCGGCGCGCGGTCTGCCCGAGCCGCTGCAGCGCGCCGTCGCACAGGTGATGACGTTCATCGCCCAGAACGAGTACGCGGCCCTCTACGTGCCGGCCGCGTTCCTGCCGCAGGTCCACCCGGCCTACCCGGAGGCGCTGATGTGGCTGGCGAGCCACGTGCACGACGAGGCGCGCCACGTCGAGGTCTTCACGAAGCGCGCGCTGCTGGCGGGCGAGCGCGGCCGCGCGCTGGCGTCGACCGAGCTGTCGCTGAAGACGCTGCTCGACGAGCACGACTTCACGAACGCCGCGCTGCTGCTGAACGTGCTCGGCGAGGGGACGTTCCTCGACCTGCTGCGCTTCGTCGAGCGCCACGCGCCCGACGCGGCGACGGCGGCGGCCGCGCGACTCGCGCACCGCGACGAGCGCCGTCACGTCCACTTCGGCATCTCGCACGTGCGCCAGGTGCTCGACGCCGACCCCGAGCAGCGCGGCACGCTGATCTCCGCCGCCGAGCAGCGGGCCGCCAAGCTCACCGAGCTGTCCGGCCTGTCGCCGCTGCTGACGGAGGGGCTGACGATCATGGCCGCCGGCTCGCTGCGCCCCGCCGCGCTGTCGGAGGGTGCGAAGGCGGTCCGCGCGCTGATGCGCACGATGGAAGGCAACCGCATCCGCCGCCTCATCGCGGCCGGCTTCGACCGTCCAACCGCCCGCCGCCTGTCCGAGCTGCACACGCCGAACCTGATGTAGCTGGCTTTCAACGCGCCTGATGCGCTTCCGCCGCGACCTCCGCCCGCCGGCGCACGTCCGCGGGATCGCTCGGCGGCGAGTGCTTCGCCGGCGAGCCGGGCGTGTGCAGCAGGTTCTCGACGCGCTTGACGCCCTCGACGCGCGCGGCCGCCGCGCCCAGCCGCTCGATCTGCTCCGGCTGCTCCAGCTGCCCGCGCAGCTCGACGACGCCGTCGTTGACGTTGACGCTGACGGCGCCCTTCGGCGCGCCGGCCGGGCGGAAGATCTCCGACTCGACCTTGTGCGCGAGCGTGACGTCGTCGTAGTCGCGCTCGTGCGGCCTGACGCCCGCGACGGCGCCCTTCGCCGTGCCGATCGCGGCGCCGCCGACGTAGCGCGCCTCTCTCGCGGTCCGGCGCAGGCCGCGGCGGCCGACCGCGAGCGTGCGGTCGCGCAGCTCGTGCCGCCGGCGCCGTCCGTTCTGCGGGTCGCACAGGTACGCGAGCGCGGCGCCGGCCGCGCCCGCGCCGAGCGTGCGCGAGAGCCTGGTTCTCATGCGTGCCTCCTCGGGATCGTCCTCCGCTGTGGCGCGTACCCAACCGCGGCTCGCCGCACACAGACCCCGCGCCGCAGCGTCCGGGATCGGTATGTGTCTGAGGGTTCATGACCGCAGACGACCGTCGAGACGCCCCGCCAGCGCGCGTGCCGCGCGGACGCCGCCTGCGCGCGAGCGCCGCGCTGCTGGCGACGGTGGTCGCCGCCGCGATCGGCGTGCTCGGCGTGCTGACGACCTTCCACCAGGACCGCCGGCTCGACGTCGCGACCGTGCGGATCTCCGTCCACCCCGGCGCCGACCGCGGGCTCGCGCTGTACGTGCCGCTCGTCGACTGGGGCGTGCGCTTCCCGGTCGTGCGGCTGCCGGCGCAGCTGCGCCTCGACGTGCGCGCGATCGACCGCGGCGCCGTCGAGCGGATCGCGCGCGACGAGCAGTTCGACGTGCACGCGCTGCGCGCGCACGTGCGCGACGCCGTCGCGGGCTACCTGCGGACGCTCGTCGTGCTGGCGCTGCTCGGCGGGCTGCTGCTGTCGGCGCTCGTCGCGCTGGCGGTCCGCAGTCGCACCGGTCCCCGCGTCCGCTGGCTGCTGCTGAGCGGAGGCGTCGCCTCGCTCGCGTGCGCGGCCGCGGTCGCGCTGCTGCTGCCGCCGCGCGGCGCGCTCGATGAGCCGGAGTACTTCGCGCACGGCGCCGACATCCCGCAGGCGCTGCGGCTCGTCGAGTCGGCGACGCGCTCCTCGCAGGACCTCGGCGACGAGCTGGACGCGCAGCTCGTCGGGCTCGCGCGGCTCGTGATCGCCCCGGGCGACCGCCCGCCGGCGACCGGCGCGCCGCGGCTGACGCTCGCCTCCGACGTGCACAACAACGTGCTCGTGCTGCCGGCGCTGCGGCGCGCGGCGGCGGGCGGCCCGCTCGTGCTCGCCGGCGACCTGACCGACCGCGGCTCGCCGCTGGAGGCGGCGGTCACGCGCACGGTCGTGCGCGCCGGCAGACCGCTCGTGTTCGTCGCCGGCAACCACGACTCGCTCGCGCTGGAGCGGGATCTCGCGCGCGCCGGCGCGGTCGTGCTCACGCGCGACGGGCGTCTGCGCGCGGACGGCTCGCACGGCCCCCGCGTGGTGCGCGTCGGCGGGCTGCGGATGGCTGGGTACGACGACCCGTTCCTGCGCCACCCCGGCCACCGGGCCGCGCTCGACCCGCATCCGAGCGCGGCGCAGCAGGCGGCGTTCGACGCGTGGCTGCGCGGGATCCAGCGCGAGGTCGACGTCGTCGTCGTGCACGAGCCGGCGCTGGCGGCGCAGGCGCTGGCGCGGCTCGCCGACG
>JBQCIQ010000206.1:0-4183 GCA_051953595.1 Conexibacter sp. | reverse complement strand
ACGTCGCCGCCGAGACGCTTGCGACGCGCGTCGCCTACGACGGCGACGGCGACGGCAAGACCGCCGCGCTCGCGCCGAGGCCCGTCGAGGTCGACGGCGAGCCGCTGGCCGTCGCCGTGGCGGTCGCCCAGCGCACGCACGCCGCCTGAGCGCAGCCGGCGCGCTGGCGCCCGCCGGGCGCACAGCGCGCGGGCGTGCGCCCGGACTGACACGGCGTGCGTCGCATCCGCGAGCCGGTGGGTACCCCGAGCAGGACCCGCACCCAAGGAGGGAGGTCCCGATGGTGAACGACAACCTCGCCGAGGCCGCGCGCGCGGCGCACGACTGGGGGCTGGCGAGCTGGCTCGGCGGCAGCATGTACGGCCAGTTCGCGCTCAACCCGTCCGTTACCCGCATCCACGACCACCGCGAGCGCGGCAGAGTCGTCAACGCCGCCTGGAACGGCTACAACGCGATCAACGCCCTCTCGCTCGGCGCCGTCGCGCTCGGCTGGTTCGCCTCGCGCATCACGGAGACGCAGCCGCGGCGGCTCAGCAGACGCGAGCGCGACCTGGCGAAGGCGAAGGACGGGCTCACGCTCGCGGCGCTCGCGACCGGCATCGCCAGTGCCGTCGAGGGCGCCCGCCTCGCGAGCATGGAGCCCGAGGGCGCCGTGCCGATCGAGCGCGGCACGAAGCCCGCGGAGGAGACGCCCAAGCGCGCCGCGCGCACGCAGCGCGCGATCGGCGCGCTCGGGATCGCGAACATCGCCTCCGGCGTCGGCCTGGTGATCGTCAACGCGCTGCTCTCGCAGGCGAACTACAGCCGCCCGCCGCTGCGCCGCGCGCTCCTGCGCCGCAGCCGCTGAATCACGGTCGTCGTCGCGGCGATAGCGTGCGCGCGATGCGCCGCCTCGTCGTCCTGATCGGCTTGACGCTGCTCGCCACCGCCGCCGCTTCCGCACCGGCGGCGGCGAGCGGCGTGCGGCTCGTGCGCGTCGGGAGCTTCGAGCAGCCCGACGACGTGGCGGCGCCGCCCGGCGACGCGCACCGCCTGTTCGTCGTGCAGCGGTACGGGCTGATCCGCGTCGTGCGCGACGGGCGCGTGCTGAAGGCGCCGTTCGCCGACCTGCGCCGTCAGGTGCTGATCCGCGACCCCGACGAGGGGCTTGACCAGCGCGGGCTGTTCTCGATCGCGTTCGCGCCCGACTACCGCCGCTCGGGGCTGCTCTACGCGATGTACGTCGACCGGCGCAGCCACCTGCGCGTCGACGCGCTCCGCCGCTCCCGTCGCGACCCCGATCGCGTCGATCCGCACGCGCGCCGCCTGTTGGTCGACCTCGGCCCGGCGGGGCTCCAGCACCATGGCGGCCAGCTCCAGTTCGGGCTGGACCGGCGCCTGTGGATCTCGACCGGTCAAGAGGACGATCCCGCCTCCAGCCAGGACCCGCATTCCTGGAACGGCAAGCTGCTGCGGATCGATCCGCGCGCGCCGGCGGCGCGGCCGGAAGTGATGGCGTCCGGCCTGCGCAACCCGTGGCGCTTCTCGTTCGACGCGCCGACGCGGACGGTCGTGATCGGCGACGTCGGCGACTCCACCGTCGAGGAGGTCGACATGCTGCCGCTCGCGCGGCTGCCGGGCGCGAACCTCGGCTGGCCGCACGTCGAGGGCAACGTGCGCCGGAGCGCCGGCCCGCGCGGCGTGCTGCCGCAGATCGTGCACCGCCACGACGACGGCTGGTGCTCGGTCGTCGGCGGCTACGTCGTGCGCGATCCCGGCCTGCCCGCCCTGCGCGGCCGCTACCTCTACGGCGACGTGTGCAGCGGGCGGCTGTGGAGCGCAAAGCTGACGCCCGCGGGCGCGCCCGACGACCGGCCGCTGCCGTTGACCGCTCCTTACCTCGTGTCGTTCGGCCGCGACGGACGCGGGCACCTCTACGCCGTGAGCCTCGCCGGCGACGTGTGGCGCCTCGCCGCGGGGTGAGCGACACCCCGCGGCGTACGGCGCTCAGCTCGCCGCGGCCGGCTCGGTCACCGGCTTGAGATGCCGGAAGGGGCGGCCGTCGCGCAGCTCGCGGACGACCTCCTCGACGAGCGCGTCGCCGTCGAGGCGGCGGCCGTCGGTGACGGCGGCGACGAGGCCGCGCTTGCGCGCGATCAGCCGCGCCATCGTCTCGTCGATCGTGCCGGCCGCGAGCAGGTACCAGGCCGTGACATTGTCGTGCTGGCCGATGCGGTGGCAGCGATCCTCCGCCTGGTCGTGCATCGCCGGGGTCCACTCCAGCTCCAGGAAGGCGACGTTCGAGGCGCGCGTGAGCGTGATGCCCTGCGCCGCGACGCGCGTCGCGCAGACGATCAGCGCCGGCGCGTCCGCGTCGTCCTGGAACGCCCGCACGGTCGCCTCGCGCGCGGCGGCGGAGTCCCTGCCGAGCAGGTGCAGCGCGTCGGGGAAGCGCTCCAGCACCGCCTCCTGCACCTCGACGTGCCGCGCGAACACGACCAGCGGCTCGCCGCTCGCGAGGAAGTCGTGGATCCACGCGAGCGCCGCGTGCAGCTTGCCCTTCGCCGCCAGCCGCTGGAGCGTCCCGAGCTGCGCGAGCCGCTGCGCGCGCAGCGTCGCGGCGATCTTCGCGTTCAGCTCGGAGAGGTCGAGCGGCTGCTCGCGCAGCCACGCGATCACGTCGTCCTCCGCCAGCCGGTACTCGCGCTCGTTGCTCAACGCCACCGGCACGACGACCTGGCGCTTGTCGGGCAGCTGCGGCAGCACCTCCGCCTTGCGCCGGCGCACGAAGCAGCGCCGGCGCAGGTGCCAGTGCAGCCGCTCCTCCGTCAGCGCGCCGCGGAACTGCTGCTTGAAGCGCGCGCCCGAGCCGAAGTCCTCCAGCCGCCCGAGCACGCGCAGCTGCGAGATCAGCTCGTCGGCGTGGTTGAGCACCGGCGTGCCGGTCAGCGCGAGCCGCATTGCGTCGCGCGGCAGGCCCTCGGCGAGCCGGCGCACCGCGCGCGTGCGCTTCGCCTGCGGGTTCTTGCAGTAGTGCGACTCGTCGAGCACGAGCGCGCGCGGTCGCCGCAGCGCCAGCGCCTCGCGCTGGGTCGGGATCAGCTCGTAGTTGAGGATCAGGATCTCCGCCCGCGGCGGCACCGCCACGCGTCCCTCGACGACGGCGACGGAGCGGTGCGGCAGCCAGCGCGCCGCCTCGCGCTCCCAGTTGAGCTTCAGCGACGCCGGGCAGACCACCACCGCCGGGTACGCGCCGTCGGCCTCCAGCGCGGCAAGCGCCTCGACCGTCTTGCCGAGCCCCTGCTCGTCGGCGAGGAAGGCGCGGCGGGCTCTGAGGACATAGCGCACGCCCGCCCACTGGAACGGCTCCAGCGTCCCGCCCAGCACGTCCGCGACCTCCGCGATCGGCTCCGCCTCGGTCGCGCGCGAGGCGCGGATCGCCGCCGCGGCGTCGGCCGCCTCCGCGCGCAGCCCCTCCAGCACGGGAACCGCCAGCGGCGTCACCTCGACGCCGTGCAGCGCGAGGAAGGCATCCAGCGGCTCGCACAGCCACGGGTCGACCGGCACCGCGCGCTCGCCCTCGTTGCCCGGCAGCTCGGCGAACGCGGCGGCGGTGTCGTGGTCCCACAGGACCTCCAGCCGCAGCCGCGCGCCATCGACGCCATGCGTCGCGACGAGCCGCGCCGGCGGCGGGTCGTCGCCCAGCTCCAGCGTGGCGACGCAGCGCTCGGCGGCGGCGTTGAGCCGCGCCGACTCCTGCGCGCGGATGACGTGCGCGTTCGCCTCGGTCAGCGGGACGAGCAGCTTCGGCTTGGCCGGCACGGCGCCCTCCGGCACCGGCTCCGGCGCCAGCTCGATCGCGCCCGCGCGCAGCTCCGCCGGCACCTCGCCCGCGGCCGTCTCCAGCACGAACCAGCCGCGCCCGTCGTAGCGCGTGGTCGACACGCGCCCGAGCCAGCGCCGCTGCACCTCCCCGAGCCACCGCTCGACCTGGCGGTTCCAGTGCGCGACGCCGTGCGGGCCCTCGCGGTGGGCGCACAGCAGCCGGTGCCGGTCGAGCGCCGCGACCGCCTCGGCCGACCGGCCGGCCTCCGCGTGGGCGCGCACGTCGAGCGCGGCGGCGAGCACGTTCGCCCGCAGCGACGGCGCCGGGTCGTCGGTCTCCAGGAACTCCACCCCCTCACCGCCGGCCCGCAGCACCTCG
>JBQCIQ010000205.1:0-9881 GCA_051953595.1 Conexibacter sp. | reverse complement strand
GCCGAGACCTCGGAGCCGGCCTGCACGAAGCGGAAGATGTTGTCGACGAACAGCAGCACGTCCTGGCCCTGCTCGCGGAAGTACTCCGCCATCGTCAGGCCGGACAGCGCGACGCGCATGCGCGCGCCGGGCGGCTCGTTCATCTGGCCGAAGACGAGCATCGTCTTGTCGATGACGCCCGACTCCTTCATCTCCAGCCACAGGTCGTTGCCCTCACGCGAGCGCTCGCCGACGCCGCAGAAGGCGGACAGGCCGCCGTGCTCCTTGGCGAGGTTGTGGATCAGCTCCTGGATGAGGACGGTCTTGCCGACGCCGGCGCCGCCGAAGAGGCCGACCTTGCCGCCCTTCGCGTAGGGCGCGAGCAGGTCGATGACCTTGATGCCGGTCTCGAACATCTCCGTCGTCGGGGTCAGGTTCTCGACCGTCGGGGCGGGACGGTGGATCGGCCAGCGCTCCTCCGCCTGCACGTCGCCGGCGAGGTCGATCGGCTCGCCGAGCAGGTTGAAGATGCGGCCGAGCGTGGCGCGGCCGACCGGCACCGTGATCGGGCCGCCGGTGTCGACGACCTCGGTGCCGCGGGCGAGGCCGTCGGTCGAGTCCATCGCGACCGCGCGCACGCGGTCGTCGCCGAGGTGCTGCTGGACCTCGCAGACGAGGACGCCGTCCTCGCCGCGGTCGATCGTGATCGCGGAGTTGATCTCGGGCAGCTCGTCGGGGAAGACGGCCTCGATCACGACGCCCTGGATCTCCTCGATGCGCCCGACGTTCTTCGTTGCTGTTGCTGACATAGGTCTGGGTGTCTCCTAGAGGGTCCAGTCGTCGCTACGCGAGCGCCTCGGCGCCGCCGACGACCTCCATGATCTCCTGCGTGATCTCCGCCTGGCGGGCGCGGTTCATCTCCAACGTGAGGTCGTTGATGATGTCGCCGGCGTTGTCGGAGGCGTTGCGCATCGCCGTCATGCGCGCGCCCAGCTCCGACGCGGTCGACTCCAGCAGCGCCCGGTAGATCGAGATCTCGACGTAGTCCGGCACGAGCCGCTGAAGGATCTCCTCCGGCTCGGGCTCGTACTCGACGAGCGCGCTGTGACCCGTGGGTCTGTCGGCCTCCTCCGGAGTCTCCGCCTCGAGGATCGTCGCCTGCTGGAGCGGCAGCAGCGTCTCGCGCCGCACCTCCTGCGTGATCGGCGAGATGTAGCCGTTGTAGAGGATCTCGACGCGGTCGACTCTGCCGTCCACGTACGCGGCCATCAGGCAGTGCGCGATCTCGCGCGCGTTCGCGTACGAGGGCCGCTCGGTGAAGCCGGTGAAGCCCTGCTCGGGCTCCGTGCCGCGGAACGTCAGCGACGAGACGCCGCGGCGTCCGGTCGCGTAGTAGACGATCTCCTTGCCGGCGTCGCGGTAGTCCTGCGCGGTGCGCACGCCGGCGCGGATGATCTGCGAGTTGAACGCGCCCGCGAGGCCGCGGTCGGCCGTCACGAGCAGCAGCGCGACACGCGCCTCCGTCTCGTGCTCGGACAGGATCGGCAGCGCCGGGACGTTGCCGGCGGCCTCCGCCGCCTGCCGCGTCATGCGCCGGATCGCGCCCGCGTACGGGCGCAGCGCCTCGATGCGCTGCTCGGCGCGGCGCAGGCGCGCGGCGGCGACCATCTCCATCGCGCGCGTGATCTTCTGGATGTTCTTGACCGACGCGATGCGGTTCTTGACGTCTCGTTGGGCCATATCGGTTGGGGGCGGGAGGCGGGATTCCTCTGGGTTAGACCGCTGCGGCCTCCGGCTCGGCGGCCTCGGCCGCACCGTTCTCGCTCGCGGACGGCGCGGCGTGCGTCGGGCGCACCTCGGGCGCGTCCTCGTCGGTCAGCGGCTGGCCCTCCTCGTCGAGGTCATAGCCGAAGTCCTCCGCGTAGCGCTTGACGAGCGCGTCGACCGCCTGCTGCGTCTCCTCGCTCCAGTCGGCGCCGGCGATCTTGCCGCGGACCTCGCCGCCCTCGGCGTGCGCGCGGCGCGTGAGGCCGTCGAGGAAGCGCTCGACCTTGTCGGCGTCGATGCGGTCGAGGTAGCCGTTCGTGGCGGCGTAGATCTGGATCACCTGGTCCTCGACCGGCAGCGGCTGGCGCTCGCCCTGGTTGAGCGTCTTGACCAGGCGCTCGCCGCGCGCGAGCGTGCGCTGCGTGTCGGCGTCGAGGTCGGAGCCGAACTGCGCGAACGCCTCCAGCTCGCGGTACTGCGAGAGCTCGATCTTGATCTTGCCGGCGACCTTCTTCATCGGCGAGATCTGCGCGTTGCCGCCGACGCGCGACACCGAGATGCCGACGTTGATGGCCGGGCGCACGCCCGAGTAGAAGAGTCTCGGCTCGAGGAAGATCTGGCCGTCCGTGATCGAGATGACGTTCGTCGGGATGTAGGCGGAGACGTCGCCGGCCTGCGTCTCGATGATCGGCAGCGCGGTCATCGAGCCGCCGCCGAGGTCGTCGTTGAGCTTGACCGAGCGCTCCAGCAGCCGGCTGTGGAGGTAGAAGACGTCGCCCGGGTACGCCTCGCGGCCCGGCGGACGGCGCAGCAGCAGCGACATCTGGCGGTACGCGTAGGCGTGCTTCGTCAAGTCGTCGTACACGCAGAGGGCGTGCTTGCCGTTGTAGAGAAAGTGCTCCGCCATCGCGGCGCCCGCGTACGGCGCCATGAACTTGATCGGCGCGGCCTCGTCGGCCGGAGCGGCGACGATGATCGTGTTGTCGAGCGCGCCGTTCTCGGCAAGCGTCTCGGCGAGCTGCACGACGGTCGCCATGCGCTGGCCGATCGCGACGTAGACCGAGATGACGCCGGTGTCCTTGTTGTTGATGATCGTGTCGATCGCGATCGCCGTCTTGCCGGTCTGACGGTCGCCGATGATCAGCTCGCGCTGGCCGCGGCCGATCGGGATCATCGCGTCGATCGCCTTGATGCCCGTCTGCAGCGGCTCCACCACCGGCTGGCGCTGGACGACGCCGGGGGCCTTGAACTCGGCCGGGCGCATCTCGGTGGTGGCGATGTCGCCCTTGCCGTCGAGCGGGTTGCCGAGCGGGTCGACGATGCGGCCCAGCAGCGCCTCGCCGACCGGGATCTCCAGCAGGCGGCCGGTGCGCTTGACGGTGTCGCCCTCGACGATCTTCTGCCAGTCGCCGAACAGCACGACGCCGACGTTGTCGGACTCGAGGTTCAGCGCGAGGCCGGTGACGTCGTGCGGCAGCTCGAGCATCTCGAACGACATGCAGCTCTCGAGCCCGTGGATGCGGGCGATGCCGTCGGCCACGGACAGGACGGTGCCGACCTCGGTCAGGTCCGCCCCGCCGGTGTCAAGGCCCTCGATGCGCGCTTTGAGGATTGAGGTGATCTCGTCGGGCTTGATCTGCATGACAGGTTCGTTGGCTCCTTGACGTGACAGGCGCAGCGGCAGCTAGGCCTGCGCGACGTGCTTGCGAAGTTGGTCGAGGCGGTGCTTGATCGAGGCGTCGAGGATCGAGTTGCCGACGCGCAGGACGATGCCCCCGAGGATCGAGGGGTCGACCTTGCTGGTCAGCTCGACGCGCTGGCCGGTCTGCTCCCCGATCCGCTCGCCGATCGACTTCACCGTAGCGTCGTCGAGGCCGACCGCGCTGGTGACTTCGACGGGCAGCAGTCGGTTCTCGTCGTCCCACAGCCGCTGGTAGGCGTCGCGGATGCGGAAGATCACCGGCATCCGGTGACGCTCCAGCAGCGTCTCGAGGAAGTTGACGATCGCCGGGTCGGCGTCCACGAGCGCTCTGCGCAGGCCGTCCTTCTTCTCCTCCGTCGAGAAGTACGGGGAGAAGAAGAACACGCGCAGGTCGCCGTTCTCGTCGAGCGCTTGGGCGAACTCCCCAAGCTGCTCGCGCACGAGGTCGAGCTTGCCGTGCTCCTTCGCGACCTCGAAGAGGGCGCGGGCGTAGACCTGGGCGATCTCCTCCATGGCCTAGTTCCTGCTCCCCTCGCCGCCCGAGAGGGCGCTGAAGTCGAGCTCGCCCAGCGCCTCCTCCACGAGCCGGCGCTGGTCGGACTCGTCGAGCGTCTTGCGCGTGACGCGCTCCGTCGCCATCACCGTGAGGTCGGCGACCTCGCGGCGGATGTCCTGGATCGCGGCGCGCTTGGCGGCCTCGATCTCGCGCAGGGTCTGCTCGTGCAGGTCCTCGCGCTGCGTCTTCGCGGCCGCAAGCGACTCCTCCTTGGCGACCTCGCCGGCGCGCTCGGCTCTGGCGACGATCTCGTCCGCCTGCGCGCGGGCGTCCGTCAGCCGCTGGCGGTACTCGGCCAGCAGCTGGTCGGCCTCCTCGCGCGTGCGCTCGGCGGCGTCGATCGACTCCTCGATCGCGCGCTGGCGCTTGTCGAGCGCGTCGGCGATCGCGGGGAAGGCGTACTTGCGCAGGATGAAGAGCGTCACGAAGAACGCGAGCAGCAGCCAGATCATCAGGCCCACGGAGGGCGAGACGAGGAAGTTGCCGCTCTCCTCGGCGGCTGCGATGACGGGCGTCATGGCGCTTACGAGAGGAAGAACGCGATCAGGCCGAAGATGAAGGCGTAGAAGACGATCGCCTCGGTCAGGGCGAAGCCGAGCCACTGGATGCTCGTGATCTCGTCGCGCATCTCGGGCTGACGGGTGACCGACTCGATCACCTTGCCGAAGATGTAGCCGACGCCGACGCCCGGGCCGACGGTGCCGAGACCGGCGCCGACGCCGAGCGCGATCGCCTTGCCGGCCTTGCGGCCGATCGCCTCGTTCTCGGCGACCGTGGCGGCCAGCGTGTTGATGACGGAGAGGTCCACAGCAGTCTCCTGTGTCGTTTAGTGATGCTCGGCGACCGCGCCGCCGAGGTAGATGGCAGTGAGCGTGGCGAAGATGAACGCCTGGAGGGTGGCCACCAGGCCCACCTCGAAGAGGAAGAACGCGATCGCCATCGTGCCGGTGAGCAGGCCGAGCACGACCGAGCCGACGACGGCGAGGTTGAGCAGCACGACGAGGCCGCCGCCCATGAAGAGGATCAAGAGGTGACCCGCGAGGATGTTCGCGAACAGACGGACGGAGAGCGAGACGAGCCGCACGAAGTGCGAGATGACCTCGATCAGGAAGATCGGGATGCGCGCGGCGCCCTCGACGCCCGCCGGGATCCAGCTCTTGAGGTAGCCGATCGGCCCCTTCGCGCGGACGCCCTCGACGTGGTAGCTGATCCACACCACGAGCGTCAGCGCGAGCGGGATCGACAGGTTCGCGGTCGCGGCGTAGAGCGAGAGCGACGGGATCTGCGCGCCGAAGATGCTCACCTTGTGCTCGGTGTTCGTCGGCAGCGGCAGGTAGCCGAGCATGTTCGAGAACCAGATGAAGAGAAACACCGTGCCGATGAACGGGAACCACTTCCGCGCCATCGCGTCGCTCATGTTGCCGCGCGTGATGTTGTCGCGCATCAGCGTGAAGGCCGACTCGACGGCCGTCTGCACGCGGTTCGGGCGCGCCTGCATCCGCTTCGCGATCCACACCATCGTGAGGCTGGTGAGGACGCACGCGACGATCAGGTAGAAGACGGCCTTGTTGATCGAGAGGTCGAGGCCGCCGATGTGGATCGAGATCCACGGGTCGAGCTTGAACTCGTTCTGCGGCTTGAAGTTCTCGTTCACCTGCAGCGCGAGCGCGCCGGCCGGGTTCACGAGCAGCAGGACGAGCGGGGCGAGCGCCGCGAGCAGGCGGGCCTTCAACCTCATGGACGCGGGTTCTCCTTCTCGAACGGGCGCAGAATCATCTGCATGGTGAAGTAGACGGTGAAGAGAGCGATGAAGAGGACGGCGGCCGACAGACCGGTCTTGCTGTCGGTGGCGGCTCCGACGGCGAAGATCGTAAGGGCTACGAGCCATCCGCGTCCGATCATCGACCCGGCCATCAACCCGACGGTCGTGCGGGCGTCGGTGCTGGCGGCCGCACGGCGCGAGGTGTACTCCCCCACCGCGCGCTGGGCCGCGTACGTCCCCGCCCCCGCGAGCCAACCGGCGATCGGCAGGTCCGCGAGCAGGAACAGCGGCAGCGCGAGGGCGGCGAGCAGCAGATCGAGGTAGCGCAGGACGATCATCGGATCAGCGGACCTGTGTGCATGCGTAGCAGTCATCTGGCTGCCGTTCTGGCTCGTTCGGGGGAAACATGAAGGGCGTTGCCGCCGGATGCAAAAAGCCCGCACCAGGCGGCACGGGTATGCCGCGAACCTGAAGAATGTCCTCCATGAGTTCGCGGGCGCCTGCGAGTCTACAGAATCGCGCGCGCTTGTAACAACATTGTGACACCCGGCACGCGCTCGGGCAGGGTGCGCTTACATCGCAGCCGCCTATCTGCGTGCGGGCGCGAGGAACAGCCTCGCCTCCGCCTTGCGCCGGCGCAGCAGCCCCTCGTGCACGTTCGGATCGTGCGGGTTCGAGTACAGCGGCATCGCCTCCGCGATCGCGTTCAGGTTCCTCGCGCGGATCGCTCTGCCGATCGTTTCGAAGCCGGACACGCCCTGCACCGAGGCCGGGCCGAGGTTGTAGGCGAACGAGACGAGCGCGTCGTAGCGGTTCTGGTTGAACGGCAGCCCGCCTCTGCGGAACAGCGCGCGCACCGCGGGCTCGTAGTCCTGGTCGAGCCGGCGCGCGAGCAGCCTGGCCGCCTCCGGCTCGCTGATGCGTCTCGGCAGCGGGGGATGCGTCTCGCCATAGCCGATCGTCGGGACGCCGCGGCCGTCGTTGTAAACCGTCGGCCGGAAGCCCTCGAAGCGCTTGATGAAGCGCAGGCCGGCCGGGCTGAGCCTCAGCTTCCCGTCGCGGCTGCCGTCGGTGCTCGCGCTGGCCGGAGTCGCCGTGTGCGTCTGCAGCGCTGACCCTCTCGCGCCGAAGCGCCGGCGCAGCGCGGCGAACGTCTTCGGGCCGACGATGCCGTCGTCGTCGAGCCCGTGGCTCTGCTGGAAGCGGATCACCGCCGCCACCATCCGCGGCCCGTAGGTGCCGATCCGCTCGGCGACGTCGAAGTCGTGCGGCAGCAGCCCGGCCCGTACGAGGTAGACCTGCACCCTGCGCACGATCTCGGAGTGATCGCCGGGCATGATCGGGTCCGTCCTCAGCCGCGCGAGCACGCCGAGTCTGCCCTCGACCGTGCAGCAGACGTGCTGCGCCTCGGTGGTGGCCGAGCCGTAGGGGTGGATCGGTCTGCAGCCGAGTCTGTTCAGCTCGGCCATCACGTGGTCGATCGCCGGTATCGGCCAGTCCATGCCGCACTGGATCGGGTCCAGCACGCGCCCGATCGGCCCCGGGAACGCGCGCCCGTCGGAGCGCAGCTCGTGCGTGCTCTGTCCCGGCATGTCGGGGATGCCGCGGATGCCGAGCTGAGCGGCGCGACCCTGCTCCCACGCCGCGCGCAGCTCGGCCTGCGAGTGCTTTCCGTGCGCGTGGAGGATCGCGAGCGCGTCGGGCTCCGAGCCCCGGTAGATCGTCACCGGCGCGACGCCGGTGCGTCTCATCACCGTCCGCACGAACGGCGCCAGCTCGGCCGGACACGGACACCCGGCCACCTCGACGAATCGCGGCATCGATCCCTCCCGCTCGGATCCGCCCCGCTCCCGCGCGGGGCTTTGCCAAGAACCTAGGGGATTAATGAACCGCTATGTGGCGATCAAGGCTCGCGCTGCTGCGGCTGGAGCGCCGGGAACTCGCCGGTCTCCAGCTCGCGCTCGACGTGCTCGACGATCTGGTGCTCGGTCGTGTCGGGATCGGCGCGCCGCAGCTGCCAGGTGCGCAGCCGCTTGAGCTTCAGGATCTCCAGCACGACGACGAGGTAGACGCTCGCCGCCAGCACGAGCGCGAACAGCGCCCCCATCACGAGCGACCACCTCAGGTTGAAGTGCCCGTGGTTGTCGGAGTACGGGATGAAGCGCATCGAGACCGCGAGGCCGGCGAGCAGGAACGTCCACGCATACAGGTAGAGGACGGTGCGCCGCTGGCTGAAGCCGATCCGCGCCATGCGGTGGTGGAAGTGATGCGCGTCCGCCGACCACGGGGCGCGTCTGTACTTGAGCCGCCGCGCGATCACGAAGCTCGTGTCGAGGAACGGCACGGCGAGGATCGCGAGCGGTCCGACGAGCGCGATCAACGCGTTCGTCTTCAGCGAGCCCTGCACCGCGGCGCAGCCGAGCAGGTACCCGAGCAGCAGCGCGCCGCAGTCGCCCATGAAGACCGACGCCGGGTGGAAGTTGTGGATCAGGAAGCCGAGCGCGGCGCCCGCGACGATCGCCGCCAGCACGCCGGCGCTCTCGCGTCCGAGGTCGAACGCGATGATCGAGAACGCCAGCGCGCTGATCGCACACACGCCGGCGGCGAGACCGTCGACGCCGTCGGAGAAGTTCACGACGTTCATCAGGCCGACCATCCCGACGACCGTCAGCGCGCCGCCGAGCCCGGTGCCGAAGTCGATCGCGCCCAGGAACGGCAGCGTCACGTGCTCGACGCGCACGCCCGCGAGCACCGGAATCAGCGCCGCGACGACCTGCCCGGCCAGCTTCACGGCCGGCGACAGCTCGCGGACGTCGTCGGCGGCGCCGATCGCCGCGATCGTGAGCGCGCCGAGCAGGATGCCCGTCGTCTGCTGGTCGAGCGGCAGCCAGATGAGCGCCGCGGCCAGCACGCCGGCGAGGATCGCCAGGCCGCCCAGCAGCGGAGTGCTGCGGGCGGCGAGCCCGCGCTCGCGCGGCTCGTCGACCGCGCCGACGCGCACCGCCAGCCGCGCGACCGGCGGCGTCAGCAGCGCCGCCGCGGCAAGCGCGACGAGGAAGGCGTAGAGGGCGTCGGGCTCGCTCATACCTTGTGCGCATCCTGACAGCCGCGGCGGCGCGGCCGGCGCCGAGCTACACGGTCGTCGCGGCGGTCAGCTCGGGGTACAGCGGGTAGCGCTCGGCGAGCGTCCGGACGCGCTCGGCCAGCTCGTCGCGGCGGGCCTCGAAGTCCGGCTGCAGCGCGGCGGCGATCACGCGGCCGATCTCCGTGAAGTCCTCGACCTGCACGCCGCGCGTGGCGAGCGCAGGCGTGCCGATCCGCAGGCCGCTGGAGACCATCGGCGGGCGCGGGTCGAACGGGACCGCGTTGCGGTTGACGGTGATGCCGATCTCGTGCAGGCGGTCCTCTCCCTGCTGCCCGTCCAGCTCGGACTCGCGCAGGTCGACGAGGATCAGGTGCACGTCGGTCCCGCCGGTGAGGACGGACACGCCGCTGCCGGCGTTCAGCACCTCGGCGGCGAGCGCCTGAGCGCCGTCGAGCGTGCGCCGCTGGCGCTCCTTGAAGGCGTCGCTCATCGCGATCTTGAACGCGACCGCCTTGCCGGCGATCACGTGCTCCAGCGGGCCGCCCTGCTGGCCGGGGAAGATCGCCGAGTCGATCTTTCTCTGGTGCTCGGCCCTGCAGAGGATCAAGCCGCCGCGGCCGCCGCCGATCGTCTTGTGCGTCGTGCTCGTGACGACGTCGGCGTGCGGCACCGGACTCGGATGCAGGCCCGCGGCCACGAGTCCGGCGAAGTGCGCCATGTCGACCATCAGCAGCGCGCCGACCTCGTCGGCGATCTCGCGGAAGCGCGCGAAGTCGAGCTGGCGCGGGTAGGCCGACCAGCCGGCGAGCAGCATCTTCGGCTTGCGCTCGCGCGCGATCCGCGCGACCTCGTCCATGTCGATCAGGCTCGTCTCGCGGTCGACCTGGTAGGGCGCGATGTCGTAGAGGCGGCCCGACACGTTGAGCTTCATCCCGTGCGACAGGTGGCCGCCGTGGGGCAGCGCCAGGCCCATGATCGTGTCGCCTGGCTTCAGGAGCGCGTGGTAGACGGCCGTGTTGGCCTGCGCTCC
>JBQCIQ010000204.1:0-25172 GCA_051953595.1 Conexibacter sp. | reverse complement strand
AGCTCGCGCTCGATCGTCGCGTGGTTCTGCACCGGGTCGGAGCCGTCGATCGGCTTGAGGTCGAGTACGTGCACGAGCAGGCGCGTGCGCTCGACGTGCGCGAGGAAGTCGTGGCCGAGCCCGGCGCCCTCGCTGGCGCCCTCGATCAGGCCGGGGATGTCGGCGAGCACGAGCTGGCGGTCGTCGGCCTCGATCGTGCCGACCCCCGGCGCCAGCGGCGTGACCGGGGAGTCGGCGATCTTCGGCGCGGCGCGCGTGAGGCGCGACAGCAGCGAGGACTTGCCGGCGTTCGGCAGGCCGACGAGGCCGACGTCGGCGAGCAGCTTCAGCCGCAGCTCGATCCAGCTCTCCTCGCCCGGCAGCCCGCGCTCGGCGAAGCGCGGCGCCTGGCGCGTGGCGGTCGCGAAGTGCTTGTTGCCGCGTCCCGGCGAGCCGCCGCGCGCGACGACCGCGCGCTGACCGGGCGCGACGAGGTCGTGGCGCGTGCCGTCCTCCAGCACGGCCACCGTGCCCGGCGGCACGTGCACCTCCAGCTGCTCCCCCTCGGGGCCGAAGCGCAGCGCGCCTCTGCCGTGGCCGCCGCGTCTGGCCTTGAAGTGCGCGGTGCGGCGGAAGAACTGCAGGTCGCGCAGCGAGTCGTCGCAGACGAGCACGACGTCGCCGCCGCGGCCGCCGTCGCCGCCGTCGGGCCCGCCCTTCGGCACGCGCGACTCGCGCCGGAACGACATGCAGCCGTCGCCGCCGGCGCCGGCCTGAACGTGGATGCGGGCTCTGTCGGACAGCATGCGGACAGGATCCTGACAGCCCGTCCGCGCCGGGCTCGCCTCGGTGCGCGCTACGGTGCTGCGCATGTGCTTCGCGTTCGACGCGCTCCCGCCCGAGCTGCCCGCCGAGCTTGCGCTGCCGCCGATCGCAGGCGGCGCCGGCGCGGCGCGGCTGGAGCTGACCTCGGCCGACGGGACGCGCTTCATGGCCGCGCTCGCGCAGTCGCCCGAGCCGCGCGAGCCGGCGGTCGTGATCCTGCCGGACGTGCGCGGCCTCTACCCCTTCTACGTCGCCCTCGCCGAGCGCTTCGCGCAGGCCGGCCACCACGCGATCGCGATCGACTACTTCGGCCGCACGGCGGGGACCGGCGAGCGCGGCGAGGCGTTCGACTGGGCGCCCCACATCGCACAGACGCAGCCGGAGCTGATCCGCGCCGACATGGCGGCGGCGATCGACGCGCTGCGCGAGCAGACCGGCGCCGAGCAGTTCGCCGCAGTCGGCTTCTGCTTCGGCGGCAGCCAGGCGTTCCTGGCCGCGACCGGCGAGCGGCTGGCGCTCGCCGGCGTCGTCGGCTTCTACGGCCGGCTCACGAGCGCGCGCCCCAACATGCCCTCGCCGAAGCAGCACGCGTCGGCGGCGCGCTGTCCCGTGCTCGGCCTGTTCGGCGGCGCCGACGAGGCGATCCCGCAGGAGGACGTCGAAGCGTTCGCGCGCGAGCTGCAGGCGGCCGGCGTGCCGTACGAGCTGGAGGTCTACCCGGACGCGCCGCACTCGTTCTTCGACCGCGCCTACGAGCAGCACGCCGAGGCGTGCGCAGACGCCTGGCGGCGCACGCTCGCGTTCCTCGAGAAGCTGCCGGCGACATCTCGCACGTAACTCCGCCCCAGACCGAGGAGCCCGACATGCCCGATCCCGTCTTCCTCATCACCGGCGCCTCCAGCGGCATCGGCGCCGCGACCGCGCGGCAGGCGGCGCAGGCCGGCTATCGGCTCGTGCTGGCGGCGCGGTCGGTCGACAAGCTGGAGGCGCTTGCGGCCGAGTGCGGCGGTCGCGAGCGGGCGCTGGCGGTCGCGTGCGACGTGACCGAGTGGGAGCAGCAGCAGGCGATGGTCGCGCAGGCGCTCGACGCCTTCGGGCAGCTCGACGTCGTCTTCGCGAACGCCGGCTTCGGCGCCAGACGCGGCTTCCTGGAGGAGTCGCCGGAGCTCTGGAAGTCGATGGTGCTGACGAACGTCTACGGCGCCGCGCTGACGCTGCGCGCGACGATCCCGGCGCTGCGCGAGTCCGGCGGGCACCTGCTGCTGACGGGCTCGGTCGCCGGGCGCCGCGCGCTCCCCGGCTCGCTCTACTCGTGCACGAAGTGGGCGATCACCGCGATGGGCGAGGCCGCGCGGCAGGAGCTCGACGGCAGCGGCGTGCGCGGGACGCTGATCGCGCCCGGCAGGGTCGACACGCCGTTCTTCTCGGCGGGCGCCGGCGCGGGCGCGCTGGCGCCCGAGGACATCGCCGAGGCGGTCCTGTTCGCCGTCTCGCGACCGCCGCGCGTCGACGTCAACGAGATCCTGGTGCGCCCCGTGGCGCAGTCGAGCTGAGCGCGGCCGAAGCCGCGCGACAGTTACTCGCTCTCGGCCTGGACGACCGAGATGACACGGCCGCGGCGGCCGGTCGTGAAGGCGACGGTGCCCGCGCTCTTGGCGAAGATCGTGTCGTCCTTGCCGATGCCGACGCCGTTGCCCGGCTTGAAGCGGGTGCCGCGCTGGCGCACGATGATCTCGCCGCCGGTGACGGTCTGGCCGGCGAACACCTTCACGCCGAGGCGCTTGGAGTTCGAGTCGCGGCCGTTGCGGGAGGAGCCGAGGCCCTTCTTATGCGCCATTACTCGCTCGCCTCCTCGTCGTTCGCTCTTGCTCTCGCTCTCGCGGCCGCTCTTCTGGCCGCGCCGGCCTTGATGCTCGTGACCTGGATGCGCGTGAGGTCCTGACGGTGGCCCGTGCGGCGCTTATATCCGCGTTTCGGCTTGAACTTCACGACGCGCAGCTTCGGCCCGCGCTCGTGACCGAGGACTCTGGCTTCGACCGTCACCTTCGCGAGGTCGGCGCCGTCCAGGATCTCGTCGTCGCCGCGGTAGAGCAGCGGCTCGAGCGCGACCTTGGCGCCCTCGTCGGCGGCCAGCTTCTCGACGAGCAGGTGCTGGCCCTCCTCGACCCGGTACTGCTTTCCGCCTGTCTTCACGATCGCGTACATGAGTGTCTTCTACGACTCGGTCTTGGCACGGGAACGGCGCCGTCCGCCTCGCCGGCCGCGGCGCCGAGCGGCGGATTCTACGCCATCTGCGTCCTCGGGCGCGGCGTCGGCCTCGCCGCTCTCTTCTGCAGGGCCGTTTCCGTTCGCCACCAACGTCGCCACGGCCGCCGTGCGGCCGACCTCGTCGATCCGCACGAGGCGCTTCTCGCCGACGTGGCGCCCGCCGCCGGTGACCGACACGATGTAGCCGTCGATCTTCGCGACCGCGTCGTCGACGTTGTACATGTGCGGCTCGACGATCGTGACCAGCACCTCGTCGCCTTCGCGGAACGGCAGCGCCCGCTCGGCGACCGCGTCGCGCGTGCCCTCCATCGTGATCGCGAAGTGGTCGAGCGGCAGCCCCTCCGACCCTTCGAAGTGGAACCACTTGCCCGTCTGCTCCTCCAGCTGGCGCAGGATCCGCGCGCCGTCGCGCGTGAAGACGGCCGACACGCGCGGGTTGATCTGCAGCAGCAGCGCCTCGGCCTCGACCGTTCTCGCCAGCTCCCGCAGTCTGCGCTCGAACGCGATCGCGATCGTCTCCTCGGAGCGGATCACGCCCTCGCCCTCGCACGTGGGGCAGGGGCGGGTCATGATCTCGCGCACGCCCTCGGTCACGTTCTGGCGCGTCATCTCGACGAGCCCGAGCGGCGAGATCTCGACGACGAACGTCTTCGTGCGGTCCTCGTCGAGCGACTTGCGCAGCGTCTTCAGCACGGCGTCGCGGTTCTTCGCGCGCGCCATGTCGATGAAGTCGATCACGATGATGCCGCCGATGTCGCGCAGGCGCAGCTGGCGCACCGCCTCCTCGGCGGCCTCCAGGTTCGTTCTCGTGATCGTGTCCTCCAGCCGCGCGCCTCTGCCGCGACCGATGAACGAGCCGGTGTTGACGTCGATCACCGTCAGCGCCTCGGCGTAGTCGATCACGAGGTAGCCGCCGCTCGGCAGGTCGACGCGGCGCGAGAGCGTCCCGGCGATCTCTCTCTCGACGTCGTAGCGCTCGAACAGCGACGTCTCCTCGTCCCACAGCTCGACGCGGTCGACCAGCTCGGGCGCGGTGCGCGTGAAGAACGAGACGAGCCGCTGGTGCTGCTTCTCGTCGTCGACGACCGCGCGCTCGAAGTGCTCGCTGAAGACGTCGCGCACGACGCGCACCGACAGGTCCGCCTCCTGGAAGACGAGATCGGGCGCCTGCGTCTCCTCGACGCGCTTGTCCAGCACCTCGTGGAGCTTGAAGAGGTACTGCAGCTCGCGCTCGAAGTCCTCGCGTCTGGCGCCGAAGGCGGCCGTGCGGATGATCGCGCCGCCGCCCTTGAGGTCGAGTCTGGCGGCCTCCTTGCGCAGGCGGTCGCGCTCCTTGTCGGGCAGTCTGCGCGAGACGCCGACGCCCTCGCCCTGCGGCGAGTAGACCATGTAGCGGCCGGGGATCGCGAGCTCCATCGAGAGCCGCGCGCCCTTCGTCTTGAGCGGGTCCTTGACGACCTGCACGACGATCTCCTGCCCGGGTCTGAGCAGGTCGTGGATCTTCTGCGCGTCGCCCTTGCCGCGGCCGCGCTTGGGCGTCTCGACGCCGGGCAGCACGATCTCGTCGACGTGCAGGAAGCCGTTCTTCTCCAGGCCGATGTCGACGAAGGCGGCCTCCAGGCCCGCCAGCACGTTGTCGACCTTGCCCTTGTAGATGTTGCCGACGATCGAGCGGCCGCCGCGGCGCTCCAGGTACAGCTCGGCGACGCGGTAGCCGGCGGCCGGGTTCGCAGGTCTTCTGCGCCGGCGTCTGCCGGGTCTCGGCGCCGCGGCGACCGTCCCGGTCGCCTCCAGCAGCGCGACGCGGGTCTCACCGCGGTCGACGCTGACGAGTACTTGCTTCTTCACAGTGGTTGCCTTCTCATGAGAGGACGAGCGCTCGTCCCTTCGACGACTGCGCGATCCGTCCTTGGACGTGGATCGACTGCAGCAGTCCGAGCGCGAGGAACGTTGTCAGATATGAGGCGCCGCCGAAGCTCATCAGCGGCAGCGTGACGCCGGTGATCGGCATGATCCCGATCGTCATCCCGACGTTGACGAACACCTGATACATCAGCATCGCGAGGATGCCGCCGGCGATCAGTGCGCCGAACAGGTTCTTCGCCAGCGTGACGATGCGCAGGATGCGCCAGAGCAGCAGCGCGTAGAGCGACAGCACGAGCGCGGCGCCGGCGAAGCCGTACGTCTCCCCCACCACGCTGAACACGAAGTCCGTGTGGTGCTCGGGGAGGAAGTTCAGCCCCGTCTGCGTCGCATGCTCGACGCCCCGGCCGGTCTTCTCGCCGGAGCCGATCGCGATCAGCGACTGGTTGACCTGGTAGGTCGCGTCTCTCGGGTCGTGAGAAGGGTTCACGAAGCCCGTGAGACGCTCAACCTGATACTTCTGGAGCACGTTCACGCCGACCGCCGGGGCGACGACGAGCACGAGCACCGTCGCAACGGCGAACAGCCCGATCAGACCGCCGAGCTGGCGGCCGGGCGTGCCGGCGACGAAGAGGACGGCCAATGCGACCGTCACGTAGACGAGCGCGGAGCCGAGGTCCGGCTGGATCATCACCAGCGCGGCCGGACCGAGCGCGAGCAGCATCAGGCGCGCGGTCGTCTCGCGCTCGTGCAGGCGGCGCGAGCGGTCGACGACGAACGCCGACAGCGCGACCACGAGCAGCACCTTGCCGAGCTCGGACGGCTGGAACTGGAAGAACGGCAGGCTGATCCAACGGCGCGAGCCGCGCGCGACCGAGCCGAGGCCCAGCACGAGCAGGTTCAGGCCGATCAGCGCACCGTAGATCGGCAGCTTGAACTCGCGCAGGCGCGAGTAGTCGAAGCGCGTCAGCGCCAGCATCAGCACGAGGCCGACGACGGCGTAGCCGAGCTGACGCTCGAAGAAGAACAGGGGCGAGCCGGGGATGTCGTTGCGCGTCGCGCCCTTGATCGTCACGAGCGAGCAGCCGATCAGCCCGAGCGTCGCCAGCAGCAGCCACGGGTCGAGCAGCAGCCGCGGGCCGCGACGAGCGGTGATCTCGTCGACGCTGCGTTGGATGGGGGTCGGCGTGGCGGTCACAGCGTGTGCGATGTCCCGGAGATGATCTCTTTTCTGACGCCGAACCACTGCGACAGGATCAGACGCACGGCGGGCGCGGCCGCCTCGGCGCCGAAGCCGCCGGACTCGACCGTGCAGGCGACGACGATCGGTCTGACCGGGTCCGGCACGTAGGCGACGTACCACGACTGGTCCGCTCTGTTGGCGAACTGGGCCGTGCCGGTCTTGCCGTAGACGGGCTTGGGGAACGTGCCCATCACGTCGAAGGAGGTGCCGCCGGGCTGCTGCGCGGCGGCGCGCAGGCCGTCGCGGATCGCCTGCAGGTCGGTGTCGGGGATGGCGACGTGGCGCGCCGGCTTGGGCGCGATCTGCTGGAGCACTCTGCCGTTCGGGTCGGTGATCTGCAGGCCGACGTGCGGGCGCACGATCGTGCCGCCGTTCTCCAGCGCCGCGTAGGCGACCGCGAGCTGCAGGGGCGTCGCGAGGAAGTCGCCCTGACCGACCGCGAGCGACGTGTTGTCGCCCTCGCTCCAGGGACGGTTCTCGCCGTCGGCGAACACGCAGCCGGACGGGTACACGCGCTGGGCGGCGCGCGGGCGCTTGGCGTACGCGCGCACGCATCTCGCCTGCAGGCGGTTCTGGTGGTCGCGCCAGCGCGGCGTCGGGATGTTGCCGCCGTGCTCGCCGCCGAGGTCGACGCCGGTCGGGCTGCCGAAGCCGAACCTGCGCGCCCACGCCTGCAGCTGCCCGCCGTTCGGGTGCGTGGTCGGGTCGGCGTTCAGTCTCGCGCCGAGGTCGTAGAAGAACGTGTCGACGGACACCTGCAGCGCCCGACGCAGCGACACCGCGCCGTAGGCGGCGCCGCCGGCGTTTCTGCGCACCAGCAGCCCCTCCCGGAACGTGCCGGTGTCGTCATAGACGGTGTCGGGCGTGATGATCCCGGCCGTCAGCGCGGCGGTCGCCGTGACGATCTTGAAGGTCGAGCCGACGGGGTAGTCGGCGCTGATCGCGCGGTTGATCAGCGGATTGTTCGTGCCGGGTCCGAAGTGGGCGTCATACGCCCGCTGCGAGAGCGGTCTCGCGAACAGGTTCGCGTCGTAGGTCGGCGCCGAGCCCATCGCCAGCACCTCGCCGTCGCGCGGGTCGAGCGCGACGAACGCGCCGCCCGCCGCCGGGTTGCCGTTGCCGTTCGCGAGGCCGATGCCGGTCGCGAGCGCCGCCTGTCCGGCTCGCTGCAGGCCGAGGTCGAGCGACAGTCTCAGGTTCGCGCCCTGCAGCGGCTCGCGCGTTCTCAGGTAGCCCTTCGCCTCGCCGAGCGCGTCGACCTGCACGCGCGT
This sequence comes from Conexibacter sp., assembly GCA_051953595.1. Classification (GTDB taxonomy): domain Bacteria; phylum Actinomycetota; class Thermoleophilia; order Solirubrobacterales; family Solirubrobacteraceae; genus Conexibacter. The sequence continues at coordinate 17,723 of JBQCIQ010000204.1, read as the reverse complement.
CGCGCCGTCGCGCCCGCGCAGGTAGCGGTCGTAGGTGTACTCCAGGCCCGACTGGCCGACGATCGTGCCGCCGCGGACGCCGCGGTAGTGCTCCTGCCGCAGCTGCTCGCCGTTGATCTGCCCGACGGTGCCGAACAGCTGCGCGCCGAGGTCTCTGAAGCGGTAGGAGCGCAGGAAGACCTGCTGGATCGAGACGCCGGGGAACTGCTGCGCGCGCTCGGCGAGGTAGGCGTAGACGTCATGCGGGACGTCGGTTCTGACCGTCACGTCGGCGTACGGCAGGTTCCACACGCCTCTGCGGATCAGGCAGTCCGCCTCCATCGTGCGCAGCACGTCGCGCCCGACGCGGCACTTCTGCGGCCGCGTCGACATGCCCAGCACCCCGCTCAGGCGCGTCAGCTCGCGCGTGCGCGCCGCCGCCTCCTGCGGCAGCTTCGGCGGCGTGACGACGACGGCGACCGCGCGGCGGTTCTCGACGAGCGGCGTGCCGTAGCGGTCGATCATCTCTCCGCGCGGCGCCTGCACGACGACGTCGCGCACGCGGTTCTCCGACGCCTGCGCGAGGTACTGGTCGCCCGAGAGCACCTGCAGGAACCAGAGCCGGAAGAAGACGACCGCGAACAGCGCGAGCGCGACGCCGCCGAGGATCGCGACGCGCAGCGCGAGCTGCGGCGTGATCGGGGCGCGGCGGTCGTCCGGCGGCGTGAGCCCGGTCATCTCAGCGGCCCGCCGAGGGTCGCTGGAGCGGCGAGAGGCCGCCGGTCGTGTACGCGCGGCGCCGGCGGCGGCGCGGGTCCTCCGGCAGCGAGCCCTGCACGACGCGTCTGACGAGCGCGTGGATCGGCAGCGCGAGCAGCGCCCCGACGAGGATCGTCACGACGACCTGGCGCAGCAGCAGCCAGCTGATCGGCGCGCGCACGCCGAGCATGAACTGCATCAGCGCGAAGCCGATCGTCGCGAACGCGACGGCGACCGCGCCGACCGCCAGCGGCGTCAGCCCGTGCGCGGGGTCGCGCAGCTCGCGCAGGCGGCCCGCCCAGTAGCCGATCGCGATGAACAGCAGCGACGTGACGCCGAGCGTCTGCACGAGCGCGACGTCGACGAACAGGCCGACCGCGAAGCCGAAGACCGCTCCCGGCAGCGAGCCGGCGAGCAGGCCGACGGACGCGACGACGAGCGGCGAGAGGTCGATGCTGACGCCGAAGACGGTGACCTGCGAGATCGCGGCCGTCTGGATCACGACCGCGAAGAAGCCGAGCGCGGCCAGGCGCAGCGGGAGCTGGTACTGGCCGTCGGCGCGGCGGTTCACGGCGTGCCCACCTGCGCGCGCGCCGCACCGGCGTCCTGTCCCCCCCGCGCGACGAGGATCTGCACGAAGTCGAGATGGCGCAGGTCGGCGATCGGCGCGACGTGCACCTGCTGATCGCTCGCCAGCTCCTCCGGGTCGGCCTTCGTGACGCGGCCGATCGGCACGTTCGGCGGGTACAGCGACTCCAACCGGCTCGTGCGGAAGCCGCCCGTCACGGCCACGTCGCCGACGGCGACGTGCGCATGGCGCGGCAGCAGCTGCACGAGCAGGTCGAGCGGGTCGCCGACCGAGGGCTTGAGCAGGCCGGTGTCGCCGGCGTTGTTCAGCACCTTCACCGACACGCTGGAGCTGGGGTCGGTGATCAGCGTCACGAACGACGTGCCGTGCGCGACGAAGCTGACGTGGCCGACGAGGCCGCCGTCGGCGACGACCGGGTCGCCGACGCGCACGCCGTCGCTGCTGCCGGCGTCGACCTCCAGACGGTCGAGCAGCAGGTTGTTCGAGGGACGCCCGATCACCCGCACGGTGCGCTTGTCCCAGCTCTGCAGGCCGTTGTCGTCGAGCTGGAGCGTGCGGCGCAGCTGGGCGTTGTCCAGCAGCGCGACTCTGTAGCCGACGACCTGCTGGAGCAGCCTGTCGCGCTGCGCCTTGAGCTGATCGCGCTCCTTCTTCGCGCGTGCCGTGTCGCCGAACCAGCCGAACAGGTCCCGCACCGGCTTGAGCGCGCGGCTGGCGCCCTCCTGGATCGGCGAGAGGACCGTCACGACGCCGCGCTGCACGCTGTGCAGCGGGCTGCCGGCCGACTCGCCGAAGTAGGCGGTCAGAAGGATCAGGGAGACGACGACGAGCAGCGCGAGCACTGCCCGCCGGCGGCGGACTTGCTTGTCGTACACGGGTGGAGGGACTCCGAAGTCATCTAGTACCGCCGACGGCGGTTGTTACGGGCGTTCTTGCTCGACCGGTGGATCGCCTCGAACTCCTCGAGCGAGCGACCCGACCCGACCGCGACGCAGGTGAGCGGAGACTCGGCCAGATGGGCCGGCATCTGCGTCTCGTGGCGCAGGCGCTCGTCGAGCCCCTGCAGCAGCGCACCACCGCCCGCGAGCATGATGCCGCGGTCCATGATGTCGGAGGCGAGCTCCGGCGGCGTGCGGTCCAGCGTCTCCTTGACGGCGTCGATGATCTGCGCGATCGGCTCCTCGAGCGCCCCGCGGATCTCCTCGCTCGTCAGCACGACGGTCTTCGGCAGCCCGGAGACCATGTCGCGCCCGCGGATCTCCGCCTGGACCTCTTCGTCCATCTCATACGCGGAGCCGATCTCGAGCTTGACCTCCTCGGCCGTCTGCTGCCCGATCAGCAGCTTGTACTCGCGCTTGACGTAGTTGATGATCGCCTCGTCGAGCTCGTCGCCGCCGACGCGGATCGACTGCGAGACGACGATCCCGCCGAGCGAGATGACGGCGACCTCCGACGTGCCGCCGCCGATGTCGACGACCATCGACCCGGTCGGCTCGCCGACCGGCAGCCCCGCCCCGATCGCGGCCGCCATCGGCTCCTCGATCAGGTAGGCCTGCCGCGCGCCGGCCGACAGGCACGCCTCCTCGACCGCGCGCTTCTCGACGCCCGTCACCCCGGAGGGGACGCACACGACGACGCGCGGATGCGCCCAGCGGTTCTGGTGCACCTTCTGGATGAAGTGACGCAGCATCTCCTCCGTCACCTCGAAGTCGGCGATCACGCCGTCCTTCAACGGACGGATCGCCGAGATAGTCCCCGGGGTCCGGCCGAGCATGCGCTTGGCCTCGATCCCCACCGCGTGCACCTCGCCGCTGCGCGAGTCGACCGCGACCACCGAGGGCTCCGACAGCACGATTCCGCGCCCGCGCACGTAGACGAGCGTGTTCGCGGTCCCGAGGTCGACCGCCATGTCGCGGCCGCCGAACCCGGTCAGGTAGCTGAAGAAGCCCATGCGTGATGAGGGGGAGGCGGACGGCGGCGCCGGCAGGCGATTTGCCTGCATGCAGGCGGATGCCGCAATCCGTGCCGCAGTCTACCGGAGGGGTGCCGCGCCACCGTGCAAGATTCCCGGCAGCAGCTCCAGCAGCGCCTGCACCGGCAGGCCGACGACGTTGAGGTAGTCGCCGTCGATCGCGGCCACGAGCGCGGTCCCGCGTCCCTGGATCGCGTACCCCCCGGCCCGCTCGCGCCACTCCCCGCTCGCGAGGTACCAGTCGAGCGCCGCCGCGTCGAGCGTTCGGAAGCTGACGCGGGTCGTCGCCGAGGCGGTGCGAGTCTCGCCGCCGTGTACGACCGCGATCCCCGAGACGACGTCGTGCGTGCGCCCGGACAGCGCCTCCAGCGTCGCACGCGCCTGCGCCGCGTCGGCCGGCTTGCCGTAGAGCGCGCCGTCGAGATGCACGACGGTGTCGACGCCGAGGACCGTGCCGGCCGCGTCGACCGCCAGCGCCTTGCGGCGCGCGTTCTCGACCGCGACCTCGACCGGGTCGCCGGCCTCCAGCTCCTCGGCGTCGCTCACGACCACGTCGAAGGCGACGCCGAGCTGCTGCAGGATCGCCCGCCGCTGGGGCGATCTCGATGCCAGGACGACCCGCACGCGCCGGGCCCGCGCCCCTAGAGGCTCGGGAAGAAGATCGCCGCCTCGCGCGCGGCCGACTCGTTTGAGTCCGAGCCGTGGACCATGTTCTGGCCGACCTCGAGCGCGAAGTCGCCGCGGATCGAGCCGGTGGCGGCCTCCAGCGGGTTGGTGGCGCCGATCACCTGGCGCGCGGCCTTGACGGCCTCGTGGCCCTCGAGCACGGCCGCGACGAGCGGACCGGAGGTGATGAAGTCGACGAGCTCGCCGAAGAACGGCCGCTCCTTGTGCTCGGCGTAGTGCGTCTCGGCCGTCTCGCGGGTGAGCTGCTGCTTCTCCAGCGCGACGATGCGGAGGCCCTTGCGCTCGAAGCGGGCAAGGATCTCGCCGGTCAGGCCGCGCGCGAAGGCGTCCGGCTTGACCAGGATGAGGGTCCGGTCCACGGCGGTGTCTCCTTGAGGTTCAGGTTCGGGTCCGAGCGGCGCGCACGCGCAAGCGCGGCCGGCCGCGGCCGGAGATCCTACGGGGTCGGTTCGACCGCGCTCTCCGCGGTCGCGCCCTCGCGGCGCCGGCGCCGGCGCGAGGCGGTCGACTGGCCCGGCACCTCGGCCTCGCAGTACGGGCAGATCCGCCACGTCGGGTCGAGCGGTCTGCCGCAGCTCGTGCACGGGTCCTTGAGCTTGCGCATGCAGTTGGGGCAGCGCAGGAAGTCCCGCTCGACCTCGGCGTCGCAGTGCGGGCAGAGGTGGAGGCCGTACTCGGCCAGGCGCGCCTCGGCCGCCTGCATCTCCAGCTCGCGCTCGCGCACGTCGTCGAGGTACTCCGGCGGCCGGACGATCAGGTAGACGAACGTGCCGACGTACGGGAACAGTGACGCCGCCGTCGCGCACGCGACGAGCATCGGGTCCTCGATGCGGCGGCGGGCGTCGGCGTACGTCCAGTAGACGAGCGCGAGCCAGACGACGACGAGGCACAGGATCAGCAGGTTCACGACCAGGTTCAGGCCGCTGCTGTCGATCCCGAAGATTGCGAGAGGGAGATTCATCGGTGCGCGAGTGTATTACCCGCGACGGCCGGACGACGCGCCCGACCATACGGTCGCCTGCTCACAGGAACATGCGGCCGAACGCATAGCCGATCGCGAAGAAGACCAGGATCACGACGGCCACGACGGCCGCCACGAGCCCGATCATTGACAGGAAGCGCGGTCCGTCGCCCGGTTCCATCACAGCATCGAGGCGCTGCGCTGTCCGGCGGGCGCGAGCAGGTCGGCGACGAGGTAGATCGAGCCGGTGGCGAGCACGACGCCGCCGGCGCCGGCCAGTTCGCGCGCGCGCGCGAGCGCGCGGCGCGGGTCGGCTTCCAGCTCCGACGCGCTCCCGCCGAGCTGCGCCCACAGAGATGCCAGCGTCGCCGGCGGCAGCGCGCGCGGGTTGCGGCTGCGCGTGAAGACGACCTGCTCGGCATGCGGCAGCAGCGCGCGCAGCATGCCGGCGGCGTCCTTGTCGTCGAGGATCGAGACGACCGCGACGAGCGGGCGGCCGGCCGTCAGCTGCGGCAGCGACTCGGCCAGCGCGGCGACGCCCTCGGAGTTGTGGGCGCCGTCGAGCAGCGTCAGCGGCTCGTGCGCGACGGCCTGCAGCCGCCCGGGCACGGTCACGGCGGCCGCCGCGGCGCGCACGCGCTCGGGCTCCAGCGCGCGGTCGGCGCTGTGCAGGTACGCGTCGGCCGCGGCGCGCGCGAGTGCGAAGTTGCGGCGCTGGAAGGCGCCCGGCGCGGCCAGCTCCACGCCCGGATCGGCCGGCGCCTGCACCAGCCGGGCGCCGTAGCGCTCGGCCGCGGCGTGCGCCTCCTCCAACGCGTCCGGGTGCAGGCCGGCGCCGACGACGAGCGTGCCGCCGTCGCGCACGACCGCCAGCTTCTCGCGCGCGATGTCGCGCACGGTCGGGCCGAGCCAGCGCGTGTGCTCCAGGCCCACGCTCGTCAGCACCTGCACCGTCGAGGGGATCACGTTGGTGGCGTCCCAGCGCCCGCCGAGGCCGGCCTCGATCACGGCGACGTCGACCTCGCGCTGCGCCAGCTCCGAGTAGGCGGCGGCCGTCAGCGCCTCGAACTGCGTGACGCGGTCGTCGTCGGGCTGCGTGCGGTCGACGAGCGCGGCGGCGTGCGCGGCGCGCTCGACCGCGCGGGCGAACGCGCGCGGCTCGACGTCGCGGTCCTCGACGCGGATCCGTTCGGCGAACGAGATGAGGTGCGGCGACAGATAGGCGCCGACGCGCAGCTCGTGGCGCTGGAGGATCGCCGCGATCATCCGCGTCGTCGAGGACTTGCCGTTCGTGCCGACGACGTGGATCGTGTCGTAGCGGCGCTCGGGCTGGTCGAGCGTCGTCATCAGCCGGCGCATGCGGTCCAGCCCGAAGCGCATGCCGACCAGCTCCAGGCCGAGCAGGTAGCGCTCGGCGTCCGGGAGGTCCCAGGAGCCGGTCCCGCTCACAGCACCAACGCCTCCAGCTCGGCGCGCAGCTGCGCGAGCTTGGCGCGCTCGGCCTCCACCACCGCCGGGGGCGCCTTCGCGACGAAGCCCTCGTTCGCGAGCTTGCCCTCGCAGCGGGCGATCTCGGCCTCCAGCGTGCCGCGCCGCTCCGCCAGCTTGCGCTCCGCGGCGCCGAGGTCGACGGCGTCGCTCGCGTGCACGACCACGGCGCCGCCGGGGACCGCGATCGTGGCGGCGTCCTGCGCGCCGTCGGCGCTCGCCAGCTCGAAGCGGGCGAGCCGCGCGACGTGCGCGGCCGTCTCGTCATAGCCGCTCGCCTCCAGGCGGCCGGGGATGCGCGCGCCGGCGGCCGCGCCGACGCCGTCGCGCCAGCCGCGCAGCGCCGTCACGGCGGCGATCGCGTCGCCGATGGCGCGCTCGGCCTGCTCGTCGCGCGCAGTCGCGTCCGCCACGACGCTGACCTGCCGCGCGGCCAGCAGCCCGTCGGCGCCCGGCACGAACGACCAGATCTCCTCCGTCACGAACGGGATCACCGGGTGCGCGAGCTGCAGCGTCTCGGTGAGGACGTGCAGGAGGGTCGCGTCGAGGTCGGCGCGCTCCTCCCCCTCGGCCTCGTACAGGCGCGGCTTGATCAGCTCCAGGTACCAGTCGCACAGCTCGCCGTAGACGAAGTCGTAGAGGGCGAGCGCCGCATGCGAGAAGTCGAACGCCTGCACGTACTGCTCGAACGTCGCGCGCGCGGCGGCGAGCCGGCTGAGGATCCAGCGGTCCTCGATCGCGCGCGGCTTCGCAGCGGCGCGGGCCTCGGGGTCCACGCGGGTGAGGATCAGCCGCGAGGCGTTCCACAGCTTGTTCGTCAGCTGCTCGCCCTGCTGGACCTTCTCGGCGCTGTAGCGCACGTCCTGCGAGGACGACATCGCGAGCAGGCCGAAGCGCACGCCGTCGGCGCCGTGCTTCTCGATCTCGTCGAGCGGGTCGATCCCGGTGCCGAGCGACTTGCTCATGCGCCGGCCGTCGGGCGCCTGGATCACGGAGTGGATGTAGACGTCGTCGAACGGGACGTCGCCGGCGAACTCCAGCCCCATCATGATCATGCGCGCGACCCACAGGAAGAGGATGTCGCGCGCCGTCGAGAGCACGTCAGTCGGGTAGAAGGCCTTCAGCTCGGGCGTCTGCTGCGGCCAGCCGAGCGTCGCGAACGGCCACAGCGCCGAGGAGAACCAGGTGTCGAGCACGTCCGGGTCCTGCTCCCAGCCCTCGCCCTCGGGCGGCGTCGCGCCGACGTAGGTCTCCTCGCCGCGGTACCAGACCGGCAGCCGGTGACCCCACCACAGCTGACGGCTGACGCACCACGGGCGGATGCTCTCCATCCAGTCGAGGTAGACGCGCGTCCAGCGCTCGGGGTGGATCTGCACGCGGCCGTCCTTGACAGCGTCGATCGCCGGCTGGGCCAGCTCGTCCATCCGCATGAACCACTGCAGCGAGATCAGCGGCTCGATCCGCTCGCCGGAGCGGTGGCTGAACGGCACGACGTGCTGGTAGGCCTCGGCTCGGACGAACGCGCCCTCGGCCTGCAGCGCGGCGACGACGGCCTGCTGCGCCTGCACCACCGTGAGACCGGCGAAGCGCTCGCCGGCCTGCGCGGTCATGCGGCCGTCCTCGCCGATCACGGTGATCTCGGGGAGGCCGTGGCGGCGACCGATCTCGAAGTCGTTCGGGTCGTGGCCGGGTGTGATCTTGAGCGCGCCGGTGCCGAACTCGGGCTTGACGTAGTCGTCGGCGACGATCGGCAGCTCGCGCCCGACGAGCGGCAGGATCGCGGTTCTCCCAATCAGGTGCCGGTAGCGATCGTCGTGCGGGTTCACCGCGACGGCGGTGTCGGCGAGCATCGTCTCCGGGCGGACCGTCGCGACCGTGATCGCCTCGGCGGAGTCCTTGACCGGATAGGCGATGTAGGTCAGCTGGTCGACGACCTCGCGGTCCTCGACCTCCAGGTCGGAGATCGCCGAGCCGGAGCCGGGGTCCCAGTTGACCATGTAGTTGTCGCGGTAGATCCAGCCCTTCTCGTAGAGGTCGACGAAGACCTTCAGGACCGCCTCGTGGTAGCCGGCGTCGAGCGTGAAGCGCTCGTCGTCGTAGTCGAGCGAGGCGCCGAGGCGCTGGAACTGCTCGATGATCGTGCCGCCGAACTCCGTGCGCCACTCCCACACGCGCGCCTCGAACGCCTCGCGACCGAGCTCCTGACGGCTCGTGCCCTCCTCGGCGAGGCGCTTCTCGACCTGCTTCTGCGTCGCGATGCCGGCGTGGTCGGTGCCGGCGATCCACTTCGTGCGCTTGCCGCGCGCGCGGTGATAGCGGATCAGGACGTCCTGGATCGAGCCGTTGAGCGCATGGCCCATGTGCAGCGCGCCGGTGACGTTCGGCGGCGGGACGGCGATCGAGTAGTTGTCCCCCGCGTCGCCCTCGGGCTCGGCGTGGAAGAGGCCGGAGTCGAGCCACCGTCTGACGATCCGCGGCTCCACCTCCGCGGCGTCGTAACGGGTTCGCTGCTCCAGCGTCGACATGAAGGCGCAAGTGTATTGCCGCGGCCCTGGCGCGGGCGGGTACGCCGGCGCGCGGGTCGTCCGCAGAAGCCTCTCCCAGCGAGAGCGCCCGCGCGCGGCTGCTCGGGCGTCTGCGCTGCACGTCTCAGTACGATCGAACGCCCGGGCGATCGAGCGCGAGGAGGCTGCCGTGACGACCACCGTCCACTACTCGTTTTGGGACGCTGCAGATCAGCGTCCCGTCAGCCGCAGCACACGTGGGGCCATCCGAGGCCTGCTCAGAGACGCCGGATTCCGCTCCGTCGGCACGCCGAGAGAGGCGATCTGGGAGCGGCATGGCAGTCTCGACGGGCTCGCCTCTGTGATGAGCAACGTCGTTTCAGCCATCCAGCGGCGGGGTGGCCAGACGCTGAGAGAGCTGACGATCACCATTCGCTGACGTCGGCCCGGTTCGCGCTCATCGATGAGCAGCGTGCGCCAGAGGCGCCGAATCAGCCGCGCGCGGGCGCTCTTGCCGGGAGAGGCTTCCGCGGATCCCGGTGGCGCGACGAGGCGCAGGCGCGGCTTCACGACCGGCCGCTCCGGCGAGAGGCGACCTGCGCGCCAGGCGTACCGGCACGCCGAGGACGGGCGGCCTTAGGCCGACTGCTCGCTGAGGTCGCCGTCGTCGTCGGCGGCTTCCGGCGGGGCGGCCTCGGTGACGAGCGTGGGCGGATGGCCCTTGTCGATCGTCTCCTTCGTCACGACGCACTTCTTCACGTCGCGGCGGGAGGGCAGTTCGAACTGCACCTCCAGCAGGACCTCCTCGATGATCGAGCGCAGGCCGCGGGCGCCGGTCTCGCGCTCCAGCGCCTTGTCGGCGACGGAGACCAACGCCTCCTCCGCGAACACCAGCTCGATCCCGTCGAACTGGAAGAAGCGCTGGAACTGCTTCACGAGCGCGTTGCGCGGCTCGGTGAGGATCGTCATCAGCTCCGCGCGCGAGAGCTGGTGGACCGCCGACATCACCGGCAGGCGGCCGATGAACTCGGGGATCAGCCCGTACTGCACCAGGTCCTCCGGCAGGCACTGCTCGAAGATGTTGCCGGGGTCGAACTCGACGACCTCTTCCATCGCGGCGCCGAAGCCGATCCCCTGCTTGCCGATGCGCCGCTCGATCACGTTGTCGAGCGCCGCGAACGCGCCGCCGCAGATGAACAGGATGTTCGTCGTGTCGATCGTCAGGAACTCCTGGTGCGGGTGCTTGCGACCACCCTGCGGCGGCACCGAGGCGGTGGTTCCCTCCAGGATCTTCAGCAGCGCCTGCTGCACGCCCTCGCCGGAGACGTCGCGCGTGATCGACGGGTTGTCGGCCTTGCGCGCGATCTTGTCGACCTCGTCGATGTAGATGATCCCCGTCTCGGCCTTCTTGACGTCGTAGTCGGCCGCCTGGATCAGCTTCAGCAGGATGTTCTCGACGTCCTCGCCGACGTAGCCGGCCTCCGTGAGCGCGGTCGCGTCGGCGATCGCGAACGGCACGTTGAGGATCCGCGCGAGCGTCTGCGCGAGCAGCGTCTTGCCGCAGCCGGTCGGCCCGAGCAGCAGGATGTTCGACTTCTGCAGCTCGATGTCGTCGTCGTCCGACTGCAGCATCTGGACGCGCTTGTAGTGGTTGTAGACCGCCACCGAGAGCGTGCGCTTGGCCTCCTCCTGACCGACGACGTACTCGTTGAGCACGTCGTAGATCTGGCGCGGCTTCGGCAGGTGCTCGAGGTCGAACGTCGGCGGAGCGGTCAGCTCCTCGTCGATGATCTCGTTGCAGAGATCGATGCACTCGTCGCAGATGTAGACGCCCGGTCCGGCGATCAGCTTCTTGACCTGGCGCTGCGACTTGCCGCAGAAGCTGCAGAGGAGCTGTTCGTTCGTGTCGGTGGGGCGTGCCATGTCGCTCTTCCTGTGGTCGGCAGGTGCCGACCTCGACCTTAGTGCTGGGCGATCACCCGGTCGATGATGCCGTAGTCCTTCGCCTCCTCGGAGCTCATGAAGTAGTCGCGCTCCGTGTCGCCCTTGACCTCCTCCACCGGCTTACCCGTGTGGTGGGCGATGATCTCGTCGAGTCGGCGGCGGATGTCGATGATCTCTCTCGCGTGGATCTCGATGTCGGTCGCCTGGCCCTGGAAGGACGAGCTGACCTGGTGGATCAGGATCTTGGCGTTCGGGAGCGCCATGCGCTTGCCTCTCGCGCCGCCGGACAGCAGCAGCGCGCCCATCGACATCGCGATGCCGACGCAGATCGTCTGCACGTCGGGCTTGATGAACTGCATCGTGTCGTAGATCGCCAGCCCGGCGTAAACGGAGCCGCCCGGCGAGTTGATGTAGAGCGAGATGTCCTTGTCGGGGTCCTCGGACTCCAGGTGCAGGAGCTGGGCCACGATCAGGTTCGCGATCTGGTCGTCGACGGGCGTGCCGAGGAAGATGATCCGCTCGTTCAGCAGACGCGAGTAGATGTCGAACGCGCGCTCGCCGCGCGACGTCTGCTCCACGACCATCGGTACCAGGGGGCTCATAGTCCTCGCTTTGTTTCGCTTCCTCGGCTCGAATCCTGCCGGCGCGGAGCCGAGTGCGTTCAGCCCGTCCGGGTGGGGCGAGTCTAGCAACCGCCCTCGGGCGGCCAACGGGGTGCGCAGGAAGCGCGGAGGAGCTGCGGAAGAGCTGCTTAAGCTCTTCTGGCGGCCGCTCTCGCGGCTCTTCTGGCGGCTGGTCTTCTCGCCGCTCTGGCCGCTCTTCTGGCGGCTCTCGCCGGTCTCGCGCCGGGGGCGACCGGCTTGGCCTTCTCGGCCAGGAGGTCCATCGCCTTGCGCGTTGCGACGTCGTCGCGCAGCGCGTCGAACGTGCCAGCCTTGCGCACCCGCTCCAGCAGCTTCGCCGGCTGCTGTCCCTCGCGCGCGGCGGTCGGAGCAAGCGCCTCGGCGAGCTCCTCGTCGGTCGGCTCGATGCGCTCGGCGGCGACGACGGCGGCCAGCACCGCCTCGCGCTTGAGCGCGCGCTCGGCGTCCGGCTTCGCCTCGTCAAGGATCTCCGTCTCGCTTCTGCCCGAGATCTGCAGATAGGCCTCCTTCGAGAGGCCGCGATGGCTCAGCGAGTGCAGCATCTGGTCCCACAGCTCGACCGCGCGCGCATCGACAAGCGCCTCGGGCACCTCGACGGTGGCGTTCTCGACCGCCGCGTCGAGCACCGCCTCGCGGAACTCCGCCTCGACCGCTCTCTCCTCCTGCTCGGCGATCCGTCTGCGGATGTCCTCGCGCAGCTCGTCGAGCGTGTCGAAGCCGGCGGCGTCGGCGGCCAGCTCGTCGTCCAGCTCGGGGAGGACTCTCTCGCGCACCTCCTTGACGGAGATCGCGAACTGAGCCGGTCTGCCGGCGAGATGGTCGGCGCCGTAGTCGTCCGGGAACGTCACGTCGATCGTGCGCCCCTCCCCCGCGCTCGCGCCGATCAGCTGCTCCTCGAAGCCGGGGATCAGGCGCCCGCCGCCCAGCTCGACGAGCTGGTCGTGGCCCTCGCCGCCCTCGAACGGCTCGCCGTCGATCGAGCCCTTGTAGTCGATCACGACGAAGTCGCCCTCGCTCGCGGCGCGCTCGGCCGTCTCCAATCTCGCAAGGTGCTCGCGCAGGTGCTCCAGCTCGTGCGCGACGCGCTCCTCGTCCGCGTCGGGCGCGCGCTTGGGAACCTCCAGGCCGAGGTAGTCGCCGAGTCTGGCGGTGGGGCGCACGCCGATCTCGAACGAGAACGACAGCGGCTGGCCCTCGCCCGGCAGGTCGCCGAGGTCGAGCTTCGGCTCGCCGATCGGGCTGATCTTCGCCTCGCCGATCGCGTCGGCGTACCAGCCGCCGATCGAGCTGCGGATCGCCTCGTCGAGCACGTACTCGCGGCCGACGCGGCGGATGAAGACGGGCGGCGGCACCTTCCCCTTGCGGAAGCCGGGCACGCGCGTGTCGCGCGCGAGCCGTCTGGCGGTCTGCGCGACGCGTCTCTCGACCTCGGCCGCGGGGACCTCGGCGTCGACGCGCACGCGCGACTCGGGCAGCTCGGTGACGCTGGTCTTCACGGGGGAGGCCATCGGGGGCGCGAACGATACCGTGGCGGCGTGCGCGCCAGCCGCCCGCCCCTCGCCTCCCGCCTGGTGACCGGTCCGGTCGGCTTCTTCCTCGCCGGCGTGGTCGACGTGAGCGCCGCCTGGGGGCGCTGGGGACTGCAGGAGCTGGCCGCGCGATTGGCGCGCCGCGCTGCGCGGTAGGTTGCGCGCCGTGAGCGTCACCGACGAGCTGCTGGAGAGCAACGCCCGCTACGCGGAGGGCTTCGCGCACGGCGAGCTGAGATCGCGGCCGGTCAAGCCGGTGGCCGTGCTGACGTGCATGGACGCGCGGATCGACCCGCACCGGATGCTCGGGCTGGCGGAGGGCGACGCGCACGTGATCCGCAACGCCGGCGGCGTCGCGAACGACGACGCGCTGCGCTCGCTCGTCGTCTCGCAGCGCAAGCTCGGCACGCGGGAGGTGATCGTGATCCTGCACACCGACTGCGGCATGCGCACGTTCGCGGAGGACGCGTTCGCGGAGGAGCTGGAGGCCGAGACCGGCGTGCGCCCCGCGTGGCAGACGACGAGCTTCAACGAGATCGAGGCCGACGTGCGGCGCGCGGTCGCGCGCGTGCGCTCCTCGCCCTTCCTGCCGCACGTCGACGCGGTGCGCGGCTTCGTCTACGAGGTCGAGACCGGCCGGCTGCGCGAGGTGGTGGCGTAAGCTGGCTGACCAGCCAGATGCGCGCCACCGCCCTCGACCCGACGATCGCCGTCCCGCCCCGGCCGCCGCGGCGCGTGCTGCCGCCCGGGCCGCGTACCCCCGGCATCGTGCAGGCGCTGCTGTTCGCACGCGATCCCATCGGCAGCACGCTGGCGGTCCACCGTCGCTGCGGCGAGCCCTTCACGGTCGTCAGTCCCGGCTTCGGCACCTCGGTCGTGTTCAGCTCGCCGGAGCTGATCAAGCCGATCGTCACCGGCGACGCGCAGGTCTTCCACGCCGGCCTCGCGAACGCGTCGATCCGGCCGGTGCTGGGGCCCTGGTCGCTGCTCGCGCTCGATCGCGCCCCGCACATGGAGCAGCGCAAGCTGCTGCTGCCGCCATTCCACGGCGAGCGGCTGCGCGCGTACGCCGACCTGATCGCGGAGCTGGCCGAGCGCGAGGTCGCGAGCTGGCCGAGCGGCACGCCGTTCCGTCTGCAGGAGCGGATGGAGCGGCTGACGCTCGCGGTGATCCTCGAGGTCGTCTTCGGGATCGCCGACCCCGCGCGCAAGGAGGAGCTGCGCCGCCTGCTGCCGCTGCTCGTGCGCAGCAGCCGCAACCTGGTCTTCTGGGGCGCGGTGCTGCACCGCGACGTCGGTCCGCTGCGCCCGCAGGCGACGTTCGCGGCGCGGCGCGAGGCCGTCGACGCGCTGCTCTACGCCGAGATCGCCGAGCGGCGCGCGATGGCGCCAGAGGAGCGTGCGCGGCGCAACGACATCCTCTCGATGCTCGTCGAGGCCGAGCACGAGGACGGGACGCCGATGGGCGACGCCGAGATCCGCGACCACCTCGCGACCCTCGTGCTCGCCGGCCACGAGACGACCGCGACCGCGTTGACCTGGGCGGTCGACCTGCTCCAGCGCAACCCGGCCGTGCTGGCGCGGCTGCACGCCGACGACGACCCCGCCTACCTCGACGCGGTGATCAGAGAGACGCTGCGGATCCGGCCGGTCGTGCCGGTCGTCGGACGGACGGTGACGGAGCCGGTGCAGATCGGTCCGCACGCGCTCCCCGCCGGCACCGACCTCGCCGTCGCGATGGTCGTCACGCACCACCGCGAGGACGTCTACCCCGAGCCGGCGCGCTTCCGGCCCGAGCGCTTCCTGCCGGGGGCCGAGGAGGTGCCGCCGTACGCGTGGCTGCCGTTCGGCGGCGGCGTGCGCCGCTGCATCGGCGCGAGCTTCGCGCAGTTCGAGATGGCGACGATCCTGCGCGTGCTCGCGCGTACGCCGCTGCGGCTCGCGGACCGCCGGCCGGAGCCGGTGCGCGCGACGGGCGTGACGATCGTTCCCGGTCGCGGCGTCCGGGTACGCCGCGAGGCGTAGAACGACGCGGGGCCGGCGCGTCTCACCACACGCCGGCCCCGGTCTTCCCCCTCGCGCTGTTCGCGTGCGCTATCTGACGAATTCGCGCACGCCGGCGAAGACGGTGCCGTCGGACAGCAGCGCTATGTGTCCGAGACAGCCGGCGGCGTGGTTCGTCGCGCCGGTGAGCAGGACGGATTCATCCGGGTTGATGAATTCGTCGCATTCCGACCACCACGTGCCGTAGTTCACCGTTCCCGGAGTCTCGTCACCTTCGTTGAGTCTGGTGAGGAATTCGGAGCCGATGCGCATCTCGACGCATGACGTTTCCGAGCAGGTGTTCGCCGTCGTCGTGCCGTGATTCGGGCCGCCGAGCGAGACCCAGTCGTCGACCTTTTCGGTCCCGCCAAGGTTCTTCAGGTAGTAGCGGGTGTTCAGGCTGCCCATCGAGTGAGCGATGATGTCGACCTTCGCCGCGCCCGTCCTTCTGAGGATTTCTTCGACCTTCGTCTTCACTTCGCTCGCCGTTCTCACGTTCGACTGCGAGGTGTTGTATCTCCAGTTGTTGAGCTCTTCTCTGGTCCAGCCTTCTCTTTCGAAGTTTCTGATCATCGTGGACCAGTTCGATTCGCTCCCGTTCCAGCCGTGGACGAACAGGATCGGGTCGTGTGCGACCGCGTTCGCGGCGGCGGGCGCGAGCAGCGCGACCAGCGCGAGCGCGACGGCGACCAGTGTCTTGCGCATCGTGAACTCTCCAAGCTTTGTCGTGTGAAGACGCGAGGCCGGCGCGCCTCCCCCAGGCGGCCGGCCTCGTGCGCCCCCGATGTGGCGGTGCTGCGTGCGCGCTATCTGACGAATTCGCGCACGCCGGCGAAGACGGTGCTGTTCGTCGTCAGCCCAGTGTGGGTGACGCAGCCGGCGGCGTTGTTCGTCGCGCCGGAGAGAAGCACCGATTCGTCCGGATTGATGATTTCGTCACAGCTTGACCACCAGGTGCCGTAGTTCACGGTGCCCGGCGTCTCGTCGCCTTCGTTCAGTCTCGTCAGGAACGCGGAGCCGATCCGCATCTCGACGCACGATTCTTCGAAGCAGAAGTTCGCCGTCGTCGTGCCGTGGTTCGGGCCGCCGAGCGAGACCCAGTCGTCGACCTTTTCCGTGCCGCCGAGGTTCTTCAGGTAGTAGCGGGTGTTCAGGCCGCCCATCGAGTGGCTGATGATGTCGACCTTCGCGGCGCCCGTCCTGCTCCTGATTTCTTCGACCTTTCTTGCGACTTCGCTCGCCGTTCTGACGTTCGACTGGGACGTGTTGTATCTCCAGTTGTTCAGCTCGGCTCTGGTCCAGCCTTCTCTTTCGAAGTTTCTGATCATCGTCGACCAGAGCGATTCGCTCTCCGTCCAGCCGTGGACGAAGAGGATTGGATCGTGCGCGAAGGCGCTGGATGCGGCCGGCGCCAGCAGCGCGACCGTCGCGAGCGCGACGGCGAGCAGGGTCTTGCGCATCGTGTGTCTCCCCCTTGTTCGTGTTGCACACGTGCGGTGGACGACCCTAGCCGCCACGTCCGGCGGCGTCGTCGTGCACGCGCACGATCCTGAACGGCAACGTTCGGTAGGGCGCCCGAGGTATGGTGCTCCAGTGGCCTGAACGCCAGCAGCGCTTCGCCAGTCATCGGCAGGTCGTGGACCTCGTCGCGCGGATCGGCCGCGCCGAGGCGGCGCACGAGATGCTGGCCGAGATGCGCAAGCAGATCGCAAGCTACGAGCGCCTTTCCGAGGAGGCCTCGGAGGCGGGCGTGCTCGATACCTGCAAGCGCAATCTGCGCCTGTGGCATCAGTGGCTGAGCTCGGGAGGCGAACCGGAGCCGGCGGCGCTGGAGGAGCTGCGCGAGTCGGTGCGCACCCGCGCCGACGCCGGCGTCCCGCTCGAGGACCTGCTGCACGCCTACCGCATCGCCGGCCGGCTCGGCTGGCAGATCCTGCGCCGCAACGCCGGCCGCGACGAGCACGACGTGCTGCTCGACGCGGCGGAGCTGCTGATGCTCTACCTCGACCTGCTGACCGAGATCGTCGCCGAGACGTACCTCGCCGAGCGCGAGCGGCTCGTCTCCGAGGAGGAGCGCGGCGCGCGCGAGCTGGTCGAGCGGATCGTCGACGGCACGCCGCTGACGCTGGAGGAGCGTGAGCTGGCACGACGCCTCGACGTCCCGCTGCGCGACGGCTACGTGCCGTTCGCGGCCGCGATCCCCGGCGCCTCGCCGCGGCGCCACGCAGCGCTCGCTGCGCGCCTGCGTGGCGAGGGGCGGCTGGCCGTGACGGAGGGCGACCGCGTCTTCGGACTCGCGCTCGCGCCCCCGGACGCCGGCGACCTCGGCGAGGGGCCGCTGGCGCTGCTCGCGCTCGGCGAGACGACCCCGCGCGCCGAGCTTGCGTGCGCGCGCGAGGAGCTGCAGCTGCTCGTCAACCACGGCCGCCGCGCGCAGCTGACGGGCGTGCTGACGCCGGCCTCGCATGCGCTGGAGCTGCTGCTCGCGCGCTCGCCGCGGATCGCGAGGTCGCTGTGCCTGCGTATCCTCGACCCGCTCGCGCGCGGCGGCGAAGGTGCCGACCTGATCCACCCGCTGCGGACGCTCTTGCGGTGCGGCTTGGATCGCGCCAGCACGAGCCGCG
>JBQCIQ010000203.1:0-4363 GCA_051953595.1 Conexibacter sp. | reverse complement strand
CGCGTGGAACGCCGGCGACGACAGCCAGACGAGCTTCCTTGGCTCGGTCGCCTGGTACCGCAAGGACTTCCGCTTGCCCTCGCGCGACAGAGCACTCGCGTGGATCGTCCGCTTCGAGTCGGTCAACTACCGCGCGACGGTGTGGCTCAACGGCCGCCAGCTCGGGCGGCACGTGACCGGATACGTGCCGTTCGAGCTCGACCTGCCGAACGTCGTGCGCAAGGGCGTGAACCGCCTCGTCGTGCGCGTCGACAACCGGCGTCCGGCAGCCGATCCGAGCGGTGCGCCCAGCGAGATCCCGCAGCCGCCGGGCGGGTGGTGGAACTACGGCGGGATCCTGCGCGAGGTCTCGCTGCGCGCCGTCGACCGTGTCGACATCGAGAACGTCCAGGTCCAGTCGCAGCTGCGCTGCCCGCGCTGCGCCGCCGTCGTGACGCTGAGCGCCGCGGTGCGCAACCTCTCGCACGCGACGCAGCTCGTGCACCTCACCGGCCGCTTCGGCAGCGCGCCGGTCGACTTCGGCACGCGCGCGATCCCGGCGCGCGCGAGCGCCGCGTTCGCGCGCCAGCTCGTCGTCAGACGGGCGCGGCTGTGGTCGCCGACGCATCCGAACCTCTACGACGTGCGGCTCGCGGCGAGCGCCGCCGCCGGCAGAGGGAGGGCGACCCCGGCCGCCGGCTATCGCCTGCGCACCGGCATCCGCACGCTCGCCGTCGACAGATCGGGCCGGCTGATCCTCAACGGCAACACCGTCGTCCACTTCCGCGGCGTCGCGCTGCACGAGGACACGCTCTCCAACGGGCCGGTGATGAGCCACGCCGACCGCCTGCGGGTGATCGCGCTGCTGAAGGAGTCGCATTCGACCTTCCTGCGCTCCCATTATCCGCTCGACCCCGACTTCCAGGACCTCGCCGACCAGAACGGCATCCTGCTGTGGTCGGAGATCCCGACGACGTATCAGCTGCCGGAGGCGGACCTCGGCCGTCCGCTGTTCCGCACGACCGCGCTCGACCAGCTGAGAGCCAACATCCTCGCCAACCGCAACCACCCGTCGGTCGCGGCCTGGTCGGTCGGCAACGAGATGGCGAGCGACGCCGGCCCCAACCAGGCGTCCTACATCAGCGCGGCGGCGACGCTCGCGAAGCAGCTCGATCCGACGCGGCCGGTCGCGCTCGCGTTCGCCGGCCACCCGGAGACGCCGTGCCAGACCGCGTACGCGCCGATCGACCTGCTCGGCATGAACGACTACTTCGGCTGGTACACCGGCTTCGGCGGCAACATCGCCGACCGCGACCAGCTGTCGGCCTTCCTCGACGCCCTGCGCCGCTGCTACCCGCACAAGGCGCTCGCGGTGACCGAGTACGGCGCGGAGGCGAACCGCGACGGGCCCGAGGAGGAGAAGGGCACGTACGCCTTCCAAGAAGACTTCGTGCGCTTCCACCTCGGCGTGTTCGCGACGAAGCCGTGGCTCACCGGGAGCGTCTACTGGGCGCTGCAGGAGTTCCGCGTGCGGCCGTTCTGGGGCGGCGGGAATCCGTGGGGCCAGCCGCCGCTGCACCAGAAGGGCCTCGTGCGGCTCGACTGGTCGAAGAAGCCCGCCTTCACCGTGCTCGCGCAGGAGCAGGCGAAGGTGCATCAGTACGTGACGCGGCGCTGACCGGCGCGCTCAGCGGCCGCGTGCCGGCGTGCGCGTCGGCGACGGCAGCGGCGTGTGCTCGCGGCGCCGGCGCGGCGGCGGGAGCAGGTCCGCGAGGCGCGCGGGCTCGCGCAGACGCACGCGCGCAGGGACGGCGTCGGGCAGCGGAATCCCGCCGCCACGTGGACCGGGACGCGGGAGCGGCTGGACGCGGTCGTTGCCGCCGCCTCTGTTGTCCTCGTCCTCGCCGCGCGCGATCGGAACGATCCGTTCGTCACGCAGGAGCGGCAGCAGCAGCACGGCCGCGAAGCCGAAGCCGAGCAGATGCAGCCCACCCAGCAATGCGACGAGAAGCGTCTCGTCTCCCATGAGTCCAGCGTAGCGCCACGCGTCGGGCTGCGCAGGGTTTGCGCTAAGCTGCGTCGCCGCTCATGGCCGACGACACAACCACACTTACCGTCAGCCCTCGCTCCGTCGAGGGCTCCCGCGCAAACCGCCGCCTGCGCCGCACCGGGCTCGTCCCGGGCGTCGTCTACGGGGGCGAGGGCGAGCCGCTCGCCTTCCAGGTTGACGCGCGCACGCTCCGCAACGCGCTCGCCCACGGCGGCGCCGTTATCTCGCTCACCGTCGAGGGCGACGGCGCGACGCCGGTCGTGCTGAAGGACCAGCAGCGCCACCCGGTCACGGGCGACACGATGCACGTCGACCTGCTGCGCGTCGACCTCAGACAGAAGATCGGCGCCGTCGTCGTGCTGGAGCTGACGGGCGCCGAGGACGCTCCCGGCGTCAAGGCCGGCGGCGTGCTGGAGCAGGTCACGCGCGAGCTGAACATCGAGGCGCTGCCGAACGAGATCCCAGACACGATCGAGCTCGACGTCTCGAACGCCGAGATCGGCGACACGATCACGCTTGACGCCGTCACCGCCCCGTCCGGCGTGACGCTGCTCGACGATCCGGAGACGGTCGTCGTGACGGTCACCCCGCCGCGCCTCTCGGCCGAGCCGAGCGACGAGCTCGAGACGGAGACCGAGGTCGTCGGCGAGGGCGGCGGCGAGGCCGAGGGCTCCGCCGACGGCGAGTCCTCCGAAGGCGGCGAGTAGCCGCTTCCTCGCGGTGCGCCTGCCTGGAGCGGCGCGCGCCGACTGGCTGATCGTCGGGCTGGGGAACCCCGGCGCCGAGTACGCCGGCACGCGCCACAACATCGGCTTCGAGGTTGCCAACGTGTTGGCCGCGCGGTGGCAGCTCCCGCGCGCGAAGAAGAAGTACGCGGGCCTGATCGCGGACGGCCGCGTCGGCCTGCCGGACGTTGGCGCCGAGCGCCCGCACGTCGCGGTGCTGCTGCCGCAGACGTACATGAACGAGGCCGGCCGCTCGGTCGGGCCGGCGCGGGGCGCGCTGAGAGTCCCGCTGGACCGTGTCCTCGTCTTGCACGACGAGATCGACCTGCCGTTCGGCGACATCCGCGCGCGGCTCGGCGGCGGCCTGGCAGGCCACAACGGACTGAAGTCCTTGAAGCGCGAGCTGGGCTCGGCCGACTTCGCCCGCGTGCGGATCGGGGTGGATCGGCCGCCGACGACCGACCCCGACCGGGTGGCCGCGTACGTGCTCGGGAAGTTCCGCGAGCCGAAGGCCGACGTCGAGGCGCTGGTGGCCGACGCCGCCGACGTGGCGGAGTCGATCGTGCTCGGCTCGCGTTCGCTCGCGGCTTCGTAGCTCCGCTCGGGCGTCCGCGCTCTGCGCCGCTCCGCTCGTTGGCCAGGAGGGGGAGGGAGTGGTTGCGCCATCGGCCCTGCGCTCCCCTCAGCCGGAACTCTGGTCATCTATGCGTCGTATACGCCCATAGATGACCAGACTTCGTTCCGGTGCATGGTGGGCCGGGGATCGGCGGCCGTTGAGCGCCACCGTGGCCGGGACGCGGACCCCGCTGCTCGCCCCCTCGTGGCCAACAGACACCCGACGGGCGACGAGGCCGCAGGAGCGGAACGCACGCACGTACACTCAAACCGCAAGAGGCCGCGCACCCGCTGCGCGGCCGTTCTGCGTGCCCGCTCCCATGCTCAGCCCCCTTCTCGCCTACGTCGCCGACGACCCCGCCACGACCGCGCTTGCGAGAGACGGCGGCCGCGCGTTCGTCAGCCTCTCCCTCAAGCCCTACGTCATTGCCGCGCTTGCCAACGAGGATCCGGCGAGACCCCTGCTCGTGGTCGCCGGCGACGACCGCCACGCGCGCGACCTCGCGGCGGACCTGAGAACCTGGCTTGCCCCGCGCCGCGTGCGCTTCTACCCGAGCCGCGGCGTCACGTACGAGTCGCACCTCGCCCCGCCGCCCCATCTCGTCGGCCTGCGCGTCGCCGCGCTCGACGCGCTGCTCGGGGAGGACGACGCGGAGCACGGCGCGCCCGTCGTCGTGGTCAGCGCCGTCGCGCTGTCGGAGAAGGTCCCCGACCCGAGACTGCGCCCGCACGGCTTCACGCTCAGAAGAGGCGACCTTCTCGACCTCGACGAGTGCGCCGCCGACCTCGTCGCCGCCGGCTACGAACGGGTCGAGCAGGTGGAGGATCGCGGACAGTTCGCGATTCGTGGCGGGCTGCTCGACGTATTCCCCGCCACCGAGGACCGCGCCGTGCGCGTCGACCTTTTCGGCGACGAGATCGAGTCGTTGCGGTGGTTCTCGACGTTCACCCAACGCTCGCTCGGAGATGCTGAGGAGGTCGAGGTGGCGCCGGC
>JBQCIQ010000202.1:0-21276 GCA_051953595.1 Conexibacter sp. | reverse complement strand
CACGACTTCGGCGGGCCGATCGGGCTCGTGTGGGCGGCGATGCACGCCGACCAGGTCGCGAGCGTCACGCTGATCGACACCGGCATCCTGCCCGGCTACAGATGGCACCGGCTCGCGCGGCTGTGGCGCACGCCGCTGCTCGGCGAGCTGTTCCAGGCGACGGCGACGCGGCGCGCGTTCCGCTTCCTGCTCAACCGCAACGAGCCGCGCGGGCTGCCGCGCGCGTTCGTGGACCAGATGTACGACCACTACGACAAGCGCACGCGGCGCGCGGTGCTCGCGCTCTACCGCGCGACCGACGACCCGGGCGCCGCCGGCGATGCGTTCGCCGAGTACATGCGCTCGAAGGACATCCCGGCGCTCGTGATCTGGGGCGAGCACGACGCGTACCTGCCGGCGGAGATGGCGCCGCGCCAGCGCGACGCGTTCCCCTCCGCCGACGTGCACGTGCTGCCCGCGAGCGGGCACTGGCCCTACGCCGACGCGCCGGAGACGGTCGAGCGGCTGCTGACGGAGTTCATCGGATCCGTGGTGCAGAGAGCGGCCGCGGCGGCCTGAGGGTCGCCGCGGCCGGCCGCGGCGACGGCGGCCGGCTCGCGCCTACGCCGCCAGCGGCAGCGGCGCCTCGGGCGCGTCGTCGGCGACCGGCACGATCGGCCACGCCTGCTCGATCCGCTCGTCTCTGCCGTTGCGGCGCAGGTAGTCCTCGAACGAGGCGGCCTGCTCCGCGGCCCACGCGATCTGCTGCTCGTGCAGCGCGCGCAGGTCGCAGCGCAGCTGCTCGAACGCCTGCCCGAGCCGCCACGCCACCCGCGCCGCCGCGAGCGCGTCGGCGTGCGAGGCGTGCGCCTCGTCGAGCGGCACGTTGTAGTGCGCGCAGACGGCGCCGAGCGTGCGCTTGCCCTTGCGGAAGCGGTCGACCTGCTTGTCGAGCACGTACGGGTCGACCACGAGCATCCCGTCCGCGCCGCCGACGCGCTCGACCAGCGGGGCGATGCCGTGGCGGCGCGCTTCGCGGTCGAGGCAGGTGAGGTCGAAGCGGGCGTTGAAAGCGACGACCGGGATCCCCTGCAGCAGCTGCTCGGCGAGCAGCGTCACGATCTCCTCGACCGCCTCCGGCGGCTGCCTCCCTTCGGCCCGCGCACGCTCGGTCGTGATGCCGTGGACGGCCGACGCGCCGGCCGGGATCGGTATGCCGGGGTCGAGCAGCCAGGCGTGGAACACAGGCGGCCGGCCGTCGCCGACGAGGCTCACCGCGGCCGTGACGATGCGGTCCGACTCGCTGTCGATTCCCGTCGTCTCCAGGTCAAAAGCGGCGAGGCGGCGCTGGTGCCAGCTCATGGCGCGGAAGCATGAAGACGGGTTCGGACGGCCCCGCGCGGGCAATAGGTGGGCGATGCGGATCGAGACGGTCGATTCCTGGCGCGAGCTCGACGAGGCGATTGACGAGGCGGGCGCGCGCAGCGCGGGGCGGCACGTGCACCCGGCGCTCGTGTTCCGCGGGCTCGCACGCGCGGATCGCGCAAACGTCTCGCGCCTGTCGCGGCTCGGCGAGTAGCACCCGCAGGTGGAGCGCCACCTGATCCGCAACTTCCGCAAGTACGCGCACCGCGAGACGCCGGGGCCGACGCTGTGGGACTGGCTCGCGCTGGCGCAGCACCACGGGCTGCCGACGCGGCTGCTCGACTGGACCTACTCGCCGCAGGTCGCGCTGCACTTCGCGACGAGCGCCTGGGCGGAGCACGACGCGGTCCTGTGGGCGGTCGACATCGACGCGGTGCATCGGCTGCTGCCGGCGTCGCTGCGCGACGCGCTGGAGCGCGAGGGGTCGGTGCTGTTCACGACGGAGCTGCTGGCCGCGCACGCGCCGGGGCTGGCGGAGCTGGAGGTGCTGTCCGGCGAGGACGGCGACGCGTTCGCGCTCTTCTTCGAGCCGCCGTCGCTCGACGAGCGGATCGTCAACCAGGCGGCGGTGCTGTCGGTCATCACCGACGTGCGCTGTCAGATGGACGAGTGGCTGGACGGGCACCCGGAGGTGTGGCACGCATGGCGGCTGCCGCCCGACGTGAAGGAGGCCGTGCGCGCGCGGCTCGACCAGGCGAACGTGACCGAGCGGATCCTGCTGCCGGGACTGGACGGGCTCGCCGCGTGGCTGAGTCGCTACTACGCGCCCCGCCGCATCCCCGCGCGCACCGTCACCGAGGGCGCGTCGATGGAGGAGCGGACGGACCCGCAGGGCGACGGGTCGATGGGGTGAGGCGGGCGGCGCGTGACGCACCGGAGCGCGGTAGCTTGCGCCGCATGTCGTTGAGGACGTTGTGCGTCGCCGCCGCGGTCGGGCTGACCGCCACGGTCGGCGCGGTGCCGGCACAGGCGCGCATCGTCATCGGCCAGGGGATCGCCGGGGTGAGGATCGGCGACGGCCAGCGGCACGTGCGCCGCGTGCTCGGCCGGCCCGATCGCGTCATCCCGCCGGCGTGGGCGTACGGCGCCCCGCTGCACGGGCGCGTCGGCTTCGACCACCGACGCCGCGTGAACGACATCTGGACCACGTCCCGCCGCCAGCGGACACGCGCGGGCGTGGGCCCGGGGTCGTCGGTTGCGGCGGTCAGGCGGGCGTACCGTCACGCGCGCTGCTTTCGCGGGCGGCACGGCGACGCGATCGTGCTGTGCGCGCTTCGCTCACACCGCCGCGGACGCACGGTCGAGACAGACTTCCTGTTCCGCCGACGGCAGGTGAAGACCGTCGATGTCTTTCTCCTGATGCCCGAGGCGAGGCCCGGACCTGCATAGCGCTACGGATTCCAGGGCGTGGGATTCGGATCCCACGGCGCGCCAGGGCAGTTGTGCGGCGGCGTGTCGACGATCCATGCGAAGTCCCGCAGGACCGCTTCATGCTCCATCTCGTCGTAGTCGCATACCTGTACCTGATGCGCATAGGGCTGATTCCAGATGCCTGCGAAGTACCAGTGCCAGAGCCCCGAGAAGGTCGAGCGACCGTGCTCGCCGCCAGTCTTGTCCTCGCTCGCAGCACCGGTCAGC
Organism: Conexibacter sp.; assembly: GCA_051953595.1. Classification (GTDB taxonomy): domain Bacteria; phylum Actinomycetota; class Thermoleophilia; order Solirubrobacterales; family Solirubrobacteraceae; genus Conexibacter. The sequence continues at coordinate 18,234 of JBQCIQ010000202.1, read as the reverse complement.
ACGACCAGTTGGTTCTGGGGATCGGATCCCACCCATCGCGCAAGGACGGCGTTGATGTTCATGCTCGGTGCGGAATCGCACGAGCTGCTGAAGTCGTCGGTGTTGCCGGGGTCGAACAGCACGACGCGATGGATTTGTGCACGCAGCGCTGACGACGTAAGGGCGTACATCGGGCCCAAGCGGCCTCTGCTCCAGCCGGCGAGGGTGTGCACGTTCGATCCGAGCGCGACGACTGCCGAGATCGCGCGCGACGGATCGCACTCCGGCGAGGACCGCCACTGGCTGAAGCGAAGCTCGTGATAGCCGACTCCAAACCGTCCTCCGAGGGCGTTTTCCAGCTCGTTGGGCGAGAAGAAGACCGACTCGGAGATGGCGGGCTCCGGAGCTGACGGTCTCGACCCCTGCCCACTGCCGGCGTTGCCGGCCCCCGGCGTGCTCAGCCCGCACGTCGGCTCGCCTGAGGACGGCGTGCTCGCCGCCGCGCCGTCGTCGATGAAGTGGGCGTTGACCCACCCGCGCCCGGCATTCGGACGCGTCAGGTTCTGGACGTAGCTCCACCATCGATTGGCGTACGGGCCGACGGCTTCGCCGAACTGTCCGCAGATCTCCTGTACGCGGTCGCCGCTGTAGACGCCGACGCCGGGGGTCCGCGGCGTGTCGCCCCAGCTCGGCGAGTTGCGGAAGTAGACGCCACCGTCGGCGTCGACGATCGAGTACACGGATGAGGATCCGCTGTCGCCTGAGGGAGGGACCGGGGTCGGGGTGGGAGTCGGTGTAGGTGTCGGCGTCGGCGTCGGCGTCGGCGTGGGCGCGGGGTCGCCGCACTTCGGGATCCCGTATCTCGACGTCAGCTCCGTCTCGGAGTGGTAGGAGCTGTCGTCGTAGTAGGAGGCGTAGTAGCCCGTGACGCCGTTGTAGGTCACGTTGAACCAGACGTTCACGTTGATGATCATCTGGCCGTACGTGAAGCAGTGGTAGTCGGGGCTCGCCCCTTCGGGCATCCAGCCCACGGCTGGCTGCGACGTGTCGGGCGTCGGGCGGATGAAGACGCCGTCCCCACCCGTGCCGGCGATGTGGATCGGCGCCGAGATCGCCCAGGCGCCCGCGGTGTAGGTCAGGGCGAGCGCGACGCCGAGCAGCGCGGCGCGACGTGCGGCGGGACGCTTCAGCCAGGACAGACGCGGTCGCATTCCAGACGCTCCGAAAGCCGGACGATCGAGGCGTCCGAATCTACCAGCGGTCCGCCGTCCCGGCGCCGGACGGTCGGGCGGTCGAGCGGAGGGGGAGGGATTCGAACCCTCGATGGACTCTCGCCCATGCCGGTTTTCAAGACCGGTGCATTCAACCGCTCTGCCACCCCTCCGAGACGCGGCGCTCCGATGCTAACCGCTCCGCGCCGGAGCGCGGCCCCGACCTCCGCACGCCCGCGGGCGCGAGCCTCTAGACTGGCCTTCTCCCACGGGAGAGGTGGCCGAGTGGCTGAAGGCACTCGCCTGCTAAGCGAGTATGGGGTTCACGCTCCATCGCGGGTTCGAATCCCGCCCTCTCCGTCCTTATCGCTTGTGCATCCAGAAGGCCTGTCCGCCTGAGTCGATCGGCTCCAGGCCGGCGGCGGTCCATGCCCGCCGCCACAGACCTCCAAGGTGGGGATCGGTTTCGGCGAAGTAGCAGGGCAGCTCGATCTGCACGCCCGCTCCGCCGAGCAGGTAGGCGGCCAGCAGGTACTGCTCGCTGTAGAACCGCGATCGCCATGCCGGCGGATAGTCGTGCGGCAGCGTCACGTCGTGGATTCCCACCAACACGCCGGAGGCCAGCTGCGGCAGCACGTCGAGGACGAAGACGGTGGCGTCGGAGTTCTGGAAGGCCCGGTGGGAGCCGTCCATGAGCACCACGTCGCCGGCTTCCAGCTCGGCGAAGATGGAGAGGTCGGCTTGCTCAAGCGGACGTCGCAGCTGCACGTCGCAGAGTCCGGCGATCTCCGTCCGCGGCATCGGGTCGATCGAGACGATCTCGGTGCGCAGCCCGTGGGTGCGGATGGCGTGCCGGGCCCAGCGCGTCGACATGCCCGATCCGATCTCGACGTAGCGGGCCGGGTTGCGTGCTGCCAGGAAGTAGGACAGCGAGGCTGCGTCCATCCCGCCCATCCACAGGTTCTCCCAATACGGCTCGCCGGGCCGAGCCTCGGCCGCGGTCATGGCGACGCGCATCTCACCGAGCGCCGATCCCATCGCTGCAAGATGGGCGGCGCAGCGCTCCCGCCCCGCCTCGATGAGCGCCGCCAGCGCGGTGTGCGGCGGGCGGCCGTGGCCCCAGCGGGGAGCCAGCTCGGCCGTGGGCGGGTACTCCAAGACGACCAAGGTGCGTCCCAGCCGGGCAGCCGTGTGCTCGAGCAGCGTCAGCGAGCGGCGCAGGACTGCTGCTCGCAATCCCGTCCGCTGGCCCGACGGCCACCGCTCCGAACGCGCGCTCCCGTCGCCGGCGCGGTGATCCGGGGTTGTCTCGGCCGTCGTCACCGTGCGGCTAACAGCCGGGGGCGCGCAGCTTGTCCAGCCCCTTGGCCGTGCGGGCTGCGTCGAGGCGGGCGTACAACTGCCGGATGATCCCGTCGAGTCCGTGGCTGTAGCGCACCCTCCCGAACCGCTCGGCCAGCAGGCAGCGATGCGCCAGCAGCTTCGGCAGCACCGTGTCGACGCTGATGTGGTGGCTGTTGTTGCCGACGAAGCCCTGCTTGAAATCGGTCAGCGAGGAGATCGGCTCCTGCTGGAGCCGAGCCACCCGCTTGTAGTCGGCATACAGCCACGGTGTCGCCTGCTGCGCCAACCTCTGCTGCGCCTTGGAGGCGTGGGCCGCGTGGGCCTGCTGCTCGATGTGGGCATCCAAGCCGGCCAGATCCCACGGCAGGCGACCGACGTCGATCCGCACGCTCGTGTGGACTGGGCGAGCGATAGCGGCCGGCCCGGTCGCAGCCGCCAGCACCAGGCACGCCAGCAGGACAGCGGGTCGACGTGTTCGCATTCGTCCTCCGGTTTGCGGCGAAGGCGTCGAACCCGCCGGTTGGGGAACGCGGGCACTCTATACGAATAGTCTTTATACGGAAAGTCTCTAGATACATCGGCCACATGCTGCGGAGATTCCGCCGTGGTCAAAGCCGCCGTCAAGGACCCCGAGCTGGTCGCCCTCGGTCAGCGTCTCCGCAGACTGCGCGAAGCGGCCCATCTCTCCCAAGAGAGACTGGCCGACCGCGCCGGCGTTCACTTCACGTACGTCGGCCAGATCGAGCGCGGCGAGCGTAACCCCACCTACAAGAACCTGCTCAAGCTCGCTCGGGGGTTGAGGCTGCCACCGGCCGAGCTGGTCGGCGGCAAGTAGCTATCACCTCACCCCCGTCACAGATCCGGCGCTCGCGACACTGAGCTGTCGATGAGGCCGAACGCCCGGCGCGACGCCGAGACCGACCTGCGGCGCTCCGTCCGCGACCCCACCGCCTTCGTGCGCGTCTACGAGACGCATGCCGACGGCATCCTCGGCTTCCTCGCGCGGCGGACGTTCGACGTCGAGGCGGCGCGCGACCTGATGGCCGAGACGTTCGCGCAGGCGTACCGCAGCCGCAGACGCTTCCGCGGCAGCTCGGATGCCGAGGCGGCGGGGTGGCTGTACGCGATCGCCCGCCATCTGCTGGCCGGCTACGTGCGCAGCGGCGTCGTCGAGCGCAAGGCGACCGAGCGGCTTGGCATCGCGATCCCGCAGCTTGCGCACGACGACTACGAGCGCGTGGTGCAGCTCGCCGGGCTTGCGGACGCGCGGGCCGTCGTCGCGGAGGCGTTCGAGCGCCTTGCGCCCGACCAGCGCGAGGCGGTCCGCCTGCGCGTCCTCGACGAGTTGCCGTACGCCGAGGTGGCGGCGCGGCTGGCGGTCAACGAGCAGACGGCGCGCGCGCGTGTCTCGCGCGGCCTGCGCCAGCTCGGCGCGACCCTCGACGCCCTGCCGGAGAAGACACGGGAGATGACGACATGACGACCTCGCTCGACCGTCCCGCCTTCGTCGCCGCGATCGGCGACGAGCTGGAGCGCATCGCGCGCGCGGATGCGGCGCGTGCGCGTCGCGCGCGACGGCCCGCCCGTGTCCGGACGCTCGCGCTGGCGGCACTCGCGAGCCTGGCGCTCGTGGCGGCGGCCGGCGCGGCCACGGGGATCGTGCCGCTGCCCGGCGGCGGACCCGACTTCGCGCCGCGCGCGGCGACCGGCCAGTTCAGCCCGGCGCTGGTCGAGCACGTCTCGGCGCTCGGCCGGTCGCGCACGGCGGCCGACGCGATGGGGCGCGCGGCCGCGTACGTGGCCGGACCCGACGGCGCGGCGCCCGGCTCGTCGCTGCGCGTCGCCGTCCCGCCGCCAGCGGACGGGACGCCGCACGCATCGGTCAGCACGCTGCCGGTCTGGCTCGTGCCGACCGCGGGCGGCGACGTGAGCATGCAGGTGCTCCCGAAGGGCGCGGACGGCCCGGCGTCTGCCTTCGCCGCCGACGTGCAGATGGTCGAGCAGGGGCACGCCTGGATGACCGTCGACCGTGACCTGCTGGGCGTGGCGCCCGACGGCGTCGACCACGTCGACGTGCGGCTCCAGGACGGCGCGCAGGTGGCGCTGCCGGTCGTCGGCAACGTCTACGGCGCGCACCTCGACGAGCCGGTCCGGAACGTGGAGCTTCCCCGGTAGAATGCGCCAACTCATCGAGGCGCCGACAACCCGGCGCGAGGGGGATCGATGTCGTCGCCGGTTGGACCGCTTCCGCCCGGGCCGGGACGCCCGCAGGCGCTGCAGATGCTTCGCTATCAGCGCGAACCGCTCGCGTACGTCGAAGCGTGCGCGAGGCGCTTCGGCCCGGTCTTCACGATGCGGCTGCCGTTCCTCGGCACCTCGATCGCAGCCGTCGACCCGCTCGACGTCAGAACGATCCTGACGCAGGTCCCCGAGCGCTTCCCGGCCGCGCAGGGCAGATCGCCGCTCACGCCGATGGTCGGCGACCACGCGACGATGTTCGTCACCGGCGACGCGCACCGTCATCAGCGCAGGACGATGCTCGGCGTCTTCAGCGGCGGGATCGCCGCGCGCTGGGGCGCCGCGATCGAACGGATCGCCGAGGGAGAGCTGAGGCGGGTCCCGATGACCGGCGAGCCGGTCGCGCTGCTGCCGGCCGCGCGCCGCATCGCCTTCGGCGTCATCTGCCGCGCGACGATCGGCGAGCTGGACCCGCGCGACTACGCGGTCATGCGCGAAGAAGTCGGCCGCAGCGACGACCCGCGCCTCGCGATGATGCTGCTCGCGCCGACGCTGTGGGAGCGCCCCGGCCGCCTCAACCCCGCCCGCTCGATGCGGCGCAGGCGCGACACGCTCAACAGGCTGCTGTTCGAGGAGATCGCGCGGCGCCGCGCGCAGGCGCATGAGCTGGACGAGCGCGACGACGTCCTCTCGCTGCTCGTCAACGCGCACGACACGAGGGGCGACCCGCTCACCGACCTGGAGATCCGCGACCAGCTCGTCGGGCTCGTGATCCTCGGCCACGAAATCACCTCCGCCGGGATCGCCTGGCCGTTCGAGCGCATCTCGCGCCTGCCGGCCGTACGTGAGCGGCTGGAGGCGGAACTCCAAGCGGGCGACGAGCGCTACCTCGACGCGGTCGTGCAGGAGGCGCTGCGGATCCGCTCGCCGATACTCGACGCGCCGCGCACGACGACCGAGCCGGTCGAGCTGGGCGGCCACACGATCCCGGCCGGCATCGTCGTCAGCGCGATGTGCGCGGTCACGCAGCGCAACCCGGACGTGTGGGAGGACCCGCTGTCGTTCACGCCCGAGCGCTTCCTCGGCGACAGGCCGGCGCCCTATGCCTACACGCCCTACGGCGGCGGCGTGCGGCGCTGCATCGCCGCCTCGCTGACGACGCTGCTGATGCAGACGGTCGTGCGGCTGCTCGTCGAACGCGCGCACGTCACCGCCGCGCCGGGACCCGACGAGCGCTCGCGCCTCTACGGGCTCGCGCTGCTGCCCTCGCGCAGGGCGACCGTCGTGCTGACGCCGCGCACGCGCGCGCGGCGGCCCGGCGCAGGCGCAGGTCACTCCGCCCGCAGCAGCTCCATCAACGGTGGGCGCGTCGCGAGCCAGCTCGGGTAGCAGGACGCCGCCGCGCCGATCCCGATCGCCACCAACGTCGCCGCCACCGTCGCGCCCACGGCCGGGTGGAAGGAGACGTGCCACGCGAGCTGGTTCTCGATCCCGATCGTCATCAGCGCGCCGAGCACGAGCCCCAGCATCACCGCCAGCGCCGCGCCGACGGCCGACATCGCGACCGCCTCCAGCACGACCGTGCCGGCCTGCTGGCGTCCGGTCATCCCGAGCATCCGCTGCAGCCCCAGCTCGCGGCGGCGCTCGAACGTCACCGTCAGCATCGTGTTGAGGACGACCATCGCCGCGATCAGCAGCGCCGCGATCTGCGCGCCGCCGGCGAGCGAGAAGAGCCCATTGACGAGTTCGAGCACGTAGCCCTCCATCTTCCTGTCGGTCACGACCGTGCCCGGCAGCCCGTGCCCGTCGAGGAAGCGCTGCACGCGCGCGGCGACGACGTCGCGGTTCGCGTCCGGGTCGAGCATCAGCGCGAAGCGGTCGGCGTCCCTGTCTTCGGACAGCCTCGCGTACTCGCTGTGCTCCATGTAGACGGCGTCGGTCGAGGCGAGGTCGTTGAAGAGGCCGGCGACGCGGAAGCGGTGGTCGTTGCCGGCGACCGTGACATGGACGATCGAGCCGACGTGCAGCCTGTGGCGCCGAGCGGTCAGGCGCGAGGCGACGACCCCGCCGGCGCCGACCGTCGCCACGAGCCGCCGGTCGCTCACCGGCGCGTCGCCCGTCAGCTGATCGCCGTGGCGCGCGGCCTGCGCTATCGGGAAGGCGAGGATCGCGATCTGCTGGCCTCTTCTCTCCAGCAGCGCGACGCGTATCGGGTAGGCGGCGCGCACGCCCGGGATCGCGGCGAGGCGCCTGCGCAGCGTCACCGGCAGCGGCTGGTCGGACGCCAGCAGCCCCTCGCCGTTCGCGCGCACGTACAGCGGCGCCGCGTACCACGTCGTCGCGGCGCGGTTGACCTCGCTGCGGAACGAGCCGAGCCCGCTCGCGCTCGCCACGACGAGCGCGATCGTCATCCCGAGCGCGCCGGCCGCGACGGTCGTGCGGCCGGGCGCGCGCACGAGCCCGTCGGCGGCGAGCCTGCCGCGCACGCCGAACAGCCGCGGCCATGCGCGGCCGCTGCCGGCGCTCAGCGCGTCGACGACGGACGGCAGCAGCAGCAGCGCGCCCGCGAGCGTCAGCATCAGTGCGAGCCCGAGCAGCGCCGGGTGCGAGCCGACCGGCGCGAACGCCACCACGAGCGCCGCGGCCGCGACCGCCGCGAGCCCGCCGAGCGCGAGCCGGCCGGCGTGCGGTCCGCCGCTGCGCGCGGAGACCTCGTAGGGCGCCGCCGGCGCCAGCGCCTCGATCGGCGTCAGCCGCACGACGCGGCGCGCGACGAACGCGGCGCCGACCATCGCGACACCGGCGCCGCTGAAGATCCCGAGCAGCGCCTGTCTCGCCGTCAGGTGCACCGCTTCGGCGGACGTGATCGGCAGCACGCTCTCGTACACGCTCGCCGCCTGCTCGACGAGCCGGTGCGCGAGCAGGAAGCCGACGAGCGTTCCGAGCGCGCCGCCGGCCAGCCCGACGAGCGCCGCCTCGGCGACGAACGCGGCGAGGATCGGCAGCGGCTGCGTGCCGCCGGTCACGAGCAGCGCGAGATCGGCGCGCCGCTCCGCGAGCGACATCGCCATCGTGTTGAGCACGAGGAACAGCGCGACCAGCAGCGCGACCGCGCGTATCTGCTGCGTCGCCGCCGCGATCCCGTCGAAGGTGTGCTCGTACGGCGCCGCCGCCGCGCCCGGGTCGCCGACGAGCGCCTTGCCGTAGAGCGCCTGTCTCAGCTCGTGCCGGACCGCGTCGACCGCGCGGCCGGCCGCGACGGTCAGGTAGAGGCGGTCGACCTTGCCCGGCCGCGCGAAGATCCGCTGCGACTCGGCCAGCCCGGTCAGCGCGAGGTCGCCGCCGTTGACGCTTGAGAGCGGCCCGCCCGGCAGCACCGCGCCGACGAACAGCCGCCGCGTGCCGTGCGAGGTGGCGACCGTGACGGTGTCGCCGGCGCGCGCGCCGAGCGTCTGCGCGAGGTGCGGCGAGAGCACGAGCGTGCCGGCGGCGGGATGGACGACGGCCTGCGTCGCGGCGCCGAAGCCGTGCGGGAACAGCGTCGTAACGCTCGGCGGCAGGCCGGCGACGAGCACGCGCGTCGAGGCGCCGCCGTGGTGCATCAACGTGATCTGCTGCGTCGTCGGCACGACCGCGCCGACGCCGGCCACGGCCCTCGCCCTGGCGAGCGCCACCGGCGGGAGCGACGGCGCGCCGAACGGGCGCGCTTCCAACTGGGCGGTGCCGGCGAGCCCGATCGCCGTGTCGCGCACCGTCCCGCGCACGGCCGCGTTGACGACCGTGATCGCGACGACGAGGCTGACGGCCGCGGCGATCCCGAGCAGCGTGAGCGCCGCGCGCCTGCGCCGTCTCGTCAGCTGGCGCAGGTTCACGAGCCGGAAGACCGTCCAGGTCGCGACGAGCTGTTCGCGCGCGCTCGCGCGCGCGTGCGCGTAGGCGGGCAGCCTCATGCGCGCTGCACCGGCGCGGCCGGCTCGTCGTCGAGCTCGGACATGCGCCCGTCCGCCATCCGCACGATGCGGTCGGCGTGCTCGGCCGCCATCGGATCGTGGGTGACGATCACGACGCTCTGGCCGCTGTCGGCGGCGTCGCGCAGCAGCGCCAGGATCTCGCGTCCGCTGACCGAGTCGAGGTTGCCGGTCGGCTCGTCCGCGAGCACGATCGCCGGCTCGATCACGAGCGCGCGCGCGAGCGCGACGCGCTGCTGCTCGCCGCCCGACAGCTGCGACGGGCGGTGCGAGCAGCGGTGGTCCATCTCGACGCGCGCAAGCGCCTCCTGCGCGCGCCGGCTCGCGTCCAGCACGCCGTCGAGCAGCAGCGGGAAGGCGACGTTCTCCAGCGCGGTGAGCGTCGGCAGCAGGCTGAAGAACTGCAGCAGGAAGCCGAGCCGGCGGCGGCGCACGAGCGCCAGCTCCTGCGGCGCGAGCGCGGAGATCGAGCGGCCCTCGACCAGCACCTCGCCGGCGTCGGGGCGGTCGATCCCGCCGAGCAGGTGCAGCAGCGTCGACTTGCCCGAGCCGGACGGGCCCATGATCGCGACCAGCTCGCCGCTCGCGATCGTCAGGTCGACGCCGTCGACGGCGCGGATCTCCGCCTCCCCCTGGCGGAAGCGGCGCGTGAGGCCGCGCGCCTCGAGCGGCGCCGGCGCGCCGTCGGTCGGTGGTGCGAGCATGGTCCTTCCCTCCGTGGTGGTCGAAGCGGCGAGCGCCGCGACGCCGCGGCGGCTGAGCTTGCCCGTCTCGGTGCGCGGAAGCTGCTCCACAAAGCGCACGAGGCGCGGGACTCTGTGCGGCGAGAGCTGCTGGCGCGCGTGCGCCTTGAGCGCGCGCACCAGCTCGCGCGTCGGCTCGGCGTCGTCGGCTACGCGCACGTACGCGCACGCGATCGTGAGGCCGTTGCGGTCCTCGACGGGCGTCACCGCGCTCTCGGCGACGGCCGGGTGCGCGTTCAGGCACGCCTCGATCTCCAGCGGCGCGACCTTCATCCCGCGCACCTTGAAGACGTCGTCGCTGCGGCCGACGTAGGTGAACGTGCCGTCGTCGGCGCGGCGCATCAGGTCGCCGGTGCGCGTCCAGCCGTCGCGCATCGTCGCCGCGGTTGCGTCGGGGCGCTCCCAGTAGCGCGCGCCATTCGCCGGCCCGCGCACGTGCACGTGGCCGGGCCGGCCGGGGCCGGCCTCGGCGCCGTGGTCGTCGAGCAGGCGCACCTCGTAGGGCGGGACGGCTGTGCCGAGCGAGCCCGGCGCGAGCGCGTCGGGCTCGCCGGAGACGAAGATGTGCAGGCACTCGGTCGAGCCGATCCCGTCGAGGATCGGCAGCCCGAACGCCGCCTCCCAGCGGCGGAAGAGGGCGCCGTCCAGCGCCTCGCCGGCGGAGACGCACAGGCGCAGGCTGGAGGTGTCGTGCGGATCGGCCGGGTCGTGCACCGCGAGCAGCGCGGTGTAGAGCGCGGGGCCGCCGAAGAAGACCGTCGGGCGCTGGGCGGCGATCGTCTCCAGCACGCCGATCGGCTCCGAGGGCTCGGCGCGCAGCAGCGCGCTCGCGCCGGCGGCGAGCGGGAACAGCAGCGACGCGCCGAAGCCGTAGCCGAACGACAGCTTGGCGGCCGAGTAGCAGAGGTCCTGGTCGGTGAGCGCGAGCCGCCGGCCGAAGCCCTCGGGCAGCGCGAGCAGGCCGCGGTGCAGGTGCACGACCGCCTTCGGCCGGCCGGTGCTGCCGGAGGTGTACTGCAGCAGCGCGACGTCCTCCGGTTCGCACGGCGCCGCCTCGACCGGCTCGACGGTCGGCAGCAGCTCGCCGACGCGGATCACGCGCTCGCCGGCCGGCGCCTCGGCCGGGTCGCCGTGCTCGACGACGACGATCGTCTCCGGCCAGCCGGTCTGCGCGCGGATCGCGAGGAACGTCGCCACGCGGTCGGGCGTCGTGACCGCCACCCGCGGGCGCGCGTCGTCGCACACGAACGCCAGCTCCTCCTGGGAGAGGCGCGTGTGGATCAGCGCCGGGATCGCGCCGACGTGCATCGCGCCGAACGCGAGCGCGGCTGCCTCCAGCGTGTCGGGCAGCACGAGTACGACGCGCTCGCCGCGCTGGGCGCCGACCGCCAGCAGCAGCGCGCCGGCGCGCTGGACCTGCTCGAACAGCTCGCCGTAGCTCCACGTCCCCGAGCGCGTGCGCAGCGCCGGCCGCTGCGCGCGGCCCTCGGCGAGATGGCGCTCCAGATAGAAGGCGCTCGCGTGCGTGTGGACGATCTGCATCAGCGCCTCCCTGCCGGCTCGGGTTGGATGACGGCGGCGCCGGCGGCGCCGGACTCGTGCGCGACGAGCAGTTGCGGGATGGGCGCTTCGTCGTGCGCGAACGCGACCGCGAGCCGCGCGATCGGGCCGGCCTCGTCCTGTTCCCGTGTTCGGGTGGCGTCGGCGTCCGGATCGAAGGTCGTGGTGACCTCTCCCAGCCACGCATACGGGGCGGCGCCGCGCGCGTGCACGGCCTGCTCGCGCTCCAGCACGAGCACGGCGGCGCGCTGCGCGTCCTCGCCCGCTTCGCGCACGACCGCGGGCGCGAGGTCGAGCTCGCACACGAGCATCGCGTCGACCTCGCCGGCGGCGAGCCGGTCGGCCGCGTAGCGCAGCGCGTCGAGGCCGCCGACGGCGCCGTTGCAGACGGTCGCGTTCGGGCCGGCGGCAGGCAGGCGGATGCTGACCTCGGCGGCCGGCGCGGTGAGGCCGGCCTGCGGTCCCTTCGCGGGGCGCACGCGCGGGCGCTCGGCGTCGGTCCCTTCGCGGTACAGCTCGACGTAGTCCTGCAGGCCGGCGTGGCGCGTGGCGACGACGACGCCGAGCGCGTCGCCGGTCGCATCCTCGCGCGGTCCGCCGGTGCGGGCGCGCGCGTCGCGCAGCGCCATCCGCGCGGCCGCCAGCAGCAGGCGCGAGTCGACGCTGACGGAGCGCAGCCGCTCGCCGGCCAGCAGCTCCGCGACCGCCGGCTGCTCCAGCTCGGCGGCGCTGACGCAGGCGGATCCCGACAGGGCGCTCACGCTCACGCCGCTCCGAGCACGACGCACTCGATGTTCCCGCCGAAGCCGAACGCGTTGCTGATCGCCACGTCGACCCGCGCGCTGCGCGCCGCGCCGACGACGACGTCGACGTCGCACGCCGGGTCGCGCGTCGCGTAGTTGCCGACCGGCGGGATCAGGCCGTCGCGGATCGACAGCAGGCAGGCGGCCGCCTCCAGCGCGCTCGCCGCGCCCTGCGCGTGCCCGAGCAGCGACTTGAGCGCGGTCACGGGGACCGCGTCGGCTGCGCTGCCAAGCACGTCGCGGATCGCGCGCGCCTCGACCGCGTCGTTCGCGGGCGTGCCGGTGCCGTGCGCGCTGACGTGGTCGACCGCGCTCGCTTCGACGTCCGCCTGTGCGAGCGCGCGCCGCATCGCGCGGACCGCGCCGCGCGCCTCCGGATGCGGCGAGGTGATGTGGAAGGCGTCGGCGACGTTCGCCCAGCCGAGCAGGCGGCCGTGGACGTGCGCGCCGCGGGCGCGCGCGTCCGCCTCGCGCTCCAGCACGAACGCGGCAGCGCCCTCGCCGAGCAGCAGCCCCTCGCGCTCGGCGTCGAACGGCCGCACCGCGTCGGGCGCGAGCAGGCCGAAGGAGTCGAACATCATCAGCATCGCCTGCGAGATCTCGTCGGCCCCGCCGACGACCATCGCGTCCGCGCGGCCCGCCTGCAGCGCCTCGGCGCCCCACGCGAGCGCGCTGTTGCCGGCCGCGCAGCCGGTCGCGATCACGCAGTTCGGGCCGGCCAGCCCGAGCCGGCGGGCGGGCGCGCGGCTCAGCAGCGCCGGGTCGGCCCACGCGGCCGCGCGCGGGTCCTCGCGCGCGGCGGGATCGCGCGCGAGCCAGCGCTCGACCGCCGGCCGCGTCCCCATCACCGTGCCGATGCAGACGCCGACGCGCTCGGGCGCGACCGCGTCGAACGTGAGCGCGGCGTCCGCGACCGCGTCGGTCGCGACCTGCTCGGCGAGCCGCACCGCGAGCGGGGCGTCCGCGTCCCGGCCCGCATCCGGCGCCGCCGCCAGCTCGCCGCCGCGGTCGCTGGAGAGTCGTTCGGTGTCGAAGCGCGTGAGCGGACGCGTGGCGACCGCGCCGTCGAGCGCGCCGCGCCAGAAGGCATCGAGGTCGGACCCGAGCGGCGAGCGCACGCCGATCCCCGTGACGACGATCGCGGGCGCCCCGGCGCTCATCGCGACGGCGACTCCGCCAGCTCGCGCAGCGTCAGCTCGGTCAGCTCCGCGAGCGTGCGCGCTTCGCGCCACGCTCTCGCGTCGAGCCGCACGCGCAGCTCGTGCTCGACCTCGGTCATCAGCTCCAGCCGCTGGAGCGAGTCGGTGTCGAGGTAGTCGATCAGGTCCTGCTCGAGCGTGAGCTGCGCGGGATCCAGCTCGAGGATGTCCCCCAGCAGCTCGCGCAGCAGCGTGACGACGTCCGCGCGGCTCATGCGCCGCCCTCCGCCGGCGCGGCGACCGGCACGGCGATGGGGGCGGCTGCGGCCCGGCGCGCGGGGCGGGCCGACGCAAGCGCGGCGACGGGGACCAGATCGCCGGGCCGCAGCGGCTCGGCCCAGTGCAGATGGCGGGAGGCGGCGAGCCACCACGCCCAGCCGCCCGCGAGCGCGGCGACCAAGCCGGCGCTCGGGAAGCGCAGCAGCAGCGCCGCGGTCGTGAACGCGAGCCAGTGCTGGTACAGCGCCTCGCGCACGAGCAGCTGGTCGGCGGGGCGGTCGTGCGCGCCGCGCACGGCGAGCGCGACACCGGCGCTCAGCGGCAGGAACGCGAGCAGCGCGAGCATCCGCGCCGGCAGCAGCCCGGTCGCGACGAACGCGCTCAGCGCGACGAACGGCACCGACGCGAGCGCCGTCAACGCCGCGGTCCCGTGCCGGTCGGCGAACGCGAGGAACGCGCTGCGGTAGCCGATCGCCTCGTCGCCGGCGCGGTCGGTGACGTCCTTGATCCCCGCGAGCGAGCTGATGAAGAAGGTCAGCACCCAGAACAGCGGGACGAACCTGCCGAGCTGCGCGAAGCCGGCGCCGCTCGCGGCGCCGAGCGGGTCGCCGGCGGCGACGCCGAGGCAGAACGGGCCGACGAACGTGCCGCTCAGCACGACGAACACGAGCGCGCGCGTGCGCGCGAGGCGCGGGCCGCGCGAGTAGACGATCCCGAAGAAGGCGCCGCTCGCGAGCAGCAGGAGCAGCAGCGCGTTCGGCGCGAGCGCCAGCCACGCGCCCGTGAGCGCGACGACGAGGCCCCACAGGGCGAGCTGCACGCGGGCGAGCGTCCGCCAGCCGACCGTCTCGCACAGCGCCGTGCGCTCCGGCCGGTTGACCTCGTCCTCGACGCGGTCGGCGAGGCGGTTCGTCACCTCTATCGCGAGCCCGAGCGCGAGCCAGAAGCCGGCGCCCAGCAGCGCGGTGAGGACGTCGAGCGTCCCCGCGGCGGCCATCCCGGCGCAGAACGGCACGTAGTAGAGCGCGCCGAATCGGCAGCTCGCGCATCGCAGCAGCGCGCGGAGCCTGCTGCCAGCTCCCCTGCTCATCGATGTCCCCCCATCACGACGCGCGTCAGCGCATCGGAATCCCGGCCTTCCTGGCACTGAATCATAGCATTTCAGGGCGCGAGCTGGTAGCGTGGCGCTCGCCGGGGGGAACGCTCGCGTGTCTTAATTCAGACTGCGCGGGGCTTGACTTTGGGGGGTCGACGGGTGCCGCGGTCGCTGGGAGTCGTGCTGGTCATGCTGGTCCTCGCGACGGCGGTCGGCGGATGCGGGAACGCCGGGAGCAGGAGCGCCGGCGGTACGACCGCAACCGCGCCCGCGTCCGCCACGAAGCCGTCCACGCAGGCAAGGCCGCCGCCGCGGCCGGCGAACGACGTCGCGCGCGCCGAGGCCGCGCTGATCCGGCTCGCCGACATGCCGAGCAGGGAATGGAGCCAGCAGTCGGGCAATGTCACCAGGCTCCACTGCGGCAGCTTCGAACCGTTCGCCGGGGCGCGTGCGCTCGTGAGGTCGAGGCGGCTGACGCAGGACCACGCGGGCGTGCAGGAGCGGATCGCGCTCTACCGCTCCCCCGCGGCCGCGGCGCACGCGCTACGCCGCCTTGACTCGCGCATAGCGGCGAACTGCCTGCGACACGAACTCCGGCGCCACGTGAGCGAGGAATCGGGCGCCCCGGCCGGACCGGCGGAGCTGGTGCGCGCCGAACCGCTCGGGCCGACCGCGAACGCCAGGCGCTACACCTCCACGTCGGTCAGCCAGTACGGCAAGGTCGTCGGCTACATAGACGCCGTGCACGCGCGCGTCGGCCGCGCGCTCGCCGCGCTCGTGATCGTGTCCGGTCCGGCGCCGCCCGACGAGGCGCTGTACAACCGCGTCGTCGCGCTCGTCACGAGACGGCTGAACGCGACGCTCGGCTGAGGTCGATGGTCGGGCGCGACCGGCTGGAGGCCGACGTCGTCGTGGTCGGCGCCGGGCTCGCCGGGCTGTCGGCCGCCCGCCGCCTGCACGCGAACGGTCGGCGGGTCGTGGTGCTGGAGGCGCGCGAGCGGGTCGGCGGGCGCGTGCTCGACCACCGGCTCTCGGACGGAAGCGCGATCGAGCTGGGCGGGCTCTACGGCACGCCGCGCACGGACGGCACGGTCGCCAACCACGCGATCCTCGCGCTCGCCGCCGAGCTGGGCGTAGAGGCGTTCGCCGCGCATGCGACGGGCGACCGGCTGCTCCAGCTCGACGGGCGCACGCACCGCTACGGCGGCCGCCACCGCGACGCGCTGCCCCGACGGGCGATCCCCGGCGCGCTGGAGTTCGTGCTCGCGCGCCGCCGGCTCGACCGGCTCGCCGCGCGCGTCGATCCCGCCGCGCCGTGGCAGGCCGCCGGCGCGCGGCGCATCGATCGGCAGACGCTCGGCGCGTGGGGCGAGCGGACATTGGTGACGCGCACCGGGCGCAGGCTGCTGCGGCTCGCGAGCGAGCCGCTGTTCGCGGCCGACGTCGGCGAGCTGTCGCGCCTGCACGTCGCCGCCTACCTCGCGGCCAACGGCAGCTTCAGAGCGATGACGGAGACGGGCGGCGGCGCGCAGAGCCATCGGCTGGCCGGCGGTCCGCAGCGGCTCGCCGAGCTTCTGGCGGCGCAGGCGGGGGAGGTGCTGTGCGGCGAGCCGGTGGAGGAGATCCACTGGTCCGCGCGCAGCGGCGTCTCGGTGCAGGCGCGGTCCGTGTGCGTGCGTGCGCGCCGTGCGGTCGTCGCGACGTCGCCGGCGCTGGCGGCGCGGATCTACTGGGAGCCGGTGGTGCCGGCGCGCGACCAGCTCGCGCAGCGGATGCCGCACGGGCAGGCGCTGAAGCTCGTGGCGCTGTACGCCGAGCCGTTCTGGCGCGGACAGGGCCTCTGCGGACAGGCGGCCACCGACGGCTTCGTGCGCGTCGTGCTCGACGAGTCGCCACCGGATGGGCGGCCGGGCGCGCTGTCGGCGTACGCGGTCGGGCGCGCCGCCGTGGCGCTCGCCGGCATGGCGGCGGGGGAGCGGCGGCGGGTCGTGCTGGCGACGCTCGCCTCGCTGTTCGGCGCCCGCGCGGGCCGGCCGGACGACGTCGTCGAGCACGACTGGACGGGCGACCCGTGGACGCGCGGCGGTCACGGTGGCTTTGCGGCTCCGGGGGCGTGGAGCACGCTCGGGGCGGCGCTGCGCAGGTCGGTCGGCCCGCTGCACTGGGCGGGCACCGAGACCGCCACGATCGGCATGGCGTCGATGAGCGGGGCGGTCCTGTCGGGCGAGCGCGCGGCGGGGGAGGTGCTGGAAGGCGGCGCCTTTTGACGGCCGTCAGGCGGCGCGCGCCACGCGCACCGGCGGGCGCGGCTCCTCCGCCAGCGCGGCCGCGACCTCGCGCGCGGCGCGCCGGCCGGAGTCGATCGCGCCTTCCATCGTGCCGAGGCCCCCGGTCGCGGTCTCGCTGCCGGCCCAGTGAATCGGTCCGACCGGCTCGCGCAGGCGCGGGCCGTGCGCGAGCCAGGCGCGCGGCGCGCCGATGCCGTGGTAGCAGCCGCGCGTCCACTCGTCGGCGGTCCAGTCCTTCTCGAAGTAGTGCTCGGGCGTGCGCGCGGCGTCGCCAAACAGCTCGGCGAGGCCGCCGAGGATCGCGCGGCGGCGCTCGGCCACGGGCAGGCGGCCGAGCGACCGGGCGGCGCCCGCGACGACGAACGCCTGCAGCACGCCGGCGCGTGCGGTGGCGGGCGGTGGCGAGACGTCGAGCACGCCGCGGACCGGTCCGTGCGTGGACGCCGCGTAGCCGCTCAGTCCCTGCGCGCGCCAGAACGGCTGCGCGTAGACGACGGAGGCGGTGATGACCGAGCCGCCGACGAACGCGAGCCCGGCGCGGTCGCGCCCGCCCGGCAGCGGCGGGTCGAAGTCGAGGCGCGCCGCGAGCGCGGGCGGCAGCGCGACGATCGCCTTGCGGCAGGTGACGGTCGCGTCCGGTCCGCTGAGCGTGGCGACGTCGCCGCGGACGGCGATCCGGCGGATCGGCGTGTCGAGCTGGACGCGGTCGCCGAGCGCTGCGGCGAGCGCGAGCGGCACCGACTGCGCGCCGCCGCGCAGCTGTTCCTGCTGGTGGCCGCGCCCGACGCGCGCGAGGTGGGTGAGGTGCCCGCGGCCGGCGCTGCGCACGTAGGCGAGCGCGTGCAGGAGGGACAGCTCCTCCGGTTCGGCGGCGTAGAGCGTTTCGGTCGCGAGGCGCAGCAGCGCGCGGCTCTGACGCGTGCGGAGGTTGCGTTCGATCCAGCTCGCGTAGGTCTGCCCGTCGAGCGCTGCCGCGTCGGGCGCGCGCCACGGCTCGCCGGCGGGGAAGGAGCGCGCCAGCCGCTCGAGCGCGTCCTTCGCGCAGACGAGGTCGAGCGCGGCGTGCGGCGGCCAGCTCGGCGCGAGGCCCTTGTAACGGATGCGGCGGCTGCCGATCAGGACGAGCTTGTCGCCGCGCTCGTGGATCGGGAAGCGCTCGATCCCGTGCTCGCGACAGGCCTCGTCCATCAGCCATGGGCCCTCGCGCGGCGGACCGACGAACTGGCCGCCCTGGTCGACCGCGACGCCGTCGCCGACGTGGCGGCTCAGCACGCGGCCGCCGACGCGGTCGCGCGCCTCCAGCACGACGGTCGCGATCCCGCGCCGCTCCAGCTCGCGCGCCGCCGTCAGCCCCGCGAGGCCGCCGCCGACAATCGCGACGTCCGTCTCCAGTCGCCCCAAACCGGTCCCCCTGACGATCGTCCCCTCCCGGAGATTCTACTTCCTGGTGAGTCGGTTGTCGCGTGGCCCGGGGCGCTCCCGGTCGCCGCCAGGCCGCACCGGCGGACCAACGGCTACAATCACCCGCTCACCCTGCGCCCCGCGCTCAGCTGGATAGAGCGTCGGTCTACGGAACCGAATGTCAG
>JBQCIQ010000201.1:0-4260 GCA_051953595.1 Conexibacter sp. | reverse complement strand
CACCGACCCGGTGCCAGCAGGAAAGGGCTTATTTGCAGGCTATTTCCTGATGGGCGCGGCGGGGTTCGAACCTGCGACCTCTCGCGTGTGAAGCGAGCGCTCTCCCACTGAGCTACGCGCCCTGCGGGGAGGGATTCTATGCGTTCGCGGCGGAGGTGCGGTGGGCGGGTCGGGGGCGGGTGCGTCGGCGCGCGAGCAGCGCGACGCACAAGCCGGCGAGCAGCAGCAGCCCGAGCGCCGACAGCGCCGCGCCGGCGCGCAGCCCCGGCACGCGGTAGCGCCACTCGACCTGGTGCGTGCCGGCGCCGACCGCGACGCCGCGCATCACGTCGTTGACGCGCACGGGCGGTGCATCCCTCCCGTCGACGCGCACGCTCCAGCCGGGCGCGAAGCTGTCGTTCAACACCACCAGCCCCGGCCGCGACATACGCGCGCGGATCGCCACCACGGCGTTCGAGCGGTCGGTCACCGACACATGCCCCGACGACCCGGCGGACACGGCCGAGGCCGAGCCGAGCGCCCGCAGCGCGTCCGTCCCCTCGGCGCCCCGCTCGACGACCGCTTCGCGCCGCGCGTCAAAGCCTTCTTCGAGCAGCACGGCGCGCGTCTGGTCCTCTCCGCTCGTCACGCGCACCCGCGCCGGCACCAGCGCTCGCGGCGCCGCGCCCGGGTTCGCGAGCACGCGCGCGTCTATGCCGTCGTACGCGACCCGCAGCCCGTGCAGCCCCGCCCCGGGCGCGCTCGGACCGCCTTCCTGCCCTTCGGCGCTCCCCAGCCTCGCGCCCGCGGGGACGACGACGTACCGCGTCCCCAGCGCGTCCAGCAGCTTGACCGCCGCGGGCGTCAGCGCTTCGATCATGAAGGAGACCCAGTCGGGATGCTGTGGTTCGACCGCCCTCCACAGCCGCGCGAAGCGCTTCGACGGCTGCGGCGGGTCGTAGCCGCGCGCGTCGTGCAGGCCGTACGTCAGCGTCCAGTCGTTCGGCAGCGCCGCTCCCATCCCGAGTATCCGCCCCTCGTCGCGGTGCCTCACCAGGAACGCGATCGCGTCGGTGCGCGGCGGGACCGACTTCGAGGCTGGCGCCATCGGCTGGTAGCCGATGGCGAAGTGCAGCATGTCGGCCGCGGCCAGCAGGACCACCCCCGCCGCGATCCACGTGCGCCGCTGCGGCCACCGGTGCGCCGCGAGCAGGGCGAGCCCGCCGCCGAGTGCGAACAGCAGGTACCAGACGACGCTTGTGAGCGCGACGAACGGAACGGATTCGAAGCTCTCGCCGGTGGCGAAGTGCGTGACGACGCGCCCGAACGTCCTCGCGCTCGGCGCCGCCGCCACGACCATCGCCGCGCCGAGCACGAGCGCGCCGACAACGATCGCGAGCCGGCGGCGGTCGCCGGCGGGCCGCTCCAGCAGCGCCTGCAGCCCGAACGCCGCCAGCACCGACAGGCCCATCGCCCACAGGAAGTGGAGCCGCTGGTTCTGCACCTGTTCGAAGACGGGCAGGTGGATGATCAGCTGCCACAGGCCGGGGAGGTGCAGGGGGATCGCCAGTCCGAGGACCGCGAGCACGGCGAACGGGCCCTTGCGCCGCCAGCGCCCTCCGGCGCACACGCCGACCAGTCCCAGCAGCACGGCGACCGTCCCGGCGTAGAACGTCCGCTCGTTGTAGTTGAGCGGCACGACCAGGTGCGGCGGGAGCATCGTGATCGGTCCGCTCGGTTCGTGGCCGCTCGGCCGCCCCCACCAGTCGGGGAACAACACGGTGCGGATCGCCGTCAGCGGCATCTGCGTGCCGGGCAGCGTGCCGCTCCCGTGCGCGCGCGAGGCGATCCCGATCGTGCCGCGGCTCGACAACGCCTCAGGCAGCAGCATGACGCTCATCAGCAGCACGCCGAGCCCAAGCCCGCCGACGACGACGCCCAGCGGTCGCAGCCGCTCGCCGACGCGCGCCTCGCGCGGCAGGAACGCGGCGCGCAGCAGCGCGTACGCGACGACCGCGGCGAGCACGTGCACCTGCATTCCCGGATGCCCGCCGCCGAGCGCGATCGCGGTCGCGGTCGCGAGGCCGAGCAGCGCGCCGAGGCGGCCGCCGCGGAACGTCCGCTCGACGATCCACAGCATCCACGGCAGCAGCGCTGCCACCGCCGGGATCGTCTCGTGCGTGAGCCAGAGGACGTCTATCGCGCTGAAGGAGAAGCACACGCCCGCGAGCAGCGCCGGCAGGAAGCCGAGCCGCAGCTCGCGCGCGAGCAGCCACGTGCCGAAGCCGGCCGCCCACAGCTTCAGCGCCGCGCCGACGCCGATCCCGTAGTTGAGCGGCAGCAGCCACAGCGGCAGGCTGAAGATGGAGAAGAGGCCCGTCTGCGGGTTCGACCACAACGGGATGCCGCCGAGCACGTACGGGTTCCACGACGGGAACGTGCCTTCGTGCAGCATGTGGCGGACCAGCCAGCGCCACGGGTAGTCGGCCGTCGGGACGTCCGACAGCAGCGGGTTGATGTAGCTGCCGATGTCGTCAGGGGCGAATTGCGTCCACGGCGTGCTGCCGTAGAGCACCGATATCGGCGACAGCAGCTCGCCCTGCACGAGCGCCGGCCAGAGGTACACGAGCACGAGCAGCGCGAACAGGAGCGCAGCCGACATGCCGGGATGCGCTCGCAGCCAGCGCGACGGCGTGCGCGCAAGGACGCGCTGCGCAAGCGCGCCGGCTCCTGGCGCCCGCCGCTCGCGCAACCGCGGCGGCTGCGTCGCTTGGCTCCCCCGGGCCATCGCACGATACTCTCACAAATGGAGTAATACCGGGAGCGGTCCGTGAATCGAGCGGCGCCCGTTCGGCTTTACGAAGATCGATTATCGACTTCTCTTGGCGCCCGATCTACTGTCGCTCTGGTTGACAGCGCGCCATATAATTGCTGGGGCTCGTCCGTCAACCAAGGCTTCGTGGGGGAGCGGCGGACGCACCGAAGCAACGGTCTGTCAGGCGCCATGGGGGGCGCCCGACGGCCGCTGCAATCAAACGCGGCCCTGGGGGACCGGCATTCCATGCGTTCCGCTTTCGCTCACACGCTGCTCGAGCTCGCCGAGACAGACGAGCGCGTCGTCCTGCTGACCGGCGACCTCGGCTTTGCCGTGCTGGAGCCGTTTGCCGAGCGCCATCCCGACCGCTTCTGGAACGTCGGGGTCGCCGAGCAGAACATGGTCGGCATGGCGACCGGCCTCGCCGAGGCCGGCTACACGCCGTACGTCTACTCGATCGCCACCTTCGCCTCGATGCGCGGCTACGAGTTCGTGCGCAACGGCCCGATCCTGCACGAGCTGCCCGTCCGCATCGTCGGCGTCGGCGGCGGCATGGACTACGGCCACAACGGCGTCACCCACTACGCGCTCGAGGACGCCGGCATCATGCGCGTCCAACCGGGCATCGCCGTCGTCGCGCCCGCCGACCCGGAGCAGACGCGCGCCGCGCTGCCGGCGCTGCAGCAGCTGCCCGGCCCCGTCTACCTGCGCCTCGGGAAGGAGTCGCAGCCGGTCCCCGGCCTCGACGGGCGGTTCGCGCTCGGCCGCGCCGAGCGGATCGGCGACGGCCGCGACGTCGCCCTCGTCGCGCTCGGCGGGATGGCCTCGACGGCAGTCGAGGCCGCCGAGCGGCTTGCCGCCGACGGCGTCGAGGCGTCGGTGCTCGTCGTCTCCAGCCTCAACCCCGCGCCGACCGCCGACCTCGCCGAAGCGCTCGCCGACGTGCCGCTCGCGATCAGCGCCGAGGCGCACTACGTCAACGGCGCGCTCGGCTCGCTCGTGGCCGAGACGATCGCCGAGCAGGGCCTTGACTGCCGCCTCGTGCGCGCCGGCCTGCGCGCGATGCCGATCGGCGCGACCGGCAGCCGCCCGCACCTCTACGAGCGTCACGGGCTCGCGCCCGACCAACTCGCCGCGAGCGCCCTGCGCGCGCTCGACGGCGTGCCCGCACCCGTCACGACCGGAGCCACGCAACCACGATGAGCACGAACGGCCGCACCGACACCACGCCCTTCGCCTCGCTGATCCTGCCGATCCACAACCAGGCCGACCACATCGCCAAGGTCGTCAACGGCTTCCTCACCGACTTCGCGAAGCTGCCGCGCCCGGTCGAGCTCGTGCTCGTGCCGAACGGCTGCCACGACGCCTCCGCGGAGATCTGCGCCGAGCTGGCCACGCGGCATCCCGACAGAGTCCAGCTCGTCGGCCCGCTCAAGCGCGGCGGCTGGGGACGCGCGATCAACGCC
>JBQCIQ010000200.1:0-2639 GCA_051953595.1 Conexibacter sp. | reverse complement strand
GCGCGATCGAGGAATCCGAGCAGCACCCCGAACGGCACGGAGGCGGCGGAGGCGGTGGCCGTGGCCCGCAGCACGCGCCGGCCCGCGCGCTCGAGCCGGACGCCCGCCTCCACGAGCAGCCGGCTGCGACCGATGCCCGTCGGGCCGGTGACGATGCTGCTGCGACCGTGCTCGGCCCTCCTGACGACGGTGTCGAGCGCCGAGGTGCGCCCGACGAGCGCCGGGCCGCTGAGGCTCATGGCCGCGCCGCCGGCGTCACGGCTCGACCACCAGCCCGGGCAGCTCGGTGCGACGGTGGATGCCGAGCTTGCCGAGCGCCCGGCTGAGATGGGTCTGCGCGGTCCGCAGGGTGATGTCGAGCTCGGTCGCGATCGCCCGGTCGGAGAGGCCCGCCGCGGCCAGCAGCGCGACCTCCCGCTCCCGGGTGGTGAGCCCCGCGGCGCGGCGGTCGGCGAGCTCCGGCAGCCGGAGGGACGGCGTGCGGGCGAGCCAGGCGACGAGCCGGGGCGAGGCGTCGGCCGCGCCGAGCGCGATCGCGCGCAAAGTCGCCTCGATCGCGTGCAGGCGCAGCCCCGCCTCCCAGAGGCCGACGGCGGCCGTGTCCACCGCGGCGCCGTCGCCCTCGAGCAGCGCTCGGGCGTACGCGCGCTGCGCGTCGCGGCCGGCGCCTTCGGGCAGGTCGCCGAGCGCCAGGAGGCGGCGCGGCGCCTCGTCGTCCCCGTACCGGATGCCGGCGAACGCGCCGTCGAACGCGTCGAGCACCAGGCCGGTCTCCCGGCCTCGGCTCGCGACCGCCGCCGCGAACGCGCGCGCCCCGTCGGGGTCGCCGCGGAGGTGGGCGAGCTGGGCCCGCGCGAGCTCGACGCGACCGTGCTGCACCGGAGGCCGGTGGAGGTGCCTGAGGCGGTCCTCGGTCGCCGCGGCGTCGTCGAGGTCGCCGGCGAGCGCCTGCGCGATGACCAGCTCGGCGAGGATCCGCGGGCGCCAGCCGTCCCGCCACGGCCCGGACCCCGCGTCCGCGTCGCGCAGCAGCCGCACGGCCGCCGCGGGATCGGCGCGCAGCAGCTGCGCACCCGCGAGGGTGAACGAGAGGGGAGGGCAGCGGTTCGCGCGCTGCGCCAGGGGGATCCGCTCCCGCTCCGCCTCGAGCCGTTCTGCGTGCTCGGTCTCCGCGCCGACCGCCACGCGGAGGTCGTGCGGCAGCCACCGGACGAGCGTCGCGCTGTCGGCGAAGGCGCGGTCCACGTGCTCGAACCCGGCGATCTGCTCCGCGGTCCCGAGCGCCCCGGTGAGCAGCCCCAGCTCACGGCGGCTCAGCGTGAGCTGCATGAGCGCGAACCCCGTCGCGAACGGGGACGGCGACGGCGACGCGAGCACGCCCTCCGCCGTCTCGGCGGCCTCGCCGGGGCGGCCGTCGAGCAGCAGCGCGGCGCTCCGCACCGCGAGGAGATCGGGGTGCGGGTGGGCGTCGTCGAGGTGCTGCTCGATGGTGCGCAGCGCCTCCTCCGGTCGCCGTTCGATGACGGCGGTCGTCAGCGCGCGGACCCGCACCAGGGTGATGCGCTCCTCCTCCGTCGCCGCGTGGGGGAGCGCGGTGTCGATGAGGCGCAGCGCCTCCTCCGGTCGCCGCGTGCGCCGGAGGTGGTCGGCCAGCTCCGCGTCCGCGGGCAGGCCGCCGTCGACCGCCGCCCTGAGCAGCTGCTCGCGCGCGGCCGAACCGGTGCCGGGGAGGAGCGCGAGCGCGTGCGCCTCCCGAGCGTCGGGCAGGATGCCCAGCTCGATCCGCCAGCACAGGAGGGACACCCGCTCCTCCTCGGTGAGGGTGCGGTTCGCCGACTCGGTCGCTGCGACGAGCCGCCGGAGCACCGCGGCCCGTGCCCGCGCGTCGAGCGACCCGAGCACCGCTGCGCCGATGGGAGGGCTGGCGATGCGGGTGACCGCCCGGGGCAGGTCCCGAACGGTCCAGCCGGCCTCGTCCGCCGCGTCGATGGACACCGCCGCCGCGATGCGCCGGGCGAGGTCGTCGGCGAGCTCGCCGGCCAGGGAGACCGCGGCGACCCACCCGCGGAGCGCGGGGGAGAGCGCCGCGAACGCCTCCAGCACCGCGGAGCGCAGCGTGCGGGGTGCGGGCAGCGGCGCCACGAGGCGCCAGAGGCCGTCCGAGTGCAGGAGCGAGCCGAGGCCGACGCCGTCGTCGATCAGCTCCGCGAGGGCGCGGGGTCGGCCTCCGGAGGCGAGGGCGAGCGCGAGGGCGAGCTCGCCGTCCACGGGGTCGCCGAGCAGGTGGGCGGCGAGCTCGGCGACGTCGTCGTGCGCGAGCGGCTCGAGCGGCACCGCGCTCGCCCGCTCCTCGGCGATGAGGCGTTCCAGCGCCGACGGCATGCCGCTCGCGCCGGGGGCGTTCGCGATGATCGCGGTACCCGCGCGGGCGAGATCGATGACGAGCGCACCGGCGTCGTCGTCCAGGAGGTGGGCGTCGTCCAGGAACACCGCCCGGAGCCCGAGCGCGACGGTCGCGGCGCGGATCGCGCGGCCGTCGCGGGCCGGGAGCGCCTCGAGCGCGCCGTGGTCGAGAAGCCGGAGGAACGCGCCGACGCGATACCGTTCCGACCCGGGCGGGGGCAGCAGGCGAGCGCTCG
>JBQCIQ010000199.1:0-8906 GCA_051953595.1 Conexibacter sp. | reverse complement strand
TTGCCGCTGCGGCCGATCCGCACACGTCGCGATGCGCTAGCGTCGCGCGCCGTGGCGCCCTACCCGAAGATCGAGCTGCACGTCCACCTGGAGGGCGCCGTCTCGCCGGAGCTGCTGTTCGCCGCCGCGAGACGCAACGGCTGCGCGCTGCCGTTCGACTCGGTGCAGGAGCTGCGCGAGTACATGCGCTTCCGCGACTTCGACCACTTCGTCGAGGCGTGGCTGGCGACGACTACGGTGCTGCGCACGGCGCAGGACTACCGCGAGCTGGTGCTCGACTACGCGCGCCGCGCGCAGGCGCAGGGCGCCGTCTACGTCGAGGGGATCTTCTCTCCGACCGATCGCGTTCCCCTCGGCGTTCCGATGCAGGAGAGCTTCGAGGGCTTCTGCGACGGCGTGCAGGCGGCGCGCGAGCAGCTGGGGATCGAGGTGCGCCTCACGCCCGACATCACGCGCTTCGTCGACTTGGAGGTCGCCTGCGAGCTGGCCGAGTGGGCGGTCAGATATCGCGAGCGCGGGATCGTCGGCCTCGGGCTCGGCGGCCCGGAGGTCGGCTACCCGCCGGAGCCGTACGCGCGCGCGTTCGAGCTCGCGCACGCCGGCGGGATCGCGTCGGTCCCGCATGCGGGCGAGACGGAGGGGCCGAGATCGATCCGCGGCGCGCTCGACGCGCTGCATGCCGACCGCATCCGCCACGGCGTGCGCGCGGTCGAGGATCCCGGCCTGCTGCGCGAGCTGGCCGAGCGCGGGATCGTGCTCGACGTGTGCGTGCTGTCGAACATCCGCCTCGGCGTCGCGCCGTCCGTCGCGCGGCACCAGCTGCCGGCGCTGCTGGCGGCCGGCGTGACCTGCACCGTCAACACGGACGACCCGACGTTCTTCGACTGCGACTTGGAATCCGAGCACGCCGCGGCGCGCTCGCTCGGCGCCGACCCGCGCGCGCTGTTCGAGGCGGGAATCGCCGGCGCGCTGTGCGAGCAGGCGACGAAGGACGCGCTGCGCGACGTCGGCGCGGCGTACGACTGGTCCGCGGCCGCCGCCTTCCGCTCGTAGCGATCGCTACAGTCCGCGGCGCAATGCCGCAAATCCCGATCAACATTGCGGAGCATGTCGGGCGCACGCCGATGGTCCAGCTCACGCGGCTGCTGCCGGAGGGCTGCGACGCGCAGCTGTTCGCGAAGCTGGAGGCGTTCAACCCGGGCGGCAGCGTCAAGGACCGCATCGGCGTCGCGATGATCGAGGCAGCGGAGCGCGCGGGGCGCATCGAGCCGGGCCGCTCGACGATCGTCGAGGCGACGAGCGGCAACACCGGCATCGCGCTGGCGTTCGTGTGCGCGGCGAAGGGCTACGAGCTGGTGCTGACGCTCCCGCAGGGGATGAGCCGCGAGCGCGAGGGGCTGCTGCGCCTCTACGGCGCGCGCGTCGAGGTGATCGAGTCGCTTGGCGGCATGCACGAGGCGGTCGCGGCGGCGAGAGCGATGGCGAGCAGCGACGACGTCTTCCTGCCCGACCAGTTCGCCAACCCCGCCAACCCGGAGGTCCACCGCCGCACGACCGGTCCGGAGATCTGGGACGCGATGGACGGCCGCGTCGACGTGCTCGTCGCCGGCGTCGGCACGGGCGGGACGATCACCGGCGCGGGCGAGGTGCTGAAGCAGCGCAACGCGAACTGTCGCGTCGTCGCCGTCGAGCCGGCCAGCTCGCCGGTGCTGTCCGGCGGCCGGCCCGGCCCGCACAAGATCCAGGGGATCGGCGCCGGCTTCGTCCCGGCGGTGCTGAACCGCGACGTGCTCGACGAGGTGATCCCCGTCGACGACGAGGACGCGATCGAGACCGCGCGCCTGCTCGCGCGGCGCGAAGGCGTGCTGGCGGGGATCTCGTGCGGCGCGGCCGTGTGGGCGGCGATCGACGTCGCCAAGCGGCCCGAGTCGCGCGGCAAGCGGATCGTCGCCGTGCTGCCGGACTCCGGCGAGCGTTACGTCTCGACGCCCTTCTTCGCGCCGTAGCGCAGTCGGCAGCGTCTACCCTTGGCGCATGCCCAGCCTCGGCAGCGTCTGGAAGGAGATCCGCCGCGACGTGCGCGCCGCGCAGGAGCGCGACCCCGCCGCGCGCGGCGTCGGGTCGAGCGAGATCCTGGCGATCTGGCCGGGCGTGCACGCGGTGCTCGCGCATCGCGTCGCGCACGCCCTGCACGAGGCGCACGTGCCGTTCCTGCCGCGCCTGATCGCCGGCTTCGCGCGCCTGCTGACGGGGATCGAGATCCACCCGGCCGCGACGATCGGACGCGGGCTCTTCATCGACCACGGGATGGGCGTCGTGATCGGCGAGACGGCCGAGATCGGCGACGACGTCACGCTCTACCAGGGCGTCACGCTCGGCGGCACCGGCTTTGCGGTCGGCAAGCGCCACCCGACGGTCGAAGACAACGTCACGATCGGCTCGGGCGCGAAGCTGCTCGGCCCGATCCGCGTCGGGCACGGCTCGAAGATCGGCGCCAACTCGGTCGTGATCCACGACGTGCCGCCGAACTCGACGGTGGTCGGCAACCCCGGCCATCCGGTCCGCGTCGACGGCAGACGGCCGGAGGGGCCGGACGCCGACTGGGTCCACCTGCCGGACCCGATCTCCGACGCGATCAAGGGGCTGGCGAGCCGCATCGGCGCGCTGGAGCGCGCGCTCGCCGAGCGCGGCGTCGACCCCGCGACGATCCCGGACCTCCCGGGTGACGAAGCGGAGCCGATCCGCGCAGCGCGGGGACCGAATCCTGCGGGCGGCTAAGCGTCAGGCTCGTTCAACCGCGAGCGCACGAGGTAGAGCGGGCGGCGCTTGACCTCGTCGTAGATGCGCCCGACGTACTCGCCGATCAGGCCGATCGCCATCAGCTGGATCCCGCCGAGCAGCAGCACCGCGATCGTGATCGTGCCGAAGCCGGGCAGGTAGGAGCCGGCCAGCCGCAGGCCGATCACGACCGGGATCAGCACGAACGCGAGCGCCGCGCACAGGAAGCCGACGAAGGTCGCGAGCTGCAGCGGGCGGTGCGAGAACGACGAGATCGCGTCGAACGAGAACGTCAGCATGCGCCGCAGCGTGTACTTCGTCTCGCCGGCCGTGCGCGCGTCGCGCTCGTAGGGGACCGCGGTCTGCGTGTAGCCGACCCACACCGTCATCCCGCGCAGGAAGCGGCTGCGCTCGCGCATCGACAGCAGCGCGTCGAGCGGCGCGCGGTCGAGCAGGCGGAAGTCGCCCGAGTCGGGCTCCAGCTCGACGTCGGCGAGCGAGCTGAAGAGGCGGTAGAACCAGCGCGCCGTCGCCAGCTTGAAGCGCGTCTCGCCGTCGCGACGGCGGCGCACGGCGTAGACGACGTCGGTCCCGCGGCGCCAGTGGTCGAGCATCTGGGGGATCAGCTCGGGCGGATCCTGCAGGTCGGCGTCGAGCATCACGACCGCGTCGCCGCGCGCGTGGTCGAGCCCGGCCGTGAGCGCCGTCTGGTGGCCGAAGTTGCGCGAGAGCTGGATCACGCGCACGCGTCGGTCGCGCGCCGCCAACTCCGTCAGCAGCTCCGGCGTCCGGTCGGTCGAGCCGTCGTCCACGAGGATCAGCTCGAACGGGATCGCCTCCAGCGCCGCCGCCACGCGCGCGTGGAACGTCTCGACCAGCGCCTCCTCCTGGTAGAGCGGCGCGACGACGCTGAGCAGGCGCAGCGTGCGGTCCATGTCGGGGAAGACTACGCGGCGCTGGGGCGGGCTTCGGCGGCCCGGCGCACCGCCGCCGGCGCGCTGCGCCGCAGCCGCGGCACGCGCCACATCGCCTCGAACGCGATCCGCGCCGACATCTTGCTCGTGCCCGCGTCGCGCTCGCGGAAGGTGATCGGCACCTCTTGGACGTCGAAGCCGGCGAGCACCGCGCGGTAGGTGACCTCGATCTGGAAGACGTAGCCCTGCGAGCGCACGCTGTCCAGCTCGATCGCCTCCAGCACGCGCCGGTGGAGCACCTTGTAGCCGCCCGTCAGGTCGCGCTGCGGCAGCCCGAGGATCGTGCGCGCGTACAGGCAGCCGCCGTACGAGATGAAGCGCCGCAGGCGGCCCCAGTCGGTCACACCCCCGCCGGGCACGTAGCGCGAGCCGAGCACGACGTCAGCGCGCTCGCTCGTCGCCAGCAGCGCCGGCAGATGGCTCGGGTCGTGCGAGAAGTCGGCGTCCATCTCGACGACGCGCTGCGCGCCGGCCGCGAGCGCATGACGGAAGCCCGCCAGGTACGCCTGCCCGAGCCCGCCCTTGCCGGGACGGTGCAGCACCTCGACGACGCCCAGCTCGGCGCCGACGCGCTCGGCGATCGCCCCGGTCCCGTCGGGCGAGTTGTCGTCGACGACGAGGATGCGGTGGTCGCCGGGGGCCGCCTCGGCGAGAACGCCGGCGACGAGGCGCAGCAGCCGCTCGATCGAGGCGGCCTCGTCGTAGGTCGGGACGATGATCCAGAGTGACGGCGGCATGCGGCCGGGAAGCGTAGTCGACCGACTCTCCGCACTCGCGCATCCGGGCGATTCGCGATCATGGGCCGCCGGGATGCGCCTGATCGACGTGATCCGCGGGCCGCGCCGGCCGACGCAGGCGCAACTGCGCCACCGCCGTCGGCGCGCGGGCGCGCTCGCGGCCGCCGCCGCGCTCGCGTTGACGGTCGGCGTCATCGTCGGAGCTGGCAGCGGCGGCGACACCGGCGGGCCGCGCGACGCGAGCACGCCGATCGGCTGGTACGGCCATCTGCGCGCGCTCGCGGGCGCCGGCCGCGCGTCGCTCGACTTCGAAGAGCGGGCGCAGGAGAGCGCGGCGATCGACCGCGCGCTGCGACGCACGCCGTTCGTGCGCATGGCCGGCCGCCAGCACCGGCTCGTCGCGCTCACGTTCGACGATGGCCCCGGCCCCTACACGGACCGACTGCTCGACGTGCTCGAGCGCGTGCGCGTGCCCGGGACGTTCTTCGCCGTCGGGTACCAGCTGCCCGCGTTCGCGCCGCAGCTGCAGCGCGAGGTCGATCTCGGCGAGACGATCGGCGACCACACCGCCGACCACAGAGACCTCGCGCGGCTGGCGGCGCGCGACCAGCGCGCCCAGGTGCTCGACGACGCGCGCGAGCTGCGCTCCTACGGCGTGCCGTGGCCGCGTCTCTTCCGCCCGCCGTACGGCTCCTACAACCGCACGACGCACGCGCTGCTCGCGCGCGAGCGGATGCTGTCGGTGCTGTGGTCGGTCGACAGCGAGGACTACCGCCGGCCCGGCGTCGAGACGATCGTCGACAACGTCGTGCAGCACGTCCAGCCGGGCGCGATCGTCCTGATGCACGACGGCGGCGGCGACCGCACGCAGACGATCGCGGCGATCCCGCGCATCGTCCACCGCCTGCGCGCCGAGGGCTACCGCTTCGTCTCCGTGCCGCGCCTGCTGCTGGAGAGCCCGCCGCCGCAGGACCAACAGCTGCCGACCGGCTTCAACAGCGCCGGGGCCGGCTGAGGCGGCGTGCGTCGGACGCTCGGCATCGGTGCGCTCGGCGGCCTGCTCGGCGCGGCCGCGCTGCTCGCCGCGGCGGCCTCGGCGCAGCGGCGCATCTGGTTCGTCCCGGCGAGCGAGCGCGGCGGCTTCCCCGGTTGGCTCGCCGGGCCGCTCCACCGCCTCGGCGTCGTGCTGTCGGCTCCGCGCGGCGCGCTGCTGCTGGTCGTGATGCTCGTCACCTACCTGGTCGTGCTCGCGTGCGCGCGGGCGGGCGCGATCTCGCCGCGCGTGGCGATCGGCGCGCTCGTGACCGCGCACGCGATCTTCCTGCTGGCGCCGCCGCTGTTCTCCGCTGACGTGTTCGGCTACGTCGACTACGCGCGCCTGTGGGTCCTGCACGGGCTCGACCCCTACGTGCACGGCGCCGCCGATGCCGCGCGCGACCCGGCGACGCCGTTCGTGCGCTGGCGTGACATCGCGACGCCGTACGGGCCGCTGTTCACGCTCCTCAGCGTGCCGCTCGCGTGGTTGAGCGTCTCGGCCGCGCTGTGGGCGTGCAAGGCGGCCGCCGCTGCGCTGAGCCTCGCCTGCTGCGCGCTCGTGTGGCGCATCGCGCGCCGTCGCGCGCTCGATCCCGTGCGCGCGGTGCTGTTCGTCGGGCTCAACCCGCTGCTGCTGGCCTACGGCGTTGGCGGCGCGCACAACGACTTCCTGCTGCTCGTGCTCGCGCTCGGCGCGGTGCTGCTCGCGCTGGAGGAGCGCCCGTTCGCCGCCGGCGTGCTCGCCGTCCTCGCGATCGGCGTGAAGGCTCACGCCGCGGTGCTGCTGCCGTTCCTGCTGCTGTCCACGCGCACGCCGCGGCGGGCGCTCGCCGGCGCGCTGGCGGGTGCAGCCGCGCTGCTCGTGCTGGCGCTCGTCGCGTTCGAGCGCGAGGCGTTCGCGTTCGTCTCGCAGATCCGCGAGCAGCAGCAGTTCGTCGCGACCTACAGCGTCCCCAACCGCATCGCGACGTGGCTCGGCTACGACACGCTGCCCGGCGGCCTGCGCCTGCTGCTCGGGACCGCCTTCGTCGCGGCTGTCGCGGGTCTGCTGTGGGCGACGTGGCGGCGGCGCATCGACTGGCTGACGGCGGCCGGCTGGGCGATGCTCGCGCTGCTGCTGAGCACCGCCTGGCTCGTGCCGTGGTACGTCGTGTGGCTGCTGCCGCTGGCGGCGGTAGCGCGCGACTCGCGGCTGCGCGGCGCCACGCTGCTGTTCTGCGTCTACGTCGTCGCGACGCGCGTCGCCTACCTGCTCGTGTGAGGCGGTCGGCTCAGCCGATGCGGGCCTGGTACTCGGCATAGTCGCTCGTGCCGCGCACGCGCACGAAGCCCGCTTCCTGGATCGCCTGCTGCTGTTCCGGCGTGACCTGGCCGAGGTAGGCGAAGATGCGCCGGCCGCCTTCGCGGTGGAGCGCCGCAAGCGACTCGGCCAGCTGTTCGACGGCCGGCATCGAGATCATGCTCACGTACGGCGCGACGTTCACGAGCCCCAGCTCGTACGCGATCCGGTGGCCCATCGGGATCAGGATCAGCACGCGCTCGCCGGAGACGGCGTGCGCTTCGGCGACGAAGCGTCTCGCGTCGAAGCGCTGGATCGGGGAGTTCGGCGGTCCGCCTCTGGCGATGCGCGCGATCTGAGACCACGGCGTGGGCGTCTGCGCAAGCGAGCAGACGGCGAGCGCGAGCCCGGCCAGCACCGCTACCTCGGCGACGCTCGGGCGGCGGCCGGCGCGTGCGGCCAGCGCACGGATCGCGACGATCCCGAGCAGCGACAGCGACAGCATCCAGGCCGAGAAGAGGCTGATCAGCACCTCCGGATGCGAGCGCCCGGCGAAGTAGCTGCTCGCGCCGAGCCCGAACACGGCCGACCAGGCGAGCAGCGCCGTGAGGCTGCGCTGCCGCGCACCGCGCAGCGCGCGCACGGTCGCCGTCACGAGCGCGGCGGCGAACGTCGCGTACAGGACGAGGTGGAAGCCGAGCGTCGGCATCGGCAGCATCGTCACGCCGCCGACGCCCCACAGCCTCGGGAACGTGAAGAGGTAGGAGAGGTGCGGGAGCGAGCCGGCGACGGCGAGCGTCAGCAGCGCCACGAGCGCGAGCGCGGCGAGCAGCCCCAGCGCCGCCTCCAGCGCGAGGGTGGCGAGTCGGGTCCGCCACGGCCGCGCGTCGGTCCACAGCAGCGCGACGAGCGTCGCCGCGAACGCCGGCACGCCGAAGTCCGGGTTGTTGAGCAGCGTCAGCCCGCCGACGAGGAACAGCACGGCGGCGCGGCGCGGCCGCACGCCGTCGAGGTGCCGGGTCAGCAGCCAGGCGAGCAGATACGGCCCGCCGTAGCGCATCGGGAACATGCTGAAGAGGTTCGACGGCCCGTAGCGGTTGTCGGGTGGGCCGATCTCGGTGAAGAAGCTCGTCGCGACGAACGGGGCGAACAGCGCGAGCGCCAGCAGCGAGCTGCGGACGAGGCGTCGGAAGACGGCGTAGATCGCGAGCAGGCAGAGCCCGCTCGCGGTCACCATCACCGCCACGTACGTTTCGAAGGAGGCGCCGAACAGCGCCATCGCGCCGGCGCTCAGATACGGCCACAGCTGCCCGTACTGCGCGTGGAAGTCGACGAGCGGAGCGCGGTGGTCGAGCACCGCGTACGCCTCGTCGAGCCAGAACGAGCCGTTCGTGCGCACGCCGAAGTTCGACGCGTTGAACGACGCTTCGGTGTTGACCGCGGTCAGCAGCCACACGGCGACGAAGACGACCGCGAGGCCCAGCGCGACGAGCCGCGTGCGCTGCGTCTCGTGCACCAGGCGCGCGATGCGTGCGACGAGCGGCGCGCGGCGCAGCGCGAGCACGGCGGCGAGCGTCAGCAGCGCCGCGACGACGAGCGTCGGGGCGGTGAAGTAGACCCGCCTGAACGACGCTTCGCTGCCGGAATACGCTTCGCCGTAGGTCAGGCGCCGCTGCGCGATCAGCGCCGTCAGCAGGAACGCGGCCAGCAGCACCTGGCTGACCTGCACGAGCGCGGCGACGGCGCCGGCGCGCAGCGGCAGCGGGCGCCCGCGCAGCCACACGACGAGGCCCGACAGCACGACCGGACCCGCGAGCGCGATCAGGAAGCGCGCCTGCTCGGTCGGCTCAGGCCGGATCGCGAGCGTCGGCGTGGCGGTCGGCCAGAACGCTATGTGCGGGGTGGGGAACAGCACCCTGCCGAGCGGCGGTCCCAGCAGCGCGATCAGCAGCGCGAAGACGAGCGCGCACGGCGGCGCGAGGAGCCAGGCGATCTCGGCGGGCGTGGCCTCGGTGCGGGCGGTCGTCGCCGCACGCGTCCCCGCACGCACCTCCAGCGTGCGTTCCCCCTTGAACACCGGGGCAGTCTACGCCGCGGCGACGG
>JBQCIQ010000198.1:0-34534 GCA_051953595.1 Conexibacter sp. | reverse complement strand
GACAGCACGCGCGCGCTGTGGGAACGCAGCGAAGGGCAGGCGACGCGGCTGATCGGGCTGACGTGGATCGAGAGCTTCCAGGCTGTGATCGCCCTCCCGGACGCCGGGCTCGCGCGACCGGAGCAGCTGGTCGGCCGGCGGCTCGGCCTGCCGTTCGACGCGCGCGCCGCGATCGACGTCCACCGCGCCGCCGCCAGCCGCGGCCTGCACGCGGCGCTCGGGCTCGCGGGCATCTTCTGCGGCGAAGTGGAGCACGTCGACGTCGACGCGACCGCCGCGCTCGGCGAACCGTACGCGGCCGAGCTGCAGGCGCTCGCGAGCGGCGACGTCGACGCGATCTTCGTCGCGGGCGCGGCCGGCGCGGCCGCGGCGGCGCGCATCGGCGCGACGGTCGTCGCCGACGTCGGCCGCCACCTCGACCCGGCCGTGCGCACGAGCGCCACGACGCCGGCCGCGATCGTCGCCGACGCCGAGCTGCTGGAGCGCGCCCCGAACCTCGTCGTGCGGCTGCTCGCCGTGCTGCTGCGCGCCGGCGCGTGGGCGCAGCTCAACGGCTCGCGCGCGACCGAGCTGCTTGCGCTGGAGACCGGCACGAGCACGCGAGATGTGCGCGCCGCGCACGGCTCCGCCTGGCCCGACCAGCTGCACGTCGACCTCTCCTGGCGCAAGCTGGACGCGCTGCGCGCGCAGCACGACTTCCTCGTCACGCACGGCTTCCTCGCGCGTCCCGTCGACCTCGGCGCCTGGATCGATCCCCGCCCGCTCGGCGTCGCGCGCGAGCTACTGGCCGCCGAGCGCGTCGCGTGGGTCTGAGCGCCCGCGCGTCCCGTTATCCGTCGCTCGGCGGCGTGACGTAGGCGCCGCCGAGGACGGTGGGGGCGAACGAGTCGGCGCTCGCGGCGCGCCCGAGGGGTCTCAGCGCGAAGACGTCCTCGAGCGAGCGCAGCAGCGAGTAGGGGTCGTAGGCGGTGCCGTTCGTGCCGCCGGCCTGCGCGTATCTCGACACGAGCAGGGCGCCGTCCGTCACCGGCGCGGCCGGGTCGGGCGGCGAGGCGCTCGTGTCGGCCGGCGGGGTCACGTCGCCGGCGAACGCGACGATCAGCAGGCCGTCCGCTCTGTACGCCGGCGAGGCGAGGATCTTCGGGACCCACGTCGCGAGGAACGCGTCGGCGGCGGCGAGCCCGCCGGGCGTGCCGTCGACGCACGGCGAGTCGGTCCCGTCGTGGCACAGGTTCGGCGCGACGTAGGCGAAGTTGGGCGTGCCTCTCGCGCTCGCGAGGTCGGCGTCGAGCGCGCTCAGCGGGCCGTCGTTCGCGTCGCAGTCGCCGAGGTCGAGCAGCGAGTGGTAGTAGACGAACGGGTTGCGGCGCGTCGCGTAGCCATCGCCGGGGCGCGCGGTGAGCGTGTCGTCGGCGGCGTTCGAGCCCGGGTGGCGGCAGGTCGTCTTGGGAGCGACGCCGGGCGCGGGCGCGGGGCCTCTGTCGAGGTCCTCGACGTACGCCTTCCACGTGCGGCGGCTCGCGCTCAGCTGGTCGGCGATCGTCGTGACGGTGTTCGGGAAGACGCAGCCGTCGGCCGCGATCTCGCCGCTTCTCGACGGCGCCGCCGTTTGCGGAAGCTCTCTGTACGTCGGGCAGTCCGCACGCGTGTCGGCGTTCGGCGGCTGGCCGCCGATCATCGCCAGCGCGTCGGGGAGGCCGGCGCGGCCGAGCGATCTGTAGCCCGTCAGCAGCGTGCCCTTCGGGCGCAGCGTGCCGTTGAGGTAGGTCGCGGGCGAGCCGGTCCCGAACGTCGCGTCAAAGCCGTGGCCGGCGAGCACGATCAGGAACACGTGTCGGATCTTCGTCGGCTGCGGGGCGTCGGCCGTGCCGGCGCCGCTGTCGCCGCCGGGGCCGGAGCCGTCGCCGCCCGCTTCGCCGCCGCCGCCGCTCCCGCCGCCGCCGGTCGGCGCCGGCGCGGCGGGGGCGGGGGAGGAGCCGCCGTCGCGCGACGGCGTCTCGTCGGCGGGCGGTTCGCCTTCGCCGGACGCTTCGTCGGACGACGTGTCCGCAGCGGCGGTCGTCCCCAGCCACGGCGCGTCGACCGTCAGCGGCCTGCGCTGCGCCGCGAGCGCCGACGCCGCGTCGGCGCTCGTGCCGCCGCCGTGCAGCCCCGAGCCGAGCACTACGAGCGTGCACAGCAGCGAGATCGCCGCGACGACCCGCAGCTGCAGCGCGCTCACGGCGCGGCCCCGGCCCAGCCGTTCACGTGCGGGCGCGGCTCGTGCAGCGCCCGCAGATCGCGCTCGACCTGCTGGAGGTCCGCGTCGACGCGCTGCAGCTCGGCCGCCTTGCGCGTCAGCACGTCCATCGCGACGTGGTCGCGGATCGCCATCTCGTAGAAGACGCCGCCGAGGTCGGCCTGCAGCAGCGCGAAGCGCTCGGTCAGCCGCTCGCGCCGCGCCAGCAGCTCGTGCTCGACGGTCGCCACGGCCGGCGGGCGCACGCCGTCGCCGCCGCCGGCGCGCAGCGCGTCGCGACGCGCCTGCGCCGCCAGCTTGTCGGCCGGCACGAGCCCGGGAGGCGGCGCGTCGCGCCGCCGGCGCGCGCGGGGGGACCAGCCGCGGATGCGGTCGAACGCGCTCACGGGATCACGATCTGGTCGGGCAGGTTGCGCTGCTGCTCGACGTACGCTCTGCCCTTCGAGTCGACGATGTGCCTGAGCGCCTTCCTGCTCTCTTCGAGCTGCTGCGGCGTGACTCTGGAGTCGGTGAGGCTGCGGGCGCTGCCGAATCTCGTTCTCGCGATCACCTTGCCCTTGGCCGGGTCGCTCCTGTCGGCCTTCGTCCTGCCGGACGAGCCGGCGCCGGCGCCGGACGTGTCGCTCGCCGCCGCGCCGCCGCCCATCACGTTCACCACGGGCGCCTTCTGCGCCTTCAGCGCGTCGACCAGCGTCTGGTCGGTTCCGCCGCCGCGGCCGACGAGGATCCCGAGCGCCGCGACGACCGGCAGCAGCGAGAGCACGAGCGCGAATCTGAGCCGCTCGGAGCTGCTGCGATCCGACGCGGCGCCTGGCGCCGCCTCCGCCGCCCTCGCGCGCCGCGCCTGCTCGACGAACCAGCGCGCCGCCGGGTCCTCCGCGTGCGCGCGGCGCGCGCCGCAAACGACGCAGTAGCGCTGGCCGGCGGCGAGCGGCGCCTGGCAGTGGTCGCACGTCTCCCACGCGGTCGCATGCGCCCCGGGGAGCGGGGAGGTCGGGTCGGTGTAGGTCATGTCGTCCTCCCTCATTCGAAGATCGTCGTCGCTGCGTGCACGCGCACGGTGCGTCGGCCCGGCGCGCCGACGAGCGCGACGCGCACGCTCCCGCTCGCGCGCGAGCCGAGATGTCTGACGCTGGCCACGCCGGCCGCGACGACCCGCCCGTGCGTCTGCGCGACGGCGTAGACCTGCACGCCGTACTGCGGGATGTCGGAGCGGTTGACGAGCGTCACCGCCGCGCCGCCGCGCCGCGGCGGTCCGCTCGCCGTCGCCGCGATCCGCGGCAGCGTCCCGACGCGCGCGTCGGCGGTCGCAACCGCTCCCGCGACCGCCCACGGGCGCCCCTGCGGCAGCGGCCGGTGGCGCACGAGCACCCACGTCGTCGTCCCGCGCGCCTGGATAGCGGGCACGTGCGTGTCGAACCACGCCAGCCCGCGACCGCCGTTCGCGCGCACGCGGCGCCCGGCCGCATCGCGCACGCCGACGAGCACGGGCACGTCGGTCAGCGCCCGCCCGCCGCGGTTGGCCAGCTCCACGACGACGGCGCTCGCATGCCGGCCGCGCACGATCGAGACGTGCAGCACGTGCACGTCGCGCGAGCGGCGCGCGATCCGCAGCGCTCTGCGGCCGTTCAGCGTGCGGTCGGCGACGAGCCTCGCGCGGGCGTTCTTGTGCTGCGTCGAGACGCAGCCGCTCACGCTGCCGGCGAGCAGCGCCGCGCCGATCCCCGCGGCCACGAGGCGCCTACCCGAACCCGCCACTGACGTACTCCCTCGTGCGCGCCTCGCGCGGGGACCCGAAGACCTGCTCGGCCGGCCCGTACTCGACCAGCTCGCCGAGGTACATGAACGCGACGCGGTCGGCGATGCGGTAGGCCTGCTGGAGGTTGTGCGTGACGATCACGACCGCGACCTGCTCGCGCAGCTGCACGATCAGCTCCTCGATCCGCTGCGTCGAGGCCGGGTCGAGCGCCGAGCAGGGCTCGTCCAGCAGCAGCACCTCTGGATTCGCCGCGAGTGCGCGGGCGATGCACAGACGCTGCTGCTGGCCGCCGGAGAGGCGCAGGGCGGGGTGGGCGAGGTCGTGCGCGACCTCGTCGTAGAGCCCTGCGCGCTCCAGGGCGCTCCGCACGGCACCCTGGAGCGCGGCTTTGCGCGGGCGGCGCGACGCCTGCTCGCGCAGCACGTAGGCGACGTTGTCGAACACGCTCATCGGGAACGGGTTCGGCTGCTGGAAGACCATCGTCACGCGGCGGCGCAGCGCCGTCGGCTCCAACGTCGCGATGTCGTCCCCATCGAGCAGGATGCGCCCCTTCATCGAGGCCGTCTTCGTCAGCTCGGTGAGGCGGTTGAGCGAGCGCAGCAGCGTCGTCTTGCCACAGCCGGAGGGGCCGATCAGCGCCAGCACCTCGCCCTGGCGGATCGGGAGTGACACCGAGTCGACCGCCAGCTTCGGCCCGTACGCGATCGACAGGTGGTCGACCTGCATGCGGTCGACCGCCAGCGGCGAGGAGTCGAGCTTGCGGCGCGGCGCGCTCACGAACGCGGGCGCCTCCACGACCACGCGCGGCTCGGCGCCGGTCAGCGGCAGCCGCCGCACCGGCGGGGGAGTCGGTGTGTGTGCGGTCATCTCCAGCGCCTCCCGCGTCGTGCGGCGATGTCCACCGCGAAGTTCAGTGCAAGGACCATCGACAGCAGCACGAAGCCGGCGGCGAACGCCTTCTCCGGCTGGTTGATCTCGCCCGTGGGGGCGTTCTGGTAGACGAACGTCGTCAGCGTCGAGCCGGTGCCCTTGAGCGTCGAGAGCAGCGGCACGCCGCCGGCGCCGTTGAAGCGCAGCGTCGCGCCGAGCAGCACGACGATGATCGCCGTGTCGCCGATCACGCGGCCGACGCCGAGCATCGCCCCGGTCACGACGGAGGGCCGCGCGGCCGGCAGCAGGACGCGCCGCACGGTCGCGATGCGCGTCTTGCCGACCGCGTAGGAGGCCTCGCGCACGTGCGCGGGGATCGCCTGCAGGCCCTCGCGCACGTTCGCGACCATCAGCGGCAGCGCGATCAGCGACAGCATCGCGGCCGCGGCGAAGAACGAGCGCCCGTAGACGACGCCGTCGTTCGTGCGCGACAGGAAGCCGAGCGCGCCCTGCTCGAACAGCAGCGTGCCGAACAGCGCGAAGACGATCGACGGCGAGCCGGCCAGCATCTCGATCGTCGACTCGGTCAGGCGCGCGAGCCAGCCGGGGTTGCCGTACTCGCTCAGCCACACGCCGATCGCGAGCCCGAGCGGGAAGGCGATCGCCATCGCCATCACGGCGACGACGACCGTGCCCAGCAGCGGGTCGAGGAAGCCGCCCGAGTCCGACTCGGCGACGCCGGCGGCCGGGTGGGTGACGAACAGCTCCGGCCGCACGTAGCGGATCCCCTGGACCATCATGTAGAGCACGATCGCCGCCGTGACGGCGAGGAACGCGAGGCCGAGCAGCCACGCGAACGCGAGCCCGAGGCGGTCGCTCCAGCGCCAGCTCGCGGACGAGTCGCGCGCGGAGCGGCGCGGGGCCGCGGACGGGGCGCTCGGCGGCGGGGCGACCGCGCTCACGCCCGCACCCCGTACTTCTTCATCGGCTGCTTCGCCGCCCAGCCGGCGAGCGACAGCAGCGCCGCGCTGAACAGCAGCACCGCGGCCATCGCGAAGATCGTGTGGCGCATCGGCGCCGACGTCAGCTGCTCGGCCGTCTGCAGGATCGTCGCCGCCAGCGGCCGCGTCGGCTCGACGAAGAAGATCAGCCCGTCAGCCGGATTCGGCGCGAACGACACGCCGCCGGTGACCATCGCGAGCATCACCGTCTCGCCCAGCGCGCGCGCCGTCGCCAGCACCGTGCCGGCGACCAGCGCCGGGCGCGCGGTCCGCACGCCGATCTTCCAGAATGTGCGCCAGCGGTTGATGCCCAGCCCGAGCGAGCCCTCCAGCCAGCCGCGCGGCACCGCGCGCAGCCCGTCGCTGAAGACCGCGATCATCAGCGGGGCGATCATCAGCGTGAGGATCAGGATCCCCGCCAGCAGGCTGTAGCCGGACAGCGAGACGATGTAGGCGACCGAGCGCCGCTCGTCGTCGGTGATCACGTGCTGGCCGATGAACGGCACCAGCACGAGCACGCCGAGCAGCCCGAAGATCACCGACGGCACGCTCGCCAGCAGCCGCACGACCGGCTCCAGCACCGCACGGATCCACTCGGGCGAGAACTCGACGACGAAGACCGACACGAACAGCGCCGCGACGAAGCTCAGGCAGACCGCGCCGACCGTCGTCACGAGCGTGCCCCACACGAGCGGCCACGCGTGGAACGTGTAGACCGGCCTCTGCGCGAGGTCGGTCGAGGTGAAGATCGCCTGGATCTGCTGGTCGGGCGTGCCGCCGGTGCCGAACCAGCGCAGGCCGTTGTGCGCGAACGACGGCCACGCCTCGCGCAGCACGAAGACGACGAGCAGCAGCACGAACAGCAGCACGGCGCAGACCAGCGCGCCGAGCAGCAGCTCGGCACGCCGGTCCGGCGACTGTCGTCCCCCCGAGGTCATCGCCTCAGTGGTGCCGCCGGTGCTTCTTCTTCGGCGGTCTCGTCGCGTTGAAGGCCGGCACCGCGCCCTCCTTCGCGATCACCTTCCCGGCGGCGTAGCTCGTGCGGATCCAGTCGCCGAATCTCGTCACCGTGCGGTTCGGGCTTCTCGCCGGCAGCACCAGCCACGCGTAGCGCGAGAGCGGGTATCTGAGCGTCTTGATCGCGCTCGCCTGGCACGCCTGGCCCTCCAGCTTGAGGCGCTTGACGCCGCTGCCGGGACCCGAGTTGGCGAGGCCGACGTAGCCGATGCCCGCCTGGTTTCTCGACACCGCGACCGCGACCTCGCCGTCCTTGTCGAGCTGGGTGACGTTGGACGCCTGCGTCTGGCCGCCGAGCACCGCGCTCTGGAAGAACGTGTAGAGGCCGGCGGTCGAGTTGCGCCCGAACGCGGAGATCGGCGAGCGCTGGTTCGAGCCGGAGACGGCGCTCCACTCGGTCACGTTGGCGAGGAAGATGTCTCTCACCTGCGCGATCGACAGGTTGTTGAGCGTGTTGGCCGGGTTGACGGCGACGCAGAGGCCGTCGAGGAACAGCTTCGAGTAGGAGAGGCCCGAGTCGGAGGGGAGCGGCGGGCGCGTCTGGAGGGCGAACGCGCTCTTGCCGTCCTGCACGTCCTTCGCGCCGGCGTTGCCGTTGTTGGCCGTGTAGACGAACTTCGTGCTCGGGTCGACCTTCTTGTAGGCCCTGAACAGCGCCTCGATGTACGGCTGGCTCGCGCTGGAGCCCGAGCCGAAGATCGTCGCGGCGTGCGCGCTCGCGGGTCCCGCGATCGTCACGGCAAGGGCCGTCAGCCCGCCGAGGATCGCCTTGCGTCGTTGTGCCATCAGTCCCTTTCGCTTGGTCGGAACGGCTTGAACTCCCTTAAACCTACCAAGTTTGTAGAGAATATGTATGGTGAACCGCGTAACCCACCGAAAGGGACCGACCTTGAAGCGAACGACCTGCATCCGCGCGGCCGGCGCGTTGGCCGCGCTGGCGCTCGCGCTCCCCGCGAGCGCCGACGCCGTGCCGACCGTCACGCGCGTCGACGCGCGGCTCGACACCGGCGGCGCGACGTTCCTGACCGACCCGACCGGGGCGAGCCTCACGACTCAGGCGCGCTACGTCGTCTCGGCCGACGGCTACGCCGCCGCCTTCGCCGAGACGAACGGCGTCACCGGTGGAGGCGTGATCGACTACTCGGTCCTGCCGACCGACTACCGCGCGCCGATGAGCGCCGCCGACAAGCTCGACTACCCGGCGGCGCAGACCGACGTGCAGCCGCATGCGACCTGCTCCGGCGTCGCCGCGCTGAGCGACAGAGCGACCATCCTCGCCTGGCAGGGGAGCGACCCGGCGTTCGACTACGTGCCGTGGCAGAAGGCCTCGGCCGGG
Organism: Conexibacter sp.; assembly: GCA_051953595.1. Classification (GTDB taxonomy): domain Bacteria; phylum Actinomycetota; class Thermoleophilia; order Solirubrobacterales; family Solirubrobacteraceae; genus Conexibacter. The sequence goes on along the minus strand of JBQCIQ010000198.1, from coordinate 26,312 downwards.
CTCGGCGACGATCCGACGAGATGGATCCCGGTCGTCAGAAGCGCGACCGGCGTCGACCTGGCGGCGGCGACCGACCTCAGAAGAGCGTGCACCGACCTCGGCGGCACCTACCGCGCCGCCGACACGGCCTCGACGATCGCCGACGCGCTGATCGCGAACGCGCTCGCGCCGCTGCAGAGACAGGTCACGACCCTGCAGGCCCAGGTCGCCGCGCTGACGAGAGCGAGAGCGGCGTCCGACAGAGCGGCGCAGACGGCGAGAGACGCGCAGAAGGCCGCGGAGGCCGCCTACCAGGCGCTCTTCACGAAGCCGATCGCGCTGAGGCTCGCGAGCAGGCGCTTCGCGCCCGCGAACGGCCTCGTCGTCCTCGTCACCGGCTCGCCGACCGACCCGGTCGACGTGACGCTGGGGCTGACGAAGCAGCAGGCACGTCGCTTCAGACTCGCCGATCGGGTGATCGCCGAGGCGGCCGGCACGCTCGACGACAACGGTGCCGCACTGCTGACGCTGAAGCTCGACCGGGACGTGGCGAGAAAGCTGGCCGCACGGAGAGGCAGCAGAAGCGTCGTGCCGGCGCGCGTGCTCGCCGTCTCCGGCGGCAACGAGGACTCCGCGAGAGCGATCGTCGTCCGCTGATCGACGTGGCTAGCCGCCGCCCGGCACGCCCGCGAGGGCGTCCTGCGCGGCGGCGGCGAGCCGCTGGACCTGCGCGGGCGGGACTCTCGCGGCGATCGCCGCTGTGAGCGCGGCGACGCGGGCGGCGAGCGCTCTCGCGCCGGCGGGGTCGAGCGTGCGCAGGTCCGCTGCGGAAGCGGCGAGCGCGCTTCTGATGCGGCCGAGGTCGCCGGTCACGGCGGCCGCGCCGTCCTTGCCGGCGAGCGCCTGCGGATACTCGGTCGGCAGCAGCTCCAGTCCGGCGCCGAGCGGGCGCAGCTCGTCGCGCAGCTTCGCGACGACGTCCTGCGCGGACGGCTCCGGCGCGCTGCCGCGCCCGAGCGCGAAGCCGATCCCGCCGCCGACCAGCAGCGCGACGACGGCGATCCCCGCGAGCAGGAGCGGGCGCGCGGCGCGCGGCTGACGGTAGAGCGACATGCGGTCAGCGCCAGATGACCGCGACGGCCGGTCCGTCGTGGCCGGCGAGCGCGGTCTGGGCGGTCGTGAGGATGTCTTCGGCGCGGCGCGCGTCGGAGGCGTCGACGATGCGCGAGCCGCAGACCAGGGCAACGCGCGGCAGCACGTCGCCGACGCCGAGCTGCAGCGTCGACTCGGCGACCGCGTCGCCCAGCCGCGCGAGCACGTCGTGCTTCGGCCCGGTCATCACGCGCCGCGCGCGCGCGGCGAGCGGCACGGTCCCGAGCCCGTCCACGACCGCGACCGGGCCGGAGCCGTTCTCGCTGTAGACGCGGTAGTAGTCGGTCGCGGCGACGAGCTGGATCTCGCGCTCCTCGACGCCGAGCGCCCGCGCCGCGGCGCGGTGCTGTGTCGGCTCGTCGACCGGCGCGCGGCCGGCGGCGCCGGACTCCAGCGCGACGGCGCCCGTTGCGATTGCGCGCACCTGACCCTGCTGCGCGTCATACGACGTCTCGACCCGCACCGTGTCGGGCGCCGCGCCGGCCGCGATGCACTCGCGTTCGGCCTCGTGCACGGCCTGCGCGGTCACCGACCCGTCGCCGCCGGCCGCGCTGCGCACGACCTCCGCGCGCACGAGCGAGAGCGCCGCGCCGACCGACGACAGCACCTCCGGGTGCTCGGGGATCCGCAGCGGGCGCTTCAGCGCGCGCGCGACCTCGCCGGCGAGCGCCGGGCCGGAGCCGCCGAGCGCGACGACCGGCACGTCGGGGCCGAAGCCATGGGCGCGCGCGGCCTCCTCGACGCTGCTGGCGATCTTCGCGACGGCCGCGTCGAGCAGCGCGCGCGCCGCCTTCTCGGCGCTCGTGCGCAGGCGCGCGGCGAGCGGCGCGAAGGCGGCGAGCGCGGCCTCGCGACCGGCGAAGGCGTGCGCGCCCTCCGGTACGAGCCCGAGCGCGTTCGCCGCGCACGTCGCCGTCAGCGCCAGCAGCGCGCCCTCGCGCGTGCGGATCGCCGCGTAGGACTCCGGGTCGCCGTCGCGCGGCGCGACCAGCTCCAGCGCGGCGCCCTCCAGCGCGGCGGCGTCGGCGAAGCAGGCGTAGGGGAGGCCGGCGACGTGCGCGCTGCGCGGCCCGACCTCGGCGATCCCGCGGCGCTTCAAGCGCGCCATCGAGCCGCCGGCGGCGCCGACGACCCACGAGTCGACCGAGCGGATCGCCGTCGGGCGGCCCATCACCTTCAGCGTGCGCAGCACGGTCCGTCCGCCGTCCACGACCGACACGTTCGACGACGTGCCGCCGCACTCCAGCACGATTCCGTTCGTCAGCTCCAGCTCGTGCAGCGCCGCCGCGACGCCCGCCGCCGGGCCGGCACCGATCGACAGCGACGGCGCGCGGCCGAACGCCTCCAGGCTCATCGCGCCGCCGTCGCCGCGCAGCACCAGCAGCGGCACGTCGATGCTCGCCTGCTCCAGCACCTCCTGCACGATCCGCGCGGTGCGCTCCATCAGCGGCAGGATCGAGGCGTTGATCGCGGCGCTGACGGTCCGCAGCTCCAGGCCATAGGCGCCGGACAGCTCGTGGCCGGCGCAGGTGGGGAGGCCGCGTGCGCGAGCACGGTCGGCGACCAGCCGCTCCGCCTCCGGCGCGTCGACCGCGAACGCGCCCGAGGCGGCGATCGCGCCGGCGCCGTCCGCCACGAGGCGGTCGAGCGCCGTGTCGACGTCGGCGGCGGCGAGGCCGGCGGTCGCGTCGAGGAAGGCGTGCCGCGTGCGCAGCGCGCGGCCGGGCGCGAGCGCGACGTCGCCGACGTCCGTGCGCTTGCGCGCGGGGCGCAGGTCGGGCTGGCGGCCGATGCCGATCACGCCGACCGTCGCGACGTCGCCCTCCAGCAGCGCGTTCATCGCCTGCGTGGTGGAGAAGGCGACCAGCTCGACCGCGCGCGCGTCCTCGCCCAGCTCGGCGAACAGTTGCGCGAGCGCCTGCGCGACGCCGGCGGTGACGCCGTCGGCGTGGTGGTGCGTGGTGGGGACGACGGCGCGGGCGCGCAGCGCGAACGGATGCGGGACGACCGCGACGGCCTTCGTGAAGGTCCCGCCGACGTCCACGCCGACGCGCAGCGGCCGCACGGTCATCGCGGCACGACCTCGCGCTCGGGCTCCGTCGCGGGCGCCACGGCCGGCGTCGCCGCAGCTTCCGCCGCCAGCCGCTCCCGCCGCCGCTGCCGCCGCGGCATCCACGCGAACGTCCACGCCGCGCCGGCGAGGAAGATCACGAGCAGCACCGCCTGCACGAGCAGGCTCTCGCGCGTCGGATGGATCCCCGTCAGCTCGCCGACGAACACGGGCGGGCGCGCCCAGCCAGCGTGCACGGGCGTCGCGGCGACCATGTCGGCGCCCTGCAGCGAGCGCACGGCGTTGCCGGCGAACGCGACGGACAGCAGCAGCAGGATCGAGGCGCCCGTCAGCAGCATCGGCTTCAGCGGCAGCGTGCGGCCAAGCCGCAGGATCGCGTACGCGACCGCGCCGAGCGCCGCGACCGCGAGCACCGCGCCGAGCGCGACCCACAGCTCCAGCCCCTGGGCGAACAGCAGGAGCGCCTGGTAGAAGAGGACCGTCTCGAAGCCCTCGCGGTACACCGCGGTGAAGCCGAGCGCCATGAACGCGCCGGCGCTGCCCGCGGCGATCGCCGACGCGACGCGCGCGCGCATGAACTCCATGCGCCGGCGCTGGTCGATCCGCGCGACGAGCCAGAAGCTCACGAGCACGAGCACGACGACGGCGAGCAGCGCGGTCGCCGCCTCCAGCAGCTCGCGGTTGACGGGGGCGAGGTCGATCACGAGCGTCGTCAGCGCCCACGTGACGCCGGTCGCCACCAACGCGCCGAGCACGCCGAGCGACAGCGGCCGGCGGTAGCCGCTGGCTCTGCCGGCCGCGAGCGAGCCGAGCAGGATCGCGATCAGCAGCACCGCCTCGACGCCCTCGCGGAAGAGGATCGAGAAGGAGAAGCCGAACGCGATCGCGGGGGCGGCGACGCCCTTCGCCGCCAGCGCGCGGTCGGTGTCGAGGATGCCGGCGCGCACGTCGCGCACGTCGGCGCGGATCGTGTCGATCGCGGCGCGCTTCTGCAGGTCGCCGCGCAGGTCGGCGAACTTGAACTCGGTGTCGAGCACGAGGTTCGGGTCGCGCAGCCGCAGCGGGATCTCGACGTACTCGTAGTGGTCGAGGTAGGCGCTGCGCGCGAGCGTGTACGCGCGCGCGTAGTCGCCGGCCTTCGCTGCCGCCAGCGAGCGGTCGACCATCGTCTTCGCGACCGCGTTCTCCTGGCGGCCGCGCTCGAGCGCGTTCGGCTGCGCGGCGGCGCCGGCCGGAACCAGCGCCAGCAGGGCGATCGCGAGCGAGAGGAGGAGGACGAGACGTCGCATCGTGCGCAAAGATTAGGGCACCCGAGTTAGGTTGGCCTTACTCGCTCGCCAGGGCGTGCTCGGCGCGGTCGAGCTTCGCGTCGATCTCGCGCACGAGCGCGCTCACCCGCGCGGCGCTCGCGTGCGCTCTGATGCGGTCCCGCAGCTCCTCCCGGATCGTGTCCTCCAGGTCCTCGTTGAGCGCGTGGTCGGCCTTGCCGAGCGGTCCCTCGACCAGCTCGAAGTGCTGGAGGTACGTGTCGCCGACCTGCTCGCCGGCGGTCTGCGCGTCGCCCGCCTTGTAGGTCGCGAGCGCCTGCGCGAGCCCGCTGCGGACCTTGCCGATCTCGGCAACCGCCTGCCGCGGGGTCGTGCCGTGCTCAGCCTCCTCGGAGGTCTTGCCGTCGTTAGTGCCGCTGCCGCATCCGAGCGCGAGCCCCGCGAGCCCGACCGCCGCCACCGCGCTGATCCATGCCTTCACGTACCGACTCCTTCATGCCGTATTAGGGAGCCCTTCTTAGGGCGCCCGAAAACCTAGCACGGAAATCGGAATGGCGTGAGCCGGTGGCGCTGCGGACCCGTCAAGATCCGCGCCGCCGCCGTCAAGAACGCGTCAAGAGCGCTCGCCCACGCCTCGCGACCGCGTAGGACGAGCGCATGGCCATCCATCCCGCGATGCTCTCGCGTGCGCTGCTCGGCGAGCCGCTGCGCTCCGACCGGCTGGAGGAGACGCTGCTGCCCAAGCGGCTCGCCCTGCCGGTGTTCTGCTCCGACCCGCTCTCCTCGGTCGCGTACGCGACGGAGCAGATCGTGCTCGTGCTCGGCCTCGGAGGCCTGAGCCTGCTGTACCTGACGCCGTGGCTGGCGGTCGCCGTCGTCACGTTGCTGGTGGTGGTGGTCGCGTCCTACCGCCAGACGTGCGAGGCGTATCCGAACGGCGGCGGCGCGTACGCCGTCAGCCGCGAGAACCTGGGGGAGGACGCCTCGCTCGTCGCGGCCTCCTCGCTGCTGATCGACTACGTGCTGACCGTCGCGGTGTCGGTCGTCGCCGGGGTGGCGGCGATCACGAGCGCGATCCCCTCGCTCGCCCCGCACGCCGTCGCGCTGTCGCTCGGCTTCACGGCGCTGCTGTGCCTCGTGAACCTGCGTGGGATCAAGGAGTCGGGCCGCGCGTTCGCGATCCCGACCTACGGGTTCGTGGTGGCCGTCCTGGCGCTGCTGCTCGTCGGCTTCGGCAGGGTCGTGCTCGGCGGCGGACTGAGCGCGGAGAGCGCCGGCTACGGCCTGCGGCACGTCGCCCACACCGGCGGCCTGCTGACGGTCTTCCTCGTCCTGCGCGCGTTCGCGTCCGGCTGCACCGCACTGACCGGCGTCGAGGCCGTCTCCAACGGGGTGCCCGCCTTCCAGCCGCCGAAGAGCCGCAACGCCGCCGCGACGCTGCTCGTGATGGGACTGCTCGCCACGACGATGTTCGCGGGCATCACCGCGCTGGCGATGCTCGCGCACGTGCACATGGCCGAGAGCGCCGCCGACCTCGTCGGCGCGCCCGCCGGCTACGCGCAGAAGACCGCGTTGAGCCAGATCGGGCTCGCGGCGTTCGGGCAGACGGTCCCGTTCTACCTCCTGCAGGCGTTCACGGCGGCGGTCCTCGTGCTCGCGGCGAACACCGCGTTCAACGGCTTCCCCGTGCTCGCCTCGCTGCTCGGGCGCCACAACTACCTGCCGCACCAGCTCTCCCAGCGCGGCGACCGGCTCGTGTTCTCGAACGGGATCCTGCTGCTCGGCGCGATCGCGGCCGTGCTGATCGTCGCCTTCGACGCGGAGGTGACGCGGCTGATCCAGCTCTACATCCTCGGCGTGTTCCTGTCCTTCACGCTCAGCCAGCTGGGGATGGTGCGCCACTGGCGGAGAGCGCTCGCGGTGGCGTCCGCGCCCGCCGAGCGGCGGCGCCTGCGCCGCAAGCAGGCGGTCAACGGGGCCGGCGCCGTGGCGACCGGGCTCGTGTTCGCGATCGTGCTCGTGACGAAGTTCGCGCAGGGCGCATGGATCGTCGTGCTCGCCGCGCCGCTGCTGTTCTGGACGATGAAGGGGATCCACGCCCACTACCGCTCGATCCAGCGCTCGCTCGCGCCTGCGCCCGCAGGCGTCGCGCTGCCCGCGCGGATCCACGCGGTCGTGCTCGTCTCGAACCTGCTCGCTCCGACGCTGCGCGCGCTCGCGGTGGCGCAGGCGACCATGCCGGAGACGCTGCGCGCCGTCACGGTCGCCGAGGGCGACGACGCCGACGCGCTCGTGCGCGCGTGGGACGAGCGCGGCATCCCCGTCCCGCTCGTGGTCGTCGCGTCGCCGTTCCGTGAGACGGTGCGTCCGCTGCGGCGCTACGTGCGCCGGCTGCGGCGCGAGCACCCCGGCGACGTAATCTCGATCATCATCCCCGAGTACGTGGTGGTGCGATGGTGGGAGAACCTGCTGCACAACCAGACCGCGCTGCGGATCAAGAGCACGCTGCGCTTCGAGCCGGCGGTGACGATCACGAGCGTTCCATGGGTGCTGGGCGGACGGTGAGCATCAGCGCCCGCATCGAGCGTGTTCGCGACGAGGACCTGCTGGACGAGCCGGTCCCGACCCGGCGTGCGCCCCGCGGCCTGAGCCGCCGGCGCCAGCTCGCCGGGCTGGCGGTCGCCGCCGCGACGCTGCCGCTGCTCACGCTGGCGCTCAAGTGGCTCGGCGACGAGCTGTCGCTGGAGGGACAGGTGATGCTCTACCTGCTCCTCGTCGTGATCGTCGCGCTCGTCGGCGGGATCGCGGTCGCGCTGCTCAGCGCGGTGGCGGCCGCGCTGCTGATCAACTTCTGGTTCGTCGAGCCGCGGCACACGCTCGACGTCGCGCACGCCGACCAGCTCGTGGCGCTGGTCGTGTTCGTCGTGGTGGCCGCGATCGTCAGCGGCGCGGTCGAGCTGGCGACGCGCCGCGCACGCGCCGCCGAGCAGGCGAGCGCCCAGGCCGAGACGTTGGCGGCGCTCGCGCGCGCCGACCACGTCGAGGAGGAGAGCTTGCACACCGTCCTGGAGCAGGCCCGCGAGGCGTTCGAGATGGAGACCGTCACGCTGACAGTGCGCGAGCGCGGCAGCGGGGAGTGGGTCGACGCCGACCGCGCCGGCTGGGCGCCGTCCGGCGCCGAGGCGCCGCTGCGCTTCGACCTTGCGATCACGCCGCGCATGCGGCTCGTCGGACGCGGACCGGCCCTGTTCGCGGAGGATCAGCGCGTGCTCGCCGCGTTCGCCGGCGCCGCCCAGACGGCCTACGAGGGCCGTCGGCTCGGCGAGCAGGCCAGGCAGGCGGAGAGCCTTGCGAGCGTCGACCGCCAGCGGACGGCGCTGCTCGCCGCCGTCGGCCACGACCTGCGCACCCCGCTCGCCGGGATCAAGGCGGCGGTCAGCAGCCTGCGCCAGACGGACGTCGACTGGTCCGAGGAGGAGCGCGACACGCTGCTCGCGACGATCGAGGAGTCAGCGGACCGGCTCGCCGCCGTCGTCGGCAACCTGCTCGACGCGAGCCGCCTGGAGGCCGGCGCGCTGAGCGCGCATCCGGAGCCCGTCGCGCTCGCGGAGGTCGTCGGCGCGGCGATCCTCGCGGTGCCCGAGGCGGCCAGTCACGTGCAGGTCGAGGTGCCCGACGACCTGCCGCTCGTGCTGGCCGATCGCGGGCTGCTCGAGCGCGTGCTCGTCAACCTGCTCGACAACGCGCTGCGCCACGGCGCCAGCGCGCAGCCGGTCGAGATCCGCGCGTTCGTTGGCGGGGAGAGCGCCAAGCTCGAGCTTGCCGACCACGGTCCCGGCGTCTCGCGCGAGCAGCGCGAGCGGCTGTTCGAGCCGTTCGGCCGCCTCGACGACCGCGGCAGCGCGGGCGTCGGGCTCGGCCTCACGGTCGCGCGCGGCTTCCTCGAGGCGATGGGCGGCGCGATGGTCGCCGACGCGACGCCCGGCGGCGGGCTGACGATGCGACTGCGGATGCCGCTCGCCGCATGACCCGCGTGCTGATCGTCGAGGACGAGACGGGGCTGCGGCGGGCGCTCGCGATCAACCTGCGCGCGCACGGCTACACGGCCGATGCGGCCGCCGACGGCGCCGCCGCGCTGCAGGCCGCGGCGCGCCACCCGCCGGACGCGGTCGTGCTCGACCTCGGCCTGCCGGACATGGACGGCGTCGCGGTGATCGAGGGCCTGCGCGGCTGGAGCCAGGCGCCGATCCTCGTGCTCTCGGCGCGCGGGAGCGAGCACGACAAGGTGCTCGCGCTCGACGCGGGCGCCGACGACTACGTGACGAAGCCGTTCGGGATGGACGAGCTGCTCGCGCGCCTGCGCGCGGCGCTGCGGCGCGCTCCCAGCAGCGCCGACGTGCCGCTGGTGGAGCTGGACGGCGTGTCGGTCGACTTCGCCGCCAAGCGCGCGACGGGGCGCGACGGCACGGCCGTGCGGCTGACGCCGACCGAGTGGCACCTGCTGGAGGTGCTGGTCCGCAACGAGGGCAAGCTCGTGCCGCATCGCCAGCTGCTGCAGGAGGTGTGGGGGCCGCGCTACGAGACGGAGACGAACTACCTGCGCGTGTACGTCGCGCAGCTGCGCCGCAAGCTGGAGCGTGACCCGGCGTCCCCGCGGCACCTGCTCACCGAGCCGGGCATCGGGTACCGCTTCGTGCGCGGGGCCGATGGCGCCGAGCGGGCATGATGCCGGCATGGACAGCATCCGCATCGACGAGCTGACGTTCGCCTACGACGCCGACGATCCCGAGGGCTTTCGCGCCGGCATGGCGCGCCTCGGGCCGCGGCTCGGCGCCGAGCAGACGGGCGTGACGATCTACGAGCTGCCGCCGGGGCAGGCGATCTGCCCGTACCACTACGAGTACGGCGAGGAGGAGTGGGTGCTCGTGCTCGACGGCCGGCCGTCGGTGCGGACGCCGGACGGGGTGGAGGAGCTGGCGCCCGGCGCGCTGATGCTCTTCCCGCGCGGCCCGCGGGGCGCGCACCAAGTCCGCAACGACGGCGACGCGCCCGCGCGCGTGGCGATGCTCTCCAACGTCGTGCTGCCGACCGCGACCGCCTACCCCGACAGCGGCAAGGTCGGCGTCTACACCGGCGACGCGGACGAGGACCTGATCGCCGAGCGCTCCAGCGGCGTCGACTACTACCGCGGCGAGGCGTGAGGACGGCCGATGGCGGAGCAGGTGCCGGCGGTCGGCGACGTGCTGGCGACGATCGAGCGCCGCGACTGGGCGCGGCTGGAGCGTCTGCTCGACCCCTCGGTCCACTGGACGACGGCGGCGGAGGAGCACCTGCACGGCCCGGCCGCGGTGATCGGCCGGCTCGCGTGCGACCCGCCGCCCGCGCCGCCGGCCTACCACGAGCTGCGGGGCGGCCGGCTCGTGCGCTGGATCGACACGCCGGGATGATGCGACCTGCGCTCACGCTGCTGCTCGCCTGCGCCGCGCTCGTCGGCGGCTGCGGTGGGACGGGCGGCACCGGCGGCGCGACGGCGACGGTCGCGACGTCGGTCGTGCGCGGCCTGGTGGTGCCGGGCCAGCTCCGCGGGCCGACGCTCGTCGCCGCCGGCGACATCGCCTGCGCGGCCGGCGAGCCGCGCACGCGCTTCGCCTGCCATCAGATCGACACGGCGGCGCTGATCGCGCGGCTGAAGCCGGACGCGGTCGCGGCGCTCGGCGACCTGCAATACGAGACCGGCTCGCTCGCCGACTTCCGCGGCTCGTTCGACCGGACCTGGGGCCGCTTCCGAGACCGCATGCATCCGGCGCTCGGCAACCACGAGTACGGGACGCCGGGCGCCGCCGGCTACTTCGCCACCTTCGGCGCGCGCGCCGGCAGAGCGGGGCAGGGGTGGTACTCGTACGCGCTCGGCGGCTGGCACGTCGTCGTGCTGAACGCGAACTGCGAGGAGGTCGGCTGCGGCCCCGGCTCGCCGCAGCAGCGCTGGCTGCGCGCCGACCTCGCCGCGCACCCGGCGCGCTGCACGCTCGCCTACTGGCATCAGCCGCGCTTCTCGTCGGGCCTGCACGGCGACGAGAACGACGTCGCGCCGCTGTGGCGCACGCTCCAGCGCGCCGGCGCGGACGTCGTCCTCTCCGGGCACGACCACGACTACGAGCGCTTCGCGCCGCAGGACGCGGACGGGCGGCTCGACCGCGCGCACGGGATCGTCCAGTTCGTCGTCGGGACCGGCGGCAAGAGCCACTACCCGGTGCTGTTCGCGCGCCGCAACAGCCGCGCGCACGCGTCGGTGTTCGGGGTGCTCCAGCTCACGCTCGGGCGGCGCGCCTACCGCTGGCGCTTCGTGGCCGAGCCGGGCGTCGGCTTCGCGGACAGCAGTGCGGCGCGCTGTAATTGAGCGCCATGAGCGGCTTCCGCGGCTTCCCCCAGGGCGGGCTCGACTTCCTGCGCGAGCTGGAGGAGAGCAACGAGCGCGAGTGGTTCAAGGCGAACCGGGCGCGCTACGACGAGCTGCGGGTCGCGCCCGCGCGGGCGCTGGGGGAGGAGCTGGAGGCGGCCGGCTTCGGCCGCGCGCACCTCTTCCGGCCGTGGAACGACACGCGCTTCCATCCCGGACCGCCGATCAAGGAGCACGTCGGGCTGGCGGTCGGCTACGAGGGCGCCGGCGGCTTCTACGTCGAGCTGTCGCTCGACGGGCTGTTCGTCGCGGCCGGGCTGCACAACCCGGCGCCGGACCAGGTCGAGCGGATGCGGCGGCTCGTCGCCGACGGGCGCAGTGCGGCGCCGTTGGAGCAGGCGATCGCCGGCGCCGAGGCGGCCGGGCTGAGACTGGGCGAGCCGGCGCTGACGCGCGCGCCGCGCGGCTACCCAGCCGACCACCCGCGCATCGAGCTGCTGCGCCGCCGCGCGCTCACCGTCTCCCAGCGCCACAGACTCGCCGGCTGGATCCACAGACCGGCGGCCGGCGCGCGGATCCGCGGACAGCTCGACGCCGCCGCCCCGCTCGTGCGCTGGCTGCGCGAGCGCGTCGGGCCGACCGAGAAGCCGCGGGCGCGGCGCTAGAGATCGACGACGCGCAGCGCCGGCACCCGCTCGCGCAACTGCTCGGCGACGACGCGGCGGTGGCAGTGGGCCGGCTCCGCCTCCAGGCACAGCAGCGCGGTCGGCGGTGCCGCGCCGCTGCGCAGCTCGGCGGCGAGCGCGTCCAGCTCATGCGCGGCGGTGCGCTCGACATGGACGCGGAAGCGGTCGCGCGCCTGTCTCGTCGCGCCCGATCTGAACAGCGGCTTGATGTCCGGCGGGGTGCCGAGCGCCTTGCGGTGCTCGTAGGCGATCCCGTGCTCGCCGAGCCGGATCCCCAGCTTCGTCTTCGACATTCCCGGCCTGCGCGACTGCGGCCGGTAGCGCACGTCGAGCAGGCGCTTCACGCCGGCCGCCTCCAGCTCCGCCACCAACGCGTCGGGCGGCAGCCGCTCGTACCCGATCGTCCAGAGCGTGGGCATCGTTAGGACGCTACCCGCTCGAACGCGCGGCGAGCCGGATCTAGGATGACCCCGTGCCGGGAGCGTGGCCGCCGCCGATCGCCGAGCCGGAGCTGATCGAGCGCCTTGCGCTGGACGATGCCGGCTTCCGTGCGTACATGCGCGCCTTCATCGAGCAGGTCCCGCCGCGCACGCTCGACGCGAGCGCGTTCGCGTGGGCCTGCTCGTACCCGTGGGCGCGCCCGGCCGGCTCGTACCTGCTCGCCGCCGACGGCGAGGTGCGGCTGCTCGCCGAGCTGGACGAGCCGGAGCGCGAGCGGCTGATCGAGCGCTTCAGCGCAGCGTCGGCTGGCCGCGTCCCGCTGCTCGCGATCGGCGCGAACGCCGCCCCCGACGGGCTGCGGCGCAAGCTCGCGCACTTCGACGACCCGGCCGACCGCACCGTGCTCGTCGTCACCGGCCGCCTGCACGACTTCGACGTCGGCTTCGCCGCGCACCCGACGCTCTATGGCGCGCTGCCGGCGACGATCTTCCCCAGCCCCGGCACCGCCGTCTCCACCGCGCTGCTGTGGCTCACGCCGGCGCAGTTCACGCAGCTCACCTGGACCGAGTTGAGCTACGCGCTCGGGCGCCTGCGCACGCGCTTCACCGTCGACGACGCCGACGAGCAGTTCGACGAAGTGCTCGTGTTCGTCTCGCGCTGGGGCGCCTTCCGCATCGATGGCGCGCCGCCGGCGCTCAAGGCCGTCCCGGCGGAGCGACGCACCGCGAGCGCGTTGACACAGGAGCAGGCGCTCGATCGCGCCGCCGCGCTCGCGCTCGGCGACGGCGCCACCGCCCACACGCTCGTGCGCGCGATCTTCGAGGACTTCGCCGGCTTCGCCGCGACGCGCGCGCCCGTGCTCCACCGCACCGCGCTCCCGTTCGCCTCCGAGCGCTGGACGCCGTTCGCGGGTCCGAGAGGGTAGGCGCACCCGGCGCCTGGGTACGGTCGAGAGCGATGCCACGCGAGGCGACGCAGGCGCGCACCGTCACGGTGCAGGGGGTGGAGGTGCCGAAGCTCGGCTACGGCACCTGGCTCGTCGAGGGCGAGGACGCCTACGAGGGCGTGCTCGACGCGCTCGAACTGGGCTACCGCCACGTCGACACCGCGCGCGCGTACGGGAACGAGCGCTGGGTCGGACGCGCGCTGGCGGACTCCGACGTCCCGCGCGAGGACGTCTGGCTCACGACGAAGGTCTGGTACGAGCACGCCGAGCCGGACGTGCTTACGCGCGTCTTCCACGAGCAGCTGGCGGATCTGCGGGTCGAGCAGGTCGATCTCCTGCTGCTGCACTGGCCGGCGTACGAGGTGCCGCTGCGCCAGACGCTCGGCGCGATGAGCGCGCTGCGCGAGCAAGGACTCGTCGCGCAGATCGGCGTGTCGAACTTCCCGTCCGAGCTGCTGCGCGAGGCGCTGGAGTACGCGCCGATCTTCTGCGACCAGGTCGAGTACCACCCGTACCTGCCGCAGGGCCCGGTGATGCACGAGTGTCTGGAGCACGACCTGCTGCTGACGGCCTACTCGCCGTTCGCGCACGGCGCCGTGCACGACGACCCGACCCTGCGGGAGATCGGGGCGCGCTACGGCAAGTCGGCCGGCCAGGTCGCGCTGCGGTGGCTGCTCGACCAGCCGAACGTCTGCACGATCCCGAAGGCGTCCTCGCACGAGCGCCGCGCGGAGAACTTCGACGTCTTCGACTTCGACCTCGACGACGACGAGCGCGCCACGATCGCCGCGCTCGCCAGACGCCACGTGCGCACCGCCGACCCCGCGTGGGCGCCGGACTGGGACTGAGCGGCACTCAGCCAGTTCTCAGGAAGCGCTGAGGGAGCGCTGAAGCGGCGGGCCTACGGTGCCCGCATGCCTTCCTCACCGCAGCAGCGCAGACGCCGCATCCGCCGCACCGTCGGCGCCGCGAGCCTCGCCACGTTCGCGATCGCGTGGGGCGTGATCGCCGGGACCGGCGCGATGGGCCGCGCGACCTCGACCACCACCACGACCCAGCAGAGCGTGCAGAGCGCCCAGTCCTCCGACGACGGCTCCTACGGCTACTACGGCGACGACGGCGGCCAGAGCGCCCAGTCCCAACAGCAGCAGCTCCCGCAGATGACGACCCGCCAATCCTGATGCTCGCGCTCGCCGCCACGCACGTCTTCTGGATCACGAGCCGCGCCGCCGGCGTCGCCGCGCTGCTGCTCTCCAGCGTCTCCGTGAGCGTCGGGCTGACGATGGGCGGGCGGATGCTGCCGCGCGCCCAGCGCACGCTCAGACCGCTGCACGAGGCGCTGTCGCTCGCGGCCCTGAGCGCACTCGCGCTGCACGCCGTCAGCCTGCTCGGCGACGCCTACCTGCACCCCTCGTTCGCCGACGTGACGATCCCGTTCGCCAGCTCGTTCCGCGAGCCGTGGCTGGGGATCGGCGTCGTCGCCGGCTGGGCGAGCGCGCTGCTCGGCCTCTCCTACTACGCGCGCGGGCGGATCGGCGTCGCGCGCTGGCGGCGGCTGCACCGCTTCACCGCGCTCGCGTGGCTCGGCGGGCTCGTGCACGCGCTCGGGATGGGGACCGACGCGGGGACCGCCTGGTTCCTGGTCGCCACCGGGATCGCGGTCGTGCCGGCGCTGACGCTGCTGGCGGTGCGGCTGAGCGAGGAGCGGGCCGCCCCGGCGCCTCCGGCGAGGAGCGTGCCCGACCGCGCGCCCGCCCCGCCGCGCCTGTGGAGCGGGGCATGAGCGACGCCGGCACGCTGCTCACGTTCGACTGCTTCGGCGCGACGTGCGCCGTGCACGTGCGCGGCGACGGGCCGCTCGGCGCCGCGCGGGAGGCCGCCGAGGCGGCGCGCGAGCGGCTGCTCGACGGCCACCGCCGCTTCACGCGCTTCGAGCCCGGCAGCGAGCTGTCGCGGCTCAACGCCGACGTGCGCGACGCGGCGCCGGTGAGCGCCGAGATGGCGCGCTTCGTCGCCGCCGCGCGCACGGCCGCGCACCGCAGCGGCGGGCTCGTCGACGCGACGCTCCTCCCGCAGCTGCTCGACGCCGGGTACGAGCGCGACGTCGCGACGCCCGTGCCGCTGCGCTTCGCGCTCGCCCGTGCGCCCGAGCGCCGGCCCGCGCAGGCCCATCCGGCGGCGCGCTGGCGCGAGCTGTCGGTCGACCGCTTCCAGCGCGTCGTCCATAGGCCGCACGGCCTCCAGCTCGACTCCGGCGGGATCGTCAAGGGGCTGCTCGCCGACCTGCTCGGCGCCGAGCTTGCGGCGCACGCGGCGTTCGCGATCGACAGCGCGGGCGACCTGCGGATCGGCGGCGCCGCCGGGCTCGCGCGCGATGTGCAGGTCGCCAGCCCGTTCGACGAGCGGGCGGTCCTGCACACGTTCCGTCTGCGCGGCGGCGGGATCGCTACCAGCGGGATCGGCCGCCGCAGCTGGCTCGACGCGGACGGCATGCCCGCGCACCACCTGCTCGACCCCGCCACCGGCAGACCGGCGTTCACCGGCGTCGTGCAGGCGACCGCGCTCGCGCCGAGCGCGTTCGAGGCCGAGTGGCGCGCGAAGGCCGCGCTGCTGTCCGGCCCGCGCGGCGCCGCCCGCTGGCTGCTGCCGCACGGCGGCCTGGTCGTGCGCGACGACGGCTCGCACGCGCTCGTCCCGCCGCTGCGCGCACACACAGCTCTCTCAGGAAGCTCCCAGGCTTCTGCGCGATGATCCGCCTCAATGGAGGCGACCCACAACGGCAGCGGGCCGGCGCGGATCCTCGTCGTCGACGACGAGCCGAACATCGTCGACGTGATCTCGATGGCGCTGCGCTACGAGGGCTTCGAGGTCGACGCGGCCGGGACGGGCGCGGAGGCGCTGGCGAAGGTCCGCGACACGCGCCCGCACGTACTGCTGCTCGACGTGATGCTGCCCGACATGGAGGGCTTCGAGGTCGCCAAGCGGCTCGGCGCCGAGCACGCGCGCGTGCCGATCATCTTCCTCACCGCGCGCGATGCGACGGAGGACAGAGTGCGCGGCCTCACGGTCGGCGGCGACGACTACGTCACGAAGCCGTTCAGCCTCGAGGAGCTGGTCGCGCGGGTGCGCGCGCTGCTGCGCCGCAGCGGCGCCGCCGAAGCTGACGGCAGCGTCCTGACGTTCGCCGACGTCGAGCTGGACGACGACGCGCACGAGGTCATCCGCGCCGGCGAGCTGATCGAGCTGACCCCGACCGAGTACCGCCTGCTGCGCTACCTGATGCTCAACCCGCGCCGCGTCCTGTCGCGCACGCAGCTCCTGGAGCACGTGTGGGACTACGACTTCGGCGGCGACGCGCGCATCCTGGAGACCTACGTCTCCTACCTGCGCCGCAAGCTCGACGAGCACGGGCCGCCGCTGATCCACACCGTGCGCGGGGTCGGCTACGTGCTGCGGCTGCCGCGCGGGACCGGCTGACGGAGGGCGATGCGCTCGCTGCGCGCACGCCTCGTCGCTGGACTGCTCGCGCTCGCGGCGGTCGGGCTGCTCGTGCTCGGCGGGATCACGTACGCCGAGCAGCGCTCCTTCCTCTACGACCGCGTCGACCAGCAGCTGCACGCGGCGATCCGGCCGGTCTCGGCCGCGCTCGACTTCGGCCTGCGCCCGCCGCCCGGCGACGGCGACCGACCGGGGGCGCCGGGCTTCGGCGGCGGCGGGCCGGGCTTCGGCCTCCCGGAGGGGACCTACGGCGAGCACCGCACCGCCGACGGGACGGTCGACGCGACGACGGTCCAGCAGGGCTACGACGAGAGCGGGAGGGCGCCGGCGCCGTCGCTCCCGGCCACCCTGCCGCTCGGGCGGCCGACGACGGTCGCGGGCGGCGACTACCCAGCGCTGGCGGTGCCCGATCCGCGCGGCGACGGCGTCAACGTCGTCGCAGTTCCGCTGGCGGAGACCTCGCGCACGCTCGACCGCCTGCTGCTCGTGGAGGCGCTGGTGATCGCCGCGGTGCTGCTCGCACTCGGCCTCGCCGCCCGCTTCGTCGTGCGCGTCGGGCTCCTGCCGCTGGAGCGGATGGGCCACACGGCCGGCGCGATCGCCGCCGGCGACCTCTCGCAGCGCGTCGAGCCGGAGGATCCCCGCACCGAGGTCGGCCGGCTCGGGCTCGCGCTCAACGCGATGCTGGAGCGGCTGGAGCGCGCCTTCGCCGGCCAGAAGGCGAGCGAGGAGCGCCTGCGCCGCTTCCTCGCCGACGCCTCGCACGAGCTGCGCACGCCGCTGACCTCGATCCGCGGCTACGCCGAGCTGTTCCGCACCGGCGCGGTGCGCGAGCCGGACGAGGTCGAGAAGTCGATGCGGCGGATCGAGCAGGAGGCGGCGCGCATGGGCGTGCTCGTGGAGGACCTGCTGACGCTGGCGCGGCTGGACGAGACGCGGGTGGGGGAGCGGGTCGCGGTCGACGTGGCGGCGCTCGCGCGCGACGCGGTCTCGGACGCGTGCGCGACCGCGCCGGAGCGGGAGATCTCCTGCCACGCGGACGGCGCCGCCGGCGCCGCGACCGTGCTCGGCGATCCTCATCAGCTCGCGCAGGTGCTCGCGAACCTGCTGCGCAACGCGCTCGTCCACACGCCGGCCGGCACGCCGATCGAGGTGACGGTCTCGCGCGAGGGCGACGAGGCGCGCGTCGAGGTGCGCGACCACGGGCCGGGCCTGCCGCCGGGAGAGGACCCGGCGGCGCTGTTCGAGCGCTTCTGGCGCGCCGAGGGCGACCGGGGGCGCACCCGCGGCGCGGGCGGCGCCGGCCTCGGGCTCGCGATCGTCGCGGGCGTGGTGGGGCGCCACGGCGGCACCGTCGCGGCGGCGAACGCGCCCGGCGGCGGCGCGGTCTTCACGGTGCGGCTGCCGCTCGCGCCGTCCGCGGTTTCGCGCGGGTAGCGTTCCGGAAAAGCAAGCCTCATGGTGCGTCGTGCCGCCCGACTCGCGCTCGTGGTGCTGCTGGCGGCGTCCGCCCCGCTCGCGCTCGCGGCCTGCGGCGGGAGCAGCAAGCCGGGCTACTGCACCGATCGCGCCGCGCTGCAGCAGTCGGTCACGAGCCTGACGAGACTGTCGCCGTCGCAGGGGCTCAGCGGCCTGCAGTCGCAGCTGAGAACGATCCAGAGCGAGGCGCAGAGGCTCGTCGCCTCCGCCAAGAGCGACTTCCCGAGCGAGACGGCCGCGATCAGATCGTCGTTCGAGGCGGTCGTGAGCGACGTCAGAGCGCTGCCGTCGAAGCCGTCGGCGTCCCAGCTCGCCGCGCTCGCGGCCGACGCGTCGAGCGCGGTGACCGCGGTCAGAGGCTTCTTCGACGCGACGAAGTCGAAGTGCGATTAGCGCTGCTTGCGCTGCTCGATCGAGACGCCGCCGAGCAGCGTGAAGGCGCGCACGTGGATCACCGGCGAGCCGGGCAGCGGCGGCCCCGGCGGGCGCTTGTCGGCCTTGCCGCCGAGCAGCGAGACGCCGGACAGCTGCACGGAGACGCCGAGCGGCGCGGTCAGCGAGACGCCGCCGAGCGCCGCGAGCACGGTGATCGTCGAGATCGGCGCCTCCACCTGCGCCGTGCCGAGGTCGGCGCTGACGCCGCCGAGGACGGCGAGGATCCGCAGGCGGCGCGGGAGCCGCCAGCGGCCCCGCTGGTCGGTGCCGCCGAAGACGCCGACCAGCGTGCGACCGCGGGTGGGGACGGGCGTGGGGGGTTCGTGGGAGACGGGTGCGGATGCCGCGTCGAGCTGTGCGGGGGTCGTCGCGGTGTCGATCGCGGCGGCGCAGGCGGCGTACTCGTCGAGCGTCAGCTCGCCGGCCGTCGCGTGGCGGGTCAGCTGAGCGATCGCGGGGGAGCGGTCGAGCGGCGGCGCCGGGGATGCGCCGCCGTCGACGGGCGGGGCGGGGGACGAGGTGGCGGGCTCGGGCATAGGTCGATGATGGACCGGTCGGGAAGGCCGTCGCATCCGTAGCCCACCCGGATCCCGAGGGGTCCAGACCCCCGATGCTCGCGAGCTGGCGCGCTGCGACGCTGAGCGCATGGCCAAGGTGCTCGTCGCATACGCCTCCAAGCGCGGCTCGACCGCGGAGATCGCCGAGGCGATCGCCGAGAGTCTGCGGCAGTCCGGGCACGAGGCGGACTGCACCGACGCCGGGACGGTTGCCGAGCTCGGCGGCTACGACGCCGTCGTGCTCGGCAGCGCCGTCTACATGAGACGCTGGCGCGGCGACGCGCGCCACTTCCTGCGCAGGCACCGCCACGAGCTGGAGGAGCGGCCGTGGTGGGTGTTCAGCTCCGGCCCGGTCGGCGACCCGGCAAGGGACAACGCGGCGTGGACCGAGCCCGCGCACACGATGCGCAAGGTCGAGCAGCTGGGCGCGCGGGAGCATGTCGTGTTCGGCGGCCGCGTGCCGGCGGAGCCGCACGGGATGGTGGAGCGCGGCATGGCCGAGAGCACGCCGCCCGAGTGGCGCGACCGCCGCGACTGGGACGCGATCCGCGCCTGGGCCCGCGGCATCGCCGCCCAGCTCCCGAGCGCCGGCGCGAAGCCGGCGGCGGCATAGGCCCCGGCGAGCACTGCACATCTGCGACCGCTATGCGGTCGAAAAGGTGCAGTGGTCCGGCGCGAGAGTACCCTCGCGCCATGGGAGGCCGACTGCAGCGCATCGCGCTCGCCGCCGCGGCGGCGTTCGTGACGGTCAACATCTGGACCGGGGCACCGCTGCTGGCGCTGTGGGTCGGCTCCCGCGCCGCCGGCCCGAGCGGGACGAGCATGACGGCGATCGGGATCGTCGTGGTCGTGCTGCTGGTGCTCGTGCTGGCGCTGACCGCGCTGCTGACGCGCATCAACGCCCGCTACGACCACGTCGCCGGCCGCACCGTCGACCGCCGCGTCGCGCCGTGGATGCGCTCGATGCGCGGCGAGCGCGAGGACTACACGCGGGAGAAGCAGGGGACGAGCGCCGTCGAGCGCGCCGTCGTGGTCAGCGTCACCGTCGCCGTGCTGATCTTCAACGCGTGGTTCTTCTTCTTCAGCGGCTCGCCGCTGGGGAGCGGCTGACGGGCCGCAGCGGCGTCCCGCAGACCGGGCACTCGAACTCGGGCAGCCGCTCCTCGGGCTCGGGCGGCGCGAGCACGTGCGGGTCGATCGTGGTCCACGCGATCACGCCGCCGATCACAGACAACGCGGCGGTTACGACCATCGCGACGTGGAAGCCGTGCGTCATCGACGCGGGGTCGTAGAAGGCGTCGCCGGTGAGCCCGCCGACGAGCGGCAGCACCGCGACCGCCAAGAGCCCCGCGACGCGGGAGACCGCGTTGTTGACCCCGGACGCGATCCCGGCGTGGCGCGCGTCGGCGGCCGCCAGCACCGTCGCCGTGATCGGCGCGACGACGAGCGTCAGCCCGATCCCGAACACGAGCACCGCCGGCAGCACGCTGCCGACGTAGGAATCGCCGGGCGAGATGCGCGTCATCAGCAGCATCCCCGCCGCGATCACGAGCGGCCCGACCGTCAAGGGAACGCGCGGTCCGATCGCCTGGGCGAGCGCGCCGGAGCGCGCCGAGAAGACGAGCATCAGCGCCGTCACCGGCAGCGACGCCGCGCCCGCCGCGAGCGGCGACCATCCCAGCGAGATCTGCAGGAACGCGACGAGCAGGAAGAAGACGCCGCCGAGCGCCGCGTACACGACGACCGTCACGAGGTTGGCGGCGCTGAACTGGCGGTTGGAGAAGAGCGACAGCGGCAGCATCGGATGCGCGACGCGCCGCTCGTGCACGACGAACGCCACCAGCGCGACCACGCCGCCGACCGCCGCGACCCAGACCGCGCCGGTCATCCCGCCGGGCGCCTCGATCAACGCGTACGTCGTGCCGGCCAGGCCGAGCGCGGCGAGCGCCGCGCCGAGCACGTCGAGGCGCCCGTCCGCCAGCGGGTCGCGCGTCTCGGGGACGTGGCGCGGCGCGGTCAGGCACACGAACAGCCCCAGCGGCAGGTTGATGAGGAAGACCGCCCGCCACGAGACGGCGTCGACGAGGTACCCGCCGAGCAGCGGCCCGAGCGCCGCGCCGACGCCCGTCAATCCCGACCACGCGCCGATCGCGCGCGCCCGGTCGACCCGCCGGAAGCTCCCCTCGATCATCGCGAGCGAGCCGGGCGTCAGCAGCGCGCCGCCGACGCCCTGCAGCAGCCGCGCGGCGATCAGCACCTCCGCGCTCGGCGCGAGCGCGCACAGCGCCGAGGCGAGCGTGAACCAGGCGGTCCCGAGCGTGAAGATCGCGCGCCGGCCGATGCGGTCGCCGAGCGAGCCGCCGAGCAGGATCAGCGACGCGAGCGTCAGCAGGTACCCGTTCAGCATCCATTGCAGCTGGCTCGTGGAGGCGTTCAAATCGCGGCCGATCGCCGGCAGCGCCACGTTCACGACGGTGCCGTCGAGGAACGCGATCCCCGAGCCGAGCACCGCGATCGTCAGCACCCAGCGGCCGGGACCGCTGTCGAACGCGATCGTCCCGGCGGCTTCGGCGCTGGCGCTCACGCGGCTGACCGGCTCGCCTCGCGCCGCGCGACCTCCTCGCGCACGCGCGGAGCGACCTCGGTCCCCAGCAGCTCGATCGCGCGCAGGACCTTGTCGTGCGCGAGGCCGCCCATGCCCATGTGCGCGAGGAAGCGCGTGTGGCCGAACAGCGCGTGCTGGGCGAGGATCTTCTCCGCCACCTGCTCGGGCTCGCCGACGAACAGATGCCCGCGCGGCGTGCGACCGGCCTCGAACTGCTGGCGCACGAGCGGCGGCCAGCCGCGCTCGCGCCCGATGCGGTTCATCATCGCGGCGTAGGCGGGGAACATCTCGTCGGCCGCCTGTTGCGCGTCATCAGCGACGTGCGCGTGCGAGTTGATCGCCAGCCGCGCGCCCTCGGCGTCGTGGCCGCCGCGCCGCAGCGCCTCGCGGTAGAGGTCGGCGAACTGGACGAAGCGCGCCGGCTCGCCGCCGATGATCGCGATCACGAGCGGCAGCCCGAGCAGCCCGGCGCGCACGACGGAGGCCGGCGTCCCGCCGACGCCGATCCACACCGGCAGCGGCTGCTGCAGCGGCCGCGGATACACGCCGGCGTCGTGCAAGGCAGGGCGGTGGCGGCCGGAGCCCGACCACGTCACGCGCTCGGACGCGCGGATCGTCAGCAGCAGCTCCAGCTTCTCGGCGAACAGCTCGTCGTAGTCGTCGAGGTCGAAGCCGAACAGCGGATACGACTCGGTGAACGAGCCGCGCCCGGCGATGATCTCCGCGCGCCCGTCGGAGAGCCCGTCGAGCGTCGCGAACTGCTCGAGCACGCGGACCGGGTCGTCGGTCGAGAGCACCGTCACCGCGCTCGACAACCGGATCCGGCGCGTGCGCGTCGCGGCGCCCGCCAGCGCGACGGTCGGCTGCGAGACGGCGAAGTCGGGGCGGTGGTGCTCGCCGACGCCGAAGACGTCGAGCCCGATCGCGTCGGCCAGCTCGATCTCCTCGACCAGCTCGCGCAGCCGCTGCGCGGGGGAGACGCCCTCGGCGAGGTCCGCGAAGCTCGTGACGCCGATCTCCATCACCGACACCCTACGCGCCAAGCGCCGCGATCCACGGTCGTGGCCATTACCGTTCAGGCGGCATGCACGTCTTCCTCGCAGGCGCGAGCGGCGCGATCGGGCGGCCGCTGATACGCCTCCTCACGGAGGCCGGGCACACCGTCACCGGCACGACGCGCAGCACGGCGAAGGCGGACGCGCTGCGCGCGCTCGGCGCCGAGCCTGTCGTGCTCGACGGCCTCGATCGCGATGCCGTGATCGCCGCGGTCACAGCGGCGAGACCCGACGCGATCGTGCACGAGATGACCGCGATCGAGCGCATCGCCGACGTGCGCCGTCCGGACCGCGCGTTCGCCGCCACGAACCGGCTGCGCACCGAGGGCACCGACAACCTGCTCGCGGCCGCGCGGGCCGCAGCCGTCGAGCGGATCGTCGTGCAGAGCTTCGCCGGCTGGCCGTTCGCGCGCGTCGGCGGGCCGGTCAAGGACGAGGACGCGCCGCTCGACCCGCATCCGCCGAAGCGGCTGCGCACGATGCACGCCGCGATCCGCCACCTCGAGCAGGCGACGACCTCGGCCGGCGGGATCGTGCTGCGCTACGGCGGCTTCTACGGCCCCGGCACGAGCGTCGCGCCCGGCGGCGAGCAGTGGGAGATGGCGCGCACGCGCAAGGCGCCGACGGTCGGCGACGGCAACGGCGTGTGGTCGTTCGTGCACATCGAGGACGCGGCCGCGGCGACGCTCGCGGCGCTGGAGCGGGGGAGAGCGGGCGAGATCTACCACGTCTGCGACGACGATCCGGCGCCGACGCGCGAGTGGGTGCCGGCGCTGTGCGCGGCCGCGGGCGGCAAGCCGCCGCGGCACATCCCGAGATGGCTCGCGCGCCTGGCCGGCGAGCATGTCGTCGCGATGACGTGCGAGATCCGCGGCGCCTCGAACGCGAAGGCGAAGCGCGAGCTGGGCTGGACGCCGCGCTGGCCGAGCTGGCGCGAGGGGATCGCGGCGCTCGCCGAGGACGCGTGAGCGGGTCCGTCTACGCGGGATCGAGCGGCGAGCAGACGACGACGTTGATCGTGCGCGCGTCGGTCGTCCGCCGCTCGTAGTCGGCATAGGCGCGCGTGAGTCGCTTCGCGAGGCCGAACAGACGGTCGCGCTCGGGGCCCGCGTCGAGGATCCGCGCGCGGTAGCGGCCGCCGCGCCCGCGCGCCCGCAGCTCGACGTCCGGGTTGGCGCGCACGTTCGCGAGCCAGGCGGGGTGGCGCGCGCGGCCGTAGTTGGAGGCGATCAGGACGACCTCCTCGTCGGGTCCGTCCGTGAAGTAGAGCAGCGGCGTCACGTACGTTCTGCCGCTCTTGGCGCCGCGGTGCGTGAGCAGCAGCATCGGCACGCCCGGCACCGACTGCAGCCGCCCGCCGGTGCGCCGGCCGAGCGAGCCGTCGATGCGCGGCGCGACGTTGATCACGTACCAGCGGCCGAGCCCGCTCAAGGCAAGCGGCTCCAGCAGCGCCTTGCGGATCCGGCGCGGCGCGGTCGGGTCGACGGGCGGGACGCGCATCGCGCCGCAGCGTACGACCGCGGGTCTGCGCAGGCGCCGCTTGCACTCGGATACGGTCGATCAATGAGCGATTACACGATCCGCAGACTGACCGACGTCGCCGACGCGTTCGGCGGCAGATATCCCGGCGAGATGCGCTTCATGACGAGCGACCTCGGCACCGACCAGGTCGCGATCACGCACCGGCGGATGCCGCCGCAGAGTGGAGGCAAGGGCGGCTACGGGCATCGTCACCGCACGCAGGAGGAGATCTACTTCGTGATCTCGGGGCGGCTGCAGTTCAAGCTCGACGACGACCTCGTGGACGTCGACGGCCCGGCGGCCGTGCGCGTCGCGCCGCAGGTCGTGCGCTCGGTCTGGAACGACGGTCCGGACGACGCCGAGCTGCTGATCGTCTCGACGCGGCTCGACGACCCCAGCGGCGACGGCGAGATCGTCGAGGGTTTCTGGTCGGCGTGAGGCTCTAGCGCTCGCGCCGCGTCTCGCGCCGCGCCGGGTCGTCCGCCGGCAGCACGTCGCACGCCCAGCTCGTGCGCTTCCAGTCCGGCACCGGCGGCTCCTCGCCGGCATGTGGGACGAAGCGCGAGCGCTCGACGAGCGCCATGCGGTGGATGTAGCGCGGGCAGTTGGGGAACACCTGCGTCGCGCGCACGCGCACGACGAACTGCGCGCCGGGATACGACGCGGCGAGCGGATCGTCCTCCTCGACGCTTGCGATGCCGTTGAGGCGCAGTCGGCTCGGTCGCTGCGCGGTGAAGTCGACGAACAGCAGCCCGACGTGCGGATTCACCGCGAGGTTGCCCATCGACAGGTACATCCCGTTGCCGTCGTAGTTGGGGAAGGCGATCGTGTGCAGATCGAGCACGCGCACGAAGCCCGGCTCTCCGCCCTTGTAGGAGCACTGCGGCCGGCCCTCGGCGTCGGCGGTGGCGAGGAAGAACATGTCCATCCGCTCGATGAACGCGCGGTCGGCGTCGTCGATCTCGGCGCGTTGCAGGAAGCGCTCGTCGAGGCGGTCGGCGAGCCGGCGCGTATCGAAGCGGTCCTGCAGTGCACGCGAGCCGTCGTGGAAGGAAGCGCTCATCGGCCGACCATACGAGGTTCTAGAGTCCACCGCGCAATGCTCCGGGTCGCCGCCTTCCTCAGAGGGATGAACCTCGGCAGACGCCGCATCTCGAACGCCGACCTCAGAGCGCGCGTCGAGGCGTTGGGCTTCGCCGAGGTGGCGACCTTCCGCGCCAGCGGCAACGTGATCCTCACCGCGCCCGACGACGACGCGCTCGACGCCGTCGCGCGGCGCCTGGAGGCCGGCCTGCGCGACGCGCTCGCCTATGACGTGCCGGTGTTCGCGCGCGCCGCTGAGCACGTGCGCGCGATCGCCGCGCTCGAGCCGTTCACGCCGGAGGAGCTGGCGGCCTCGAAGGGCAAGCCGCAGGTGATGCTGCTGGGCTGCAGACCGAGCGCGGCCGCCCGCAAAGCCGCGCTCGCGCGCGCGCCGGACGGCGACCGCTTCGTGTTCGATCGCGACGAGCTGCACTGGCTGCCGGCGACCGGCCTGTCCGACACGACGCTCGACTTCGCCGCGCTCGCGAAGGCGATCGGCCACGCGACCGTGCGCACGAAGGGCACGATCGAGCTGATCGCGGCGAAGCACTTCGGTGCTGGATAACGGACACACGAGAGCGGCGCGCCTCGTCCACGAGATCGCGCCGCGCTTCCTGCGCCGCTACGTCGCCTGGATCGAGCCCTACCTCCCGCGATGACCGTCCTCGCGGCTCGCCTCACCGCGCAGCTGCTCGCCGGCGAGCCTGCACACGACGCCGTCGCCGTGACCGAGCGGCTGCTGGCGGTCCAGGCGCAGGACCCGAGAGGGGCGCGGCTGGCGATCCGCGCGCGCACGCACGGCACGGGCACGACCGCGGCCGACGTCGACCGCGCGCTGACCGAAGGCAGCCTGCTGATCTCCTGGCTCAACCGCGGCACGCTCCACCTCGTGCGCCGCGATGACTGGCCGTGGCTGCACGCGCTCACGACGCCGCCGCTGCGCACCGGCAACCTGCGCCGCCTCGCGCAGGAGGGCGTCCCGCCGGACGACGCCGAGCGCGGCGTGAGAGCGATCGAGCGCGCGCTCGCCGACGACGGACCGCTCATGCGCGAGCAGCTGCGCGAGCGCGTCGACGCGGTCGGCGTGCGCACCGCCGGACAGGCGCTCGTGCACCTGCTGTTCGCGGCGACGCTGCGCG
>JBQCIQ010000197.1:0-44774 GCA_051953595.1 Conexibacter sp. | reverse complement strand
CGTGGCCCTGCTCCAGCCAGTGTCTCAGCGACTTCGCCGTCTGCCCCGGCACCTTCGTGTCGTAGATGTAGGCCGCCGCGTTCGAGGAGAGGATCAACGGCAGGTTCGCCGGCTCCTTCAGCGAGAACACGATCGTGCTCGGGCTAGGCGTCGCCATCGAGGCGATCGGGCCGAGCATGAAGCTGACGCCGCCGCCGAGCTTCTGCGTGCGCCCGAGGGCCGCCTTCACCGACGCCGACGTCATGCGGTTGCCGGTGTGGAACAGCACGCCCTTGCGAAGCGTGAACGTCCATCTGCGCCGGTCGCTCGACGCTCTCCAGCTCGTCGCCAAGCTCGGCACGAGCTGCTTGCGCTGGGCGTCGTAGTACGTGAGCGTCTCGTAGAGGTTTCTGTAGTAGACGATCTGCTCGTTGTTGGCCGACAGCGCCGGATCCCAATTCGTGATGATCGAGCGCAGCGTGACGTACGTGAAGGTGGCGTCGCCGCCCGCCCCCGCCACGGGCTTCGAGCTGGACCCGCACGCCGAGATCGCGAGGCTCACAGCGAGCACGATCAGGGCGCGGGCGCCGATAGACAGTGATCTCATTGAGGCAGCCTCGCAATCGCGCGTGCGTCCCTCCACCGTCGATCCTCCGAACGATGCTCAGGCGATTCTGGGGTTCTCCAGTCGCTCGCCCGCACCCTGTGACGGGTCGGCGCGCGGGCGCTACGCGGCCCCGACGACGCCGCGCACGATGCCCAGCTCGACGAGGTCGCGCGGCGCGAGCCGCTGCTGCTCGGCGACCTCGGGCGCGCGCGTCCGGTCGCGGTGCAGGATCGCCGCCGCGCCCTCGGGCGCGATCACCGAGAAGTAGCTCGACGGCACCGCCCACAGGTTGTCGGGCGCGGCGATCGCGAGCGCTCCGCCCGAGCCGCCCTCGCCGATCAGCAGCGACGTGACCGGCACGCGCAGGCCGGCGACGGCCGCGAACGTCTGCGCGATCGCCGTGCCGATGCCGCTCTCCTCCGCCGCCGCGTCGTTGCACGCGCCGGGCGTGTCGATCAGCGTCAGCACCGGGATGCGCAGGCGCTCGGCGAGCTGCAGCGTGCGGATGGCGGTGCGGAAGCCGGCCGGCGAGTTCGCCGCGCCCGTCTGCGCGACGTACGCCACGGCATCCTCGCCGCGCAGGCCGATCCCGCACTGCATGTGCGGGTCGTGTCCGCCGCAGCGATCGCCGCTGAGCGGCACGTCCTCGTCGAAGTAGGTGCCGAGGTAGGCGGCCGCGCGCGGACGCTCGGGCGAGCGCGCGAGCTCGACCGCGCGCCAGCCGCTGCCGTCCTCCAGCGCGCCGGGGAGCGCGCGCGGCGGATCGCATGGCCGCGGCTCGGTGCGCAGCGCGGCCGACAGCACGCGCACGTACTGGCCGACGACCGCCTCCAGCCGCTCGGGCGCCACGACGGCGTCGAGCGCGCCGGAGCGCAGCTTGCCCTCGGCCGTGAACGCGGCCGCGTCGCCGTCGTCGCCGCGCACGCGCGCGCCGGCGAACGCGACGGTGGCGCCCTCGCTGCCGACGATCACGTCGGCGGCCGAGGCGAGCGAGGCCCACACGCCGCCGGTCGTCGGGTGGCGCAGCACGGCGATGTGCGGCACGCCGGCGTCGCGCAGGCGCACGAGCGCGTCGGCGACCGCCTGCATCTGCACGAGCGAGCACATCCCCTCCTGCATGCGCGCGCCGCCGCTGGCGACGACGGACAGCAGCGGCACGCGCCGGCTGGCCGCGCGCTCGGCCGCCGCGACGAGCCGCAGCCCCGCGGCGCGCGACATCGAGCCGCCCATGAAGGCGAAGTCGAACACGGCGGCGACGACCGGGCAGCCGGCGACGGTCGCGTCGGCGACGGTGACGCTCTCGTCGCCGTCGGCGCGCTCGCGCGCACGGCTCAGCTGGTCGGGGTAGCCCGGGAAGCGCAGCGGGTCGTCCGACGTCGGCTGGCCGTCGATCGGCCGCAGCTCCGTCAGCCACTCCGCGCGCTGCATGAGGGCGCTCATCGTCCTGCCTCCTCTCCGACTGCCTGTCGGATCTCCTCGGTGTGCTGCCCGAGCGTCGGCGGCGCGGTGTGCTCCACCGCCCCGCTCGCGCTCAGCTTCAACGGCGGCCCGGGCAGCTCGATCCGCCCGAGCGTCGGGTGCTCGACCTCGACGACCAGGCCCTGCTGGCGCACCTGCGGCGTGGCGTAGACGCGGTCGAGCGTCTTGACCTCGCCGGCGGGGATGCCGTTGGCCGCGAACTGCTCCAGCCAGTGCTCGACCGGCTGCTGGCGCAGCGCGTCGGAGACCAGCTGCTCGACCTCGTCGCGCGCCGCGACGCGCAGCGCGTTGGTGGCGAAGCGCTCGTCCGCGGGGTCGAGCCCGACGAGCGTCGCGAAGCGCTTCCAGATCGCGTCGTTGCCGATCGCGATCACGACGCTCGCGTCCGCGGTCGGGAAGAGGCCGTACGGACAGACGGTCGGGTGGTGGTTGCCGGCCGGGCCGGGCACCTCGCCGGCGACGAGCCAGCGCGTGCCCTGGAAGGCGTGGATCGCGATCTGCCCCGCGAGCAGCGACGTCGAGACGACCTGGCCGCGCCCGGTGCGCTCGCGCTCGTGCAGCGCGGCCAGCACGCCGGTCGTGCCGAGCATGCCGGCGACGAGGTCGGCGATCGGGACGCCGACCTTCGTCGGCTGCTCGTCGGTCGGGCCGGTGAAGCTCATCAGCCCGCCCTCGGCCTGGAGGATCTGGTCGTAGCCGGTGCGGTCGGCGTCGGGGCCGTCGGCGCCGA
Organism: Conexibacter sp.; assembly: GCA_051953595.1. Classification (GTDB taxonomy): domain Bacteria; phylum Actinomycetota; class Thermoleophilia; order Solirubrobacterales; family Solirubrobacteraceae; genus Conexibacter. Next base: position 41,979 of record JBQCIQ010000197.1, on the reverse strand, counting down.
AGCCGGTGATCGAGAGGATCACGAGGCGCGGGTTCAGCTCCAGCAGCGCGTCGTTGCCGAGCCCGAGGCGGTCCATCACGCCGGAGCGGAAGTTCTCGATCACGACGTCGGCGTCGCGGATCAGCGCGCGCACGAGCCGCAGGTCCTCGGGGTCCTTCAGGTCGGCGGCGAGGCTGCGCTTGTTGCGGTTGGTGGAGAGGAAGTAGGTGCTCTCTCTCGCGCCCTCGGGCCCGACGAACGGCGGCCCCCACTGACGCGTGTCGTCGCCGGAGCCGGGTCTCTCGATCTTGATCACGTCCGCGCCGAGGTCGGCCAGCAGCATCGCGGCGTAGGGGCCGGCGAGCACGCGCGAGAGGTCGACGACCTTGAGGCCGTCGAGGGCCGGGGGGTTGGCGGCGGCGCTCATCGCGAGCCCTCCTCGTCGAGGAACGCCACCGCGCGGCAGAAGGCGGCCTCGCCGCCCTGGAAGCGCCACGGGAAGCAGCCGAACTGGATCCGCTGGTCGAGCACCTGGTCGATCGCGCCGCCGAGGTTCTCGATGTGGATCACGTCATGCGGGAACAGCAGCGTGTGCATGATCTGGTAGTCCGCCTTCGGGAAGATCTCGTCGAGCGAGCGGCCGAGCTTCGCCTCCGCCTCCTCCGCCTCGTCCGCGCGCAGTCTGCGGATGACGGTGTTCATCGGGTGGTCGGCGCTGCCGGCGTCGACGGCGAGGTAGCGCACCTTGCGCTCCAGCAGCCACTCGGCGAACGCGCGCGTCGGGCCGGGGTGACGGATGAAGTACTTCGTCTCGTCGACCTCGCTGCGGTCGGCCCAGTTCTCGGGGTAGTGCTTGTGGTAGCCGGTGTGGATCAGCAGGATGTCGCCCGGCTCGATCGTGATGCCGGTGTCGCGCTCCCACTGCTCGAAGTGCTCGGGGCCGTAGAGGTCGTAGTCGCCGAGCCCCATCTTCTCCAGGTCGACGACGCAGGCCGGGCCGACCAGCCACTCCAGCGGCAGGTCGCCGATGAACTTGCCGCCCGAGAAGAAGTGGGCGGGCGCGTCGAGGTGCGTGCCCACGTGCAGCGTCGAGGTGAGCAGCTGACCGCCGGCCTTCTCGAACGCCAGGCGCTTGACCCACTTCACCGTCGGGCCCTCGTAGCTGGCGAACGCCGGGGTGTGGATCGAAAAGTCCTGCGAGAGGTCCAAGACACGCATCGGGCCCACGGCCATCTGTCATTCCTTTCGGTGGATCGAGACGTCTCCGACGTTAGATCCGCAACCGTGCGTGCCCTACGGCGATTGCCGTCAGCTGCTCCCTGAGTCGTCGGCGCGATCTGCCAGCGCTCAGCCGGCGCACAAGAGCGCCGTCGCGCCGGCCGCGGCGAGGTACGCGGGGCCCGTCGAATGGCCGCTGCGCGCAAGCCGCCGCAGCGCGCCGAGCCAGCGCCGCTCGCCCGCGGGGCTGAAGTCGAACAGGCCCTGCAGCGGCTCGACCGCCTGCCCGGTGACCGCCAGCTCCAGCAGCGTCGCCGACAGCGGCGTCGTCAGGCGCCTCAGCCGCGGCGGCAGGACGCTCGCGAGCCACGCGTCGCGCTCGCCGCGCGTCCAGCCGGCCGGCTCCGCCAGCGCGGCCACGACGGCCGCCGTCGCGGCGACGAGGTCGTCGCCCTCGGGCGTGAGGCCGCGGCCGCGGCCGATCAGCAGCTCGCCGGCGCGCGCGGCCGGCTCGGGCGCGCGCGTGGCAACCGAGTGCAGCAGCAGCGCGATGCCGTTGCGCCCGGCCGGTTCGCCGGCCCCGCCGACGCCGACCGCCTCGAAGGCGGTCGCGAGCGCGCCCGGATGGGTCGCGGGCTCGATCCCGCGTGCGGCGAGGATCGCGGCCCCGCGCGCGCGGATCGCGCACGGCGCCGTCGCGGCCGGGACACGCACCGCCGGGTCCCAGGCGACGGGCCCGTCGGTCGCCCACGTGACGGAGCCCGGGCCCGCGGCGAGTCCGCCGGGCCCGAGCTGGACCGGCACGCCGACGCGCGGCCAGTCGGCCGCCGTCGGCCGCTCGGCGAGCCCGATGCCGTTCGGCATCAGCGCCACCCCGCGGCCGGTCAAGGCGACGACGAAGCCGTCGACGTCGACGTAGGCGGCCGTGCGTCCCACGCCGCGCACGACGCCGGCGGAGTGCCGCTCCTGCAGCAGCTCGATCACCGGGGTGGCGACGAGGACGCCCAGCATCCCCGCGCTCCGCTAGTCGCTCCCGGCGAGCGCGCGGACGGCCTTCGCGAACGCCTCCATCGGCGGTCTCACGAGCCCCGCGCCGATCTGGCCGACGCCCGGCTCGCGATGCGCGATGCCCGTGTTGACGAACGGCAGCACGCCGGTGTGCACGACCGCGCGGCAGTCGATCCCGACCGGCGTCCCGCGGAAGCCGAGCGCGGGGATCTGGTAGCTGCCGCTCTCGCCCCACGCGATCTCGTACATCGCGAGCGTCGCCTCGATCGCCGCCTCGGCGCGTCCGCCGACGAAGCGCACGATCGCGGGCGAGGCCGCCATCGCGAAGCCGCCGAGGCCGACCGTCTCGGTGATCGTGCTGTCGCCGATGTCGGGGTTGGCGTCCTCGGGCCCGTAGCCCGGCAGGTACAGCCCGTCGATCATGCCGCTCGGCCCGGTGAACCAGCGCTCGCCGGTGCCGCTCAGGCGCACGCCGAACTCGGTGCCGTTGCGCGCCATCGCGACGACGAGCGAGGAACGCTCGACGCCCGCGGCGGCGTCGGCCGCCGCCTTCGCGGCCGGCATCGTCAGGTTGAGGTAGAAGTGATCGTTGCCGTTGACGAAGCGCGCGACGTCGACCACGTCGGCCGAGGGCTCGTCCAGCTCCAGCAGCACCGGCAGCAGCTCGCGGATCAGCAGCGAGGTGCCGGCGCGGTTGCGGTTGTGGCCCTCGTCGCCCATCTGCAGCGCCTGCGCGGTCATCGCGCGCAGGTCGATCGGCCCGTCGAGGCGCTGCAGCGCCTGCGCGAAGACGCGCGCCAGCACGTCGCGGATCCACTCCAGCCGCGCGATCACCTCGGCGTCGTTGGCGCCGTAGCGCAGCACCTTGCCGAGCCCTTCGTTGAACGTGCAGAAGGCGCGGTTGCCGTGCGCGGCGTTCTCGACGATGCACATCGGCATCGAGGCGCTGACGACGCCGGCCATCGGGCCGACCGCTCCCCGCTCGTGGCAGGGGCCGAACTCGAACGCGCCCGCGGCCGCCTTGCGCTCGGCGTCCTCGGGGTCGCTCGCCAGGCCCTCGTAGATCGCGGCGCCGACGATCGCGCCGCGCAGCGGACCGCTCATGTCGGCCCACTCGATCGGGGGGCCGGCGTGCAGCAGCGTGCGGTCGGACATCTCCGGCAGCAGCTCGCGCGCCGTGCCGACGCCGACGAGCAGCGGCTTGGCCGCCTCCATCCGCGCAAGCGCCTCGTCGTTGGCGGTCGCGATCGCGTCCGCGTCGGCGGCGAGCCGCGCGAGCGCGTCCTCCGTGCCCTCCACCGGCGGGCGCCAGTCAAGGCGCTCCACCGCCACGCCTTGGCGCGCAAGCTCGTCGGCGAACAGGTCCACCCCGAGGTTCGCGACCGCGATCGGGCGCTCGAGCAGCGTCGAAGCCTCAGCCTCGGACATGGGACACCTCCTGGATGCCGGCCGCCTGCAGGGCGAGCCGGGCCGCGTGAGCGTTGCTGCGAGTGACGGTCGCGCCGGCCTCCAGCAGGCGCGCCTGCTGGCGTTCGAGGCCCTGCGGATCGCCGGCGGCCCCGCACAGCGCGACCACGACGCTGAGATCGGCGCGCGCGGAGAGCGCGCCGGCGATCGCCGGCGCGAGGTCGGCGGCCGGATCGGGGTGGGCGCCGTAGCCGAGCACGAGATCGAGCAGGATCACGCCGACCTCCGGGTCGCGCGCCTCGCGCGCGAGCCGTTCGAGCCGCAGCGTGGGGTCGATCATCGGGTGGGCGCGACCCTCGGTCAGCTCGTCCTCGCCGAAGTCGACGAACGTGTGCCCGACGCTCTGGTGCACGTCGGCCAGCCGTCCGGCCGGGTCGAGCGGGATGTTCGAGGCGACGGTGCCGACGGCCTCGCCGACGATCGCCATCGCGTCCTTGCAGAGCGTGCCGCCGCTGTAGATGCCGCGGATGAAGCCGGGCGTCGGCTCGGCGCGCAGCGGCGCGTCGTCGAACGCCGGCAGCGTGGCGCCGACGAGCGCGGCGGCGCGCTCCGCGGCCGCCTCCAGCGTGGCGGCGTACTCGACGCCGGCCGGCGCGGCCGGCGGCGCGTCGAGGCCGAGGAAGGCGAGCACGACCGGCTTGCCGGCGCTCGCGGCCAGCTCGACGATCGCCGCGGCGACCTCGCGGTCGGGCGGCTTGGAGACCGCCACGATCGCGCGCGTCGCGTCGTCGGCGGCAAGCAGCTCGATGCCGCGACGCAGCATCGCGCCGCCGACCTGCGCGCTGAGGTCGCGGCCGCCGACGCCGATGGCGTGCGAGATGCCGACGCCCGCGGCGTCGAGCAGGCAGCTGACCTCCTGGATGCCGGTGCCGGAGGCGCCGACGATGCCGACCGGCCCGCGCGTGACCGCGTTCGCGAAGCCGAGCGCGACGCCATCGATGATCGCGGTACCGCAGTCCGGGCCCATGAACAGCAGGCCGCGGTCGAGCGCACGCCGCTTGAGGATCGCCTCGTGCTCGACGCTGACGCCGTCGGAGAAGCAGAAGACGTGCAGCCCGGCCTCGAGCGCCGCGGCGGCCTCGTAGGCGGCGAAGCGCCCGGGCACCGACAGCAGCGCGAGGCTCAGCTCGGGATGCCGGCGGACCGCCGAGCGCAGCGACCGCGGCACCTGCTGCTGCGGACCGCCATCCGCAGCGGCGCCAGGTGCGGACAGCTCGCGCTCGACGGCCGCCAGCACCGACTCGACCGCGTCGTCCTCCGCCCGGATTGCGATGACGAGGTCTGTCGGCCCGAGCGTCTCCCGATCGGCGACGTCGAAGCCCTGTGCCTTCAACAGCTCAAGATTGAGTGGGGTCGCCATGCCGACCGCGACGTCATGGGCGCCCGCCTCGGCGCCGACGCGGCGCGAGACGAGCATCAGCGTCACGGAGTCGTGGTAGGCGCCCGAGCGGACGATCACAAGCTCGCGCACGGTCTCACTCCTCGGGTTCGATGACGGTGCCCGCCGTGCCGTCGACGCCCTCGCGCAGACGGTCCAGCGACGTGATGACGGCGCGCGCGCCGCCCTGCTCGACGAAGCGCAGCGCGGCCTCGACCTTCGGGCCCATGCTGCCGCTCGCGAAGTGGCCCTCGGCCTGCAGCGCGCGCAGGCGCTCGGGCGTGGTCGCCCCCAGCCACTCCTCCTCCGGCGTGCCGAAGCGGATCGCCGCGGCCTCGACGTCGGTGGCGACGACGAAGCAGCCGGCGCCGACCGTGCGCGCGAGCAGCGCACCGGTGAGGTCCTTGTCGAGCACGGCCTCCACGCCGCGCAGACTGCCGTCCTCGCGGACCATCGGGATCCCGCCGCCGCCGCCCGCGACGACGACCGCATGCGCAGCGACCAGCTGCTCGACCGCCTGGCGGTCAAGGATCTCCAGCGGGTCCGGCGAGGCGACCACGCGGCGCCAGCCGCGCTCGCCGCGGTCCTCCCACGTCTCGCCGGCGGCGATCCGCTGGCGCGCCTCGGCCGCCGGCACGTAGCGGCCGATCGGCTTCGTCGGGTGCACCCACGCCGGATCGTCGGCGGCGACGCGCACGCGCGTGACGACGGCGGCGACCAGCCGCTCGGCGTCGCGGCGGCGCAGGGCGGCCTCCAGCGCGGTGACGAGCAGGAAGCCGAGCGACGCCTGCGTCTGTGCGACGCACCAGTCGAGCGGCACGGGCGGGACGACGTCGCGCGCGAGGTCGTTCTTGAGCAGGAGGTTGCCGACCTGCGGGCCGTTGCCGTGCGTGACGACGACCTCGCGGCCGACCGCGACGAGCGCCGCGATCTGGTCGGCGGCGGCCTCGACGGCGGCCTGCTGGGCCGCGGGGTCCGCGCCCCCCTCACCGGCGATCGCGTTGCCGCCGAGGGCGATCACCACACGGTTCATGTCAGGAGCATTCACCGCGTCAAGGCTAGAGTCGCGCCAGGAAGCGAACACTGGCGCATGCCGCCAGCGAAGTGGTGATCCGCTGTTGCGCTTTGCCACACCTGTTCGCGATACTCGTTGGGCGTGACCCAGCGACTGCGACAGCTCCCGGAGACCGCGCTCACGCCGGTTCTCGGACGCCGGCTGCGCGTCAGCGACGTGCTCGCGTTCCCCGCGCTGGAGGGGGCGGTCGTGCGCGCCGGAGCGGCCGGGCTCGACCGTCCGCTCGTGCGCGTGAACGTGATGCAGGTGCCGACGGCCGGGTTCGCCCGACCCGACGAGCTGATCATCGCGACGACGTCGGCGTTCGACGAGCCGCAGGAGACGCCGGCCGCCCTGCTGGCGGGGCTCGCCGAGCACGGGGTGGCGGCGCTCGCCGCGCACGGCCCGACGCTCGACAAGCTCGGCGAGGAGGGGCTGGCCGCCGCCGAGCAGCACGCGCTGCCGCTGATCGCGCTGCCGTCCAGCGCGCGGCTGAGCACGCTGCTCACGGTGCTGCTCGAAACGCTCGTCGCCTCGCAGGCCGCGCACCTGCGGATGGCCGCCACGACGCGCGACGAGCTGGCCGACGTGGTGCTCGGCGGCGGCGGCATGCCGCGCCTGGCCGGCGTGCTGGCCGAGCTCGTCGGCGGCAGCGTGGCGATCGTCGGCGAGGACGGCGCCGCGCTCGCGATCTCCGACGAGGCCGACCGCGACGCCGCCGAGGGCGCCGCGCGGCTGTGGCTCGCGGAGGGCGCCGGCGCGCCGGCGGAGACGCGCGCCGGCTGGCTGCTGTGGCCGATCGCCGCCGCCGGCGCGCAGCTCGGCTGCGTCGCCGCGCACCTGCGCCAGGCGCACGAGCCGCTGGCGCTCGCCGCGGTCCAGAGCGGCGCGCGCATGGCCGCGTTCGCGATCCTGCACGAGCTGGAGGAGGCCGCCGCGGTCGCGCGGCTGACCGAGCGCTTCGTCGACGACCTGCTCGTCGGCCACCTCGATCCGCCCTCCGCGCGCCAGCGCGCGCTCGCGCTCGGCTGGGATCCCGCGACGCCGTTTCGCGCGCTGCTCGTCGGCGACGGCGACCCCTCCGAGCGGCCGGACGTCGCGCTGGCGATCCGGCGCCGCGTCCCGGAGGCACTTGTCGTGAAGCACGACGGCCTGTGGCTGGCGCTGCTGCCCGCCGCCGCGGCGGACGCGCCGGCAGCGGCCGCCGACATCGCCGGCGCGCTCGCCGACGCCCGCGCCGGCCTCAGCGCCGAGCACGGCGAGATCCCCGAGCTGCCCGCCGCCTACGGCGAGGCACGCGAGGCGCTGCACTGCGTGGAGCTGTTCGGCGCCGGCACGGCCGTGCGCACGTTCGACCCGCAGAGCCCGCTGCGCATGCTCGCGCGCGTGCCCGCCGGCGAGCTGGCCGACTTCGCGCGCGCGACGCTCGCGCCGCTCGACGCGGTCGAGCCCGCGCAGCGCGACGCGCTGTCCGCCACGCTCGCGCTGCTGATCGAGACGGGGCTCAACGTCGCCGACACCGCCCGCCGCGGCGGCTGGCACTACAACACGGTCCGCTATCGCGTGCGGCGGCTCGAGGAGCTGCTGGGGCCGTTCACGAGCGACGGGGCGCGGCTCGACGCCGTCACGCTCGCGCTGCTGCTGCGGCGCGAGCTGACGGGCGCCGATCCGCGCCCGCTCGACGTCAGCGCGCCGAGCTGAGGGCGTGCGAGTGGCCCGCGGCGCCCGGCGCCGCGGCGCGGTGCAGGTGCTGCTCGCGGACGGTCTCGGCCACGACACGCCCGCCGCGCAGCACCCACCGGCGCGGCGACTGCTCGCGCAGCGCGTCGCGGGGGCGCTCGGCGTCGAGCACGACGAGGTCGGCGCGCGCGCCCGGCTCGATCCCGTAGTCGGGCAGCCGCAGGACGCGCGCGGCGTCCTCGCCGACCATCCGCAGCGCCGCCGCGATCTCCGCCGGCGTGCCGAGCTGCGCCGCGTGCGCGACGATCAGCGCGACCTGCAGCGGGTCGGCCGTGCCGAACGGGTAGAAGGCGTCGTCGACACAGTCCTGGCCGGAGCCCATCGTGACGCCGGCCGCCAGCAGCTCCTTCACGCGCGGGATCCCGCGGCGGCGCGGCTCGGGGTCGTCGCGGCCCTGCAGCATCAGGTTCGTCGGCGGATTCGTCACGACGCGCACGTCGACCTCCGCGGCGCGGCGGATCATGCGCGTCGCGTAGGCGTCGTCCCACGCCGCCATCGCGCACACGTGGCTGGCGGTCGTGCGGCCGCCCCAGCCGCGCCGGTCGGCCTCCTCGACCAACAGCTCGAAGCTGTGCCAGCCGCCGTCGTCGGTCTCGTCGACGTGCATGTCGACGTCGGCGTCGTGCCGGACCGCGAGGTCCAGGCAGAAGGCGATGTGGCGCCCGGCCGCGGCGTAGTCGGCCTCCCAGTGCGGCATGCCGCCGACGACGTCCGCGCCGGAGCGCATCGCCTGCGCCATCAGCTCGTCCGCGCCCGCGTCGCGCCAGATGCCCTCCTGCGGGAAGGCGACGAGCTGGATGTCGCAGAGGTCGGCGTGGTCCGCGCGCGCGGCGAGCACGCCTTCGAGCGGGCGGAGGCCGCCGATCGTGTCGACGTCGACGTGGCTGCGGATCGCCGTCGTGCCGGCGAGCACCGCCTGACGGATCACGACCCCGGCGCGCTGGCGCACCTCCTCGACCGTCGCCGCGCGCTTCGTCGCGGCCAGCAGCTCGATCGCCTCCGCGAGCGTCCCCGAGCGGTTGGGCGGCAGCAGCGAGCCGACGAGCACCTTGTCGAGGTGGATGTGCGGCTGCACGAACGCCGGGCTGGCCAGCCGGCCCTCCGCGGCGATCTCGCGCTCCGCCTCCTCGGCCAGCGTCGGCGCGACCGCCGCGATCCGCTCGCCGGCGATCGCGATGTCGTGCGGGCCCTCGCGGCCGTCGATATGGGCGCCGCGGATGATCAGGTCGTACGTCATGACGTAAGGGTCTCCAAATTCGTTCACCAGGATTCGAGGACGCAGGCGGCGCCGGCGAGCTCGTCGCCGATGGCGTCGCGATCGGCGCCATCGGCGAGCAGCAGCATCAGCAGCAGGCGCGCCTTCGCGGCGGACAGCGCCGCCGCCTGCACGACGCCCAGCTCGCGCAGCGTGACGCCGCCGCCGGGCCCGCCGTAGACGGCGCCCGTGCCGCCGGTCGGCACGCGCGTGGCGACGACGACCGGCAGCCCGCGCTCGCGCGCCGCGCGGATCCCGCGCTCGGCGCTGCCCGGCACGTTGCCAAGGCCGGTGCCCTCGAGCACGAGCCCCGCGGCGCCGGTCGCGTCGATCACCGTCTCGATCAGCCCTTCCTCCATGCCGGTGTACGTCTGGACGATCGGCACCGGGCGGTCGAACGCCGCCGGGCGCGGTACGACGACGCGGCGCGGCACGTCCATCAGCACGCGGACCGAGCCGGGCGTGACGACGCCGATCGGTCCGCGCCCCGGCGACGCGAACGCCGACGTGCGGAAGCTGTCCTGCTTGCGCGCCCAGCGCGCGGCGTGGATCTCGTCGCCGAGCACGAGCAGCGCGCCGAGCCCGCGCGCCGCCGGGTTGGCCGCGACCTCCGCGGCGCACAGCAGGTTGCGCGGCCCGTCGGCGGCGATCTCGCTGCCGCTGCGCATCGCGGCCGCGAACACGACCGGCTTCTCGGAGCGGATCGTCACGTCGCACAGGAACGCCGTCTCCTCGACGGTGTCGGTGCCGTGCGTGACGACGACGCCCGCGACGTCGTCGTCGGCGAGCGCCGCCTCGACGCGCCGGGAGACCTCCAGCATCGTCGCCGGTGTCACGTTCCAGCCATTGACGTGGTCGACCTCCTCGACGGCGACCGGGCCGAAGCGGTCGAGGCCGGGGACGCTCTGCACAAGCTCCTCGGCCCCGACCGCCGGAGGCAGGGCGCGGGTTTGGGGGTCGGCCAGCGACGCGATCGTCCCGCCCGTCGCCACCACGCGGATCGTCATCGGCCGCCCTCGCCGCCAGCTGGCGGCTCGTTGCGAAGCGCGCGGTGGGAGATCATGCGGGCGAGACCTCCCCCGCCGGTCTGCGCGGGTCGGGCTGGTGCCCGAGCGGCTGCGCCAGCTCGTCCCCGAACGAGCCGCCCTCTGCGAGGGTCGGCGCCGCCGCCTTCGGCTGAATCGCACGCAGCACCTGGTAGGTGACGATCGCGGCGAGCGTGCCCAGCGCGATCCCGGCGAACGAGTAGTCGCCCCAGTTGAGCGTGTAGTTGCCGGCGCCGATCGTCAGCGCCACGCCGGCGGTGACGAGGTTGACCGGATCGCGGAAGTCGACGCGGCCCTCGATCCAGATGCGCGCGCCGAGCACGGCGATCATGCCGAACAGGACCGTCACGGCCCCGCCGATCACGCCGACCGGAATCGCGGTGACGACGGCCCCGAACTTCGGGAACAGGCCGAGCGCGATCGCGACGAGTCCGGCGATCACGTAGGCGAGCGTCGAGTAGATGCGCGTGAGGCCCATGACGCCGATGTTCTCGGCGTACGTCGTCGTGCCCGACCCGCCGAAGACGCCGGAGAGGGTCGTGGCGACGCCGTCGCCCATCAGCGAGCGGCCGATCAGCGGGTCGAGGTTGCGCTCGGTCATCGCGCCGACGGCCTTCACGTGGCCGGCGTTCTCGGCGATCAGGACCAGCAGCACGGAGGGCACGATCAGCAGGATCGCGCGTCCGTTGAACGTCGGGCTGACGAAGTCCGGCAGGCCGAACCACTTGGCGTGGTCGACGCCCGACCAGTCGACCTTGCCGAGGATCGCCGCGAACCCGTAGCCGATCACGACGCCGATGAACACCGACAGGCGCGAGACGAAGCCGCGCAGCGCGACGCCGACGACGAGGATCGCGACGAGCGTGACGAGCGCTATGCCCGCTTGCGCGCTGAACTGCGCCTTCGCGATCGGCGCGACGTTCAGCCCGATCAGCGCCACGATCGCGCCCGTGACCACGGGCGGCAGCAGCGCCTCGACGACGCGGAAGCCGAGCCGGTCCACGATCAGTCCGACGAGGAACACCGCGAGGCCCGCGCACACGATGCCGCCGAGCGCCGCGGGCACGCCGCCCTCGGCCTTGGCGGCGATCACCGGGGCGATGAACGCGAAGCTCGAGCCCGTGTACGACGGCACGCGGTTGCGCGTGATGAGGTTGTAGAGAATCGTCCCGATGCCCGAGAAGAAGACCGTCGTCGTGACCGGGAAGCCGGTCAGCACCGGCACGAGCGCAGTCGCGCCAAACATCGCGAGGATGTGCTGCACGCCGATGCCGAGCATGTTCGGCAGGTGCAGGCGCTCCTCGGGCTTCACCACTTCTCCAGCGCGGACCGTTCGCCCGTCGCCGTGCAGCGCCCAGATCTTGTCCAGTGCCGCCATCGCCACCTCGCTCCTCTCCTCAAGTGACCTTGTGATTCCCCGCAGCGGGGATCAGGCGTGCAGCAGCGTAGGTTCACCCTCACAGTCAGCAAACGGCAGACCACGTTGACGGCAGTGAGGGCGGTTGTGACAATGTGCCAAAGCGCATGACGTCGTTGCAGGGCATTCCCACCCATGACCCGCTGACGGTGGAGGCGGCGCTGCGCGAGACGCCGCTGCGCGACGCCGCCGTCGTCGCCGGCCACGCCGGCCTCGACCGCCCGATCGAGAGCGTCGGCGTGCTCGACACCGGCGAGCTCGACGCGCTGCGGCCGAACCAGCTCGTGCTGTCGAACGCCTGGCCGCTGCGCGGGAACGACCTGTTCGCGCTCGCGACGCGCTTGGCGCAGTCGCGCGCGAGCGCGTTCGGCGTCAAGCCGCAGGGCGTGTGGGCGACGCCGCCGCCGGAGCTGGTCGAGGCGTGCGAGGCGCGCGACCTGCCGCTGCTGATGCTGCCGGCCGGACGCTTCGAGACGCTGGTCAACCCCGTGCTGGAGGCGATCGCCGAGCGGCAGGCCGAGCGCCTGCGGCGCACGGGCGAGATCCACGACGCGCTCACGCGCGCCGCGCTCGGGAACGAGCCGATGCCGGCGATCGCCGCCACCGTCGCGCGCGTGCTCGACGTGCCCGTCGCGGTCTTCGACGAGGACGGGACGCTCGTCGCCTCCAGCGACGAGGACGGGCTGTGGGCGGCCGACGGTCTCGCCGAGCGCGCGAGCGCGCTCGCGCGGCCGGGGCCGCTCGAGGTCGACGGGCGGCGCTATCTGGCCGCGCCGATCTCGACGGTCGAGCGCCACTACGGCGCGGTCGTGGCGACGAGCGGGGGCGACGAGCCGTTCGCGCTCGGCGCGCTGATGCAGGCGGCCGTCGTCTGCGGCATGCAGCTCGTCGGCCACCAGCGGATCGAGGCCGTGCACCGGCGCTTCGAGCGCGAGCTGCTGGAGGAGCTTGCCGACGGCAGCCTGACGGCCGAGGAGGCGCAGGAGCGCGCGCGGCGGCTCGGCTGGCCGCAGCGCGCCGACCACGTCGTGGTGCTGGCGGCGCGCCGCCCGCGCAGCGTCGGCGGCCCGCTCGACGTCGACGGCTTCGCGCCCGACGCCGCGAGCGAGGCGGCGTTCGTGCGCGCGCTCACGGGCGCGGCGCAGCCGGCGCGCGCGTTCCCGCGCCGCCACGGGCTCGCCGTGCTCGTGCACCTCACCGGCGACGCGGATCCCGCGGCCGCCGTCGAGGACGTGCGCCGGCGCCTGGTCGCGGCGCGCGTGCCGTGGAGCGCGACGGAGCTGGTCGTCGGCGTCAGCCGTCCCCACCGTGCGGTCGGCGACCTGCCGCTCGCGGTGCGCGAGGCGACGTGCGCGCTGACGACCTCGCGCGCGCTGCGATCCGGAGCGGCCGACGTCGCGCGCTTCGCCGAGCTGGGGACCGTGCGGCTGCTCGCGACGGTCGACGACCCCGGCGCGCTGGCGAGCATGGCGCGCGACGCGCTCGGGCCGCTCGGAGCGCTCGACGAGCCGGGGCACGCCGACCTCGTGGAGACGCTTGCCGCGCTGTTGGCGCACAACATGCACCTCGCGGAAGCCGCCGAGGAGCTGTACTTCCACTACAACACGATCCGCCACCGCCTCGGCCGCCTGCGCGCGCTGCTCGGCGAGCGCCTTGCGCGGCCGGAGGAGCGCATCGCGCTGTCGCTCGCGGTCGCGGCGCTGCGCATCGCCGCGATCGAGCAGCCGCAGAGCTGGCGATCGTGAGGGACGAGCTGACGGCCGGAGCGGTGCTGCGCGCCAGCCTCGCGGCTGGGCGCAGAACCGTCGCCGCGACGCTCGTCGACGTCGACGGCTCGGCGCCGCTGCCGCTCGGCGCGACGATGCTCGTCGACGAGGCTGGGCAGATCGAGGGCTCGATCACCGGCGGCTGCGTCGAGGCGGCCGTCGCGCAGGAGGCGCAGACGATCCTGGAGCGCGGCGGCCCACCGGTGCTGCGGACCTACGGGATCTCCGACGAGCTGGCCGGCACCGTCGGGCTGATGTGCGGCGGCACCGTCCACGTGCTCGTGCGCGAGCTGACGCGCGAGCTGGCGGCGCCGCTGCTCGCCTTCCACGACGCGCTCGACGCCGGCCGGCCCGCCGGGATCGCGACGCTGCTCGACGCGCCCTGCCCCGGCGCGGCGCTCGCGCTCGTCGAGGAGCGCACGATCGGCTCGCTCGGCGGGCCGCGGATGCTGGACGAGCACGTCGCGAGCGACCTGCGCGGCCTGCTCGCGTCCGGGCGCAGCGCGCTGCTGCGCTACGCGCCGGACGACTCGCGGCAGGGCGCCGAGCTGCGCGTGCATCTCCACGTCAAGGCGCCGCCGCCGACGCTGCTGCTGGTCGGGGCGATCGACTTCTCCGCCGCGCTGGCGCCGATCGCGAAGCAGCTCGGCTATCGCGTGACGATCTGCGACCCGCGCGCCGCCTTCGCCCGCTCGCCGCGCTTCGCGCAGGCGGCGGAGGTGGTCGTCGCCTGGCCGGCCGACGCGCTCGCCGACCGGCAGCTCGGCGAGGCCGACGCGGTCGTCGTCTTCAGCCACGACCCCAAGCTCGACGTGCCCGCGCTGCTCGCCGCGCTGGCGACCGGCGCCGGCTACATCGGCGCGCTCGGGAGCCGCCGGACGACGGAGGACCGCAACCGGCGGCTGCGCGAGGCCGGTGTCACGGAGGAGATGATCGACCGCATCTTCGCGCCCTGCGGGCTCGACCTCGGCAGCTCCACCCCGGAGGAGACCGCGATCGCCGTGCTCGCCGAGATCGTCGCGCACCGCGCCGGCCGCAGCGGACGGCCGCTGCGCAGCACGAGCGGACCGATCCACGCGCGGCCGGTGCCCGCCGCCGGCGCGGACGACTAACGCCCGGACGGCTCCGACCGGGCGTCGATCGCCAGCGACTCCGGCGTGTCGACGTCGAGCACGGCCTCCGCGCCGCAGTCGACGAGGCGCACGCTGGCACGCTCGTCGAGCAGCGCCCGCGCGCCGACGTCGCCGCGCAGCTCCTCGACGGCGTCGTAGAGCGAGCGGGCGAGCAGCACGGGATGGCCGGGCGTCCCCTCGAAGCTGGCCCGTACGGCGTCGACCTGTTCGTCCCATGCGGCCAGCACGCGCGCGATCGACGCCGCGCTCACGTGCGGCTGATCGCCGAGCGTGACGACGATCGCGTCCGCGTCGGCGGCGAGCGCCCGCACGCCCGCCCGCAGCGACGCCGACTGGCCCTCGCGCCACGCGTCGACGATGACCGGCTCGGCCCCGTGCAGGTCTACCGCGCGCAGGATCTGCTCGGCCGCCGCGCCGAGCGTGACCACGACGCGCCGCAGCTCGGGGACCGCGCGCATCGCCCGCAGCGCGTGCTCCAGCAGCGGCGCGCCGTCGTAGCGCGCGAGCTGCTTCGGCGAGCCGAACCGCCGCGCCTCGCCGGCCGCCAGCACGAGTCCCGCGAAGCGTGGTGTCCGATCGCGCGCCGCCATGCGAGCAGCGTATGCGGCCGGAGGCGAATGGGAGACTTTCTTCGATCGGCCCCGTTGCAGCCGGCGGAGACGATGGGACCCGCTTCGATCAGTCCGCCCGCGGGCGGTCCTCGCCAAGCGCCGCGCCGCTCGCCGGCGCCGCTGCGCATGCGCTCCGACGAGGAGCTGGTGCGCCGCTTCCGCGCCGGTGACGAAGACGCCTTCCGGGTCATCTACGACCGCTACCGCGTGCGCCTGTTCGCGTACGTGCGGTACATGCTGCGCGGCTCGCGCCAGGATGCGGAGGAGGCGCTGCAGGACGTGTTCGTCCGCGCGCACTCCGCGTTGCGCACCGACGCGCGCGCGATCTCGCTGCGCGCGTGGCTGTATCGGATCGCGCACAACCGCTGCATCGACGAGCTGCGGCGCCCCGAGCCGCCGAGCCTCGAGACGCTTGCGCGCCTGCAACCGCCGTCAGAGGATCCGATCGCCGTCACGCTGCGGCGCGAGGCGCTGCGCCGCCTCGTCGTCGACATCGGCCGCCTGCCGGAGCAGCAGCGCGCCGCGCTGCTGATGCGCGAGCTCGCCGGCATGAGCTACGACGAGGTCGCGGCGGCGCTGACGATCACGCTCCCGAGCGTCAAGTCGACGCTCATGCGCGCGCGGATGTCGCTGACGACCGCCGCGCAGGCGCGCAGCGCCGCCTGCGAGGAGGTGCGGACGCAGCTGGCCGACACCTACGAGCGCGGCGTCCGCTTCGACGGCATCGTGCGCCGCCACCTGCACGACTGCGATGGCTGCCGCGCGTACCGCGGCGAGCTGCAGACGACCGGCCGGCGCCTGCACGCGCTCGCGCCGGCGCTCGGTCCGGGTGCCCTGCTCACGAAGCTGCTGGGCGGCGCGACGCTGCTCGGCGGAGGCGCCGGGGCGGCGGCATCGATCGGCGGCGCAGGAGGCGCGGCCGGCGGCGGCGGGCTGCTCGGCCTCACCGGCGGCCAAGTCATCGCACTCGCCACGGCGAGCGTGATCGGCGTCGGGGGCAGCCTCGTCGCGCTCGACGGGGGATCCCATCCTTCCCGGCCACGGCACCCGTCGCAGCGGGCGCCGGCCTCGGCGCACGCGACGCGCGAGACCGCCTTGGGGGCGTCGCGCCCGCAGGCGGCGCCGAGGCGGCCGGGGAGCCCTCGCCCCGCACGCGCGGTGGGTCGGCCCGATGCGGCGCCGACCCGCCGCGCCGCGGCGCCGCCGCCTTTCGGCCTCCATCCGCAGCTCGCGCAGATCGGCGCGTTCCGTCTCGTGTGGCGCGACGGGGCGCTCGAGCCGGTCGGACTGGCGGGCGCTCCGCGCAACCACGACGCGCGCACGGTGTGGGTCTTCCACGCCGCGCGCACCTGGCTGATGGCGAGCGCCGACGGCCGGCGCCTGGTTCGGCGCATGCGCGGCATCCCGGGGGCGGTGGACGTCGAGTTCCAACCTGACGGAAGCTGGTCCGTCGGGCCCGGCCGCGCGGGCCAGGCCGACGCGACGACGATCGCGACCTCAGCGGCGATCTACCTGTGGTTCGCGACCACGCCGCAGGGACGGCACACGCTCCGCGCGCTGCGCAGGCGCGCCCGCAGCCACCCGAGCCCGCCGCCCGCGCCACCGCCGGCCGCGACGACCCCCACGACGCCGCCTCCGACGACGACGTCCGCAGCCCCGCCACCCCCGGTCACGACAGCGCAACCCGGGCCCGCCACGACCGCGCCGGCCACCACCACGACGGCCAGCCCCAGCTCCGCGCCGACCGCGCCGTAGCCGCCGGCAGGCGGCACAAGCTCGTGGCCCGCGACGCCGCCTCGCCGCCGCCCCGACCCCCGCGCGCCGAACGGCATTTCAAGGGCTTGTAACGGGAGCGACGGGAGTCAAACCCCCGTTCGTCACCACATCGAGATTCGGGCCTGAGCGGCGGCTGTCGCGGGGCGTGTCAGCGACGCGTCAGCCGTGCGTCAGTGGATACAACACACACGCTGTTGAGCCGCTGGCACCGGCGCGCAACACTCGCGGCATGACGCTGTCCCCACCCGACCGCGACGACTTCGAGCGCTGGCTCGACTCGCGTCCCGAGGACGACGAGCCGTTCACGGACGAGCAGCGCGAAGCGCTCGCCGAGAGTGCCGCGGACATCGCCGCAGGCCGCACCGTCTCCTTCGAGGAGATCAACTCGATCAACCAGGCGACCGCCGGCCTCCGGCCCGACCATGCCTTCACGGACGCGGCCGCGGCCGCATTGGCCGTCGGGCCTATACGCACATGCAGTATGGGTGTGACACAAGCAAGTCGGTACACTGAAGACATGAAGACCATCCAGGTCCGCAATGTCCCAGACGACGTTCATCGTGCCCTGCGCACCCGCGCAGCGGCCGCCGGCGTCTCGCTCTCGGACTTCGCCCTCGGTGAGCTTGAGCGTGCTGCGCAGCGCCCGCCGGTCGCCGAGCTGCTGCAGCGTGCCCGCTCGCGCGCCGGCGGCGCGTCGAGCAGAGCGATTGCCGCAGCGGTCCGGTCCGGCCGCGACCGCGCCTGAGTCGCCGGTGCTTGTCGTCGACAGCTCAGCAGTGCTCGCAGCGCTCGCCGCCAGCGACCCGGCCCCGGAACTCGTCGAGCGTCTCGCCGATGACGGCGACCTGCACGCCCCGCATCTCATCGACACCGAGATCCTTCACGCGCTGCGCCGCCTGCTCCGCAAAGGACAGATCAGCGCAGAGCGCGCCCACGATGCACGCACCGACTTCGCCGAGCTGACGCTCGTGCGCTACCCCCACGAACCGCTCAACGACCGCGTCTGGGAACTGCGCGAGAACCTCACCGCCTACGACGCCACCTTCGTCGCCCTCGCCGAAGCACTCGACGTTCCGCTCATCACGTGCGACGCACGCCTCGCCGCCGCACCAGGCACCCGCGTGCGAATCGAGGTGTACGACAACCGCGCCTAGACACTTCCAGGCGCAGCGGATGCGACGGGGTGCAACGAGCGGGAACGACGGGGGACGACGGTGGGTGTCGGACCTGCGGGCGACACCCGGACCGGGGTCCGGGTGGGAGCGCTGAAGCTAGCGCGACATGACCGGCGGATTGCGTTCGAGCAGCTCCGGACGCCGACTAGCCTTCGGTGCCGGGAAGGTCGTGAATGACGTAGTCCTCTCCTGGCGTGGTCAGGCCGATGTTCGTGAGGTCGCTTGTCTCGACCCAACCCTTGCGTGAGCTGGTGAGCGCCAGCGAGTTGCGAAGGTCTCTCGGGCGTTTCCACCCCACCCCCTGATAGCAGCTATTCACGTGCTCGATTCCGATGCCACTGTCGTAGCCAGCTTCGTGACGAAGCCAGAACACAATCACTGCGTGCTTCTCGGCATGGGTCTTCGGCTGCTTCTCGGAAACGAAGTCCACGAACGCTTTCTTGCCTCTCGGCCGAAGACTCAAGTCTTTTGCGATCCCGAGAGACAGGCTCCTCCCTGCCTTTGGAGGTGCACCATCGGTCTTTCTCTTAGCTCTCCGTCCTGAGGCCGCCGCTCCGCCGCGAAGCCGCTGACCGATGCGCGGTGCTGGCACCGCCGTCCCAACACCGCCCATGACCAGCGCGATCACGCTGGCGGCGGTATCTCCATCGATCGACTTCGCGATCTGGACGCCCGCCCCATCAAGGGTCAGCTTGTACGTTTCGCCACCAGCGTCAGGAGACGCATCCATTTTCAAGACCATAGCCGTCGTGGCGGCGGCAAAGGCAGGCGCGCACCACAAACCCAACCCGCCTTGGCATCCTGCACCAGGCCAACTAAACGTCCGGGCAGCTGGGGCAGCGCGACGCGCCGAAGTCTTTGACCAGTGCACTGTGCAGCGTTGCCGCCGCTGCGTCGGCGTCGGCGAAGCTGACGCTGTGACGGATGTGGGAGGCCAAGTCGGTAGGCACAGTCTTGACCCCGTCGTCTTTGACGATGGCGCACCGCCGGCCGATCATCAGCATCGCTCCTACCTCGAAGATCAGGTTCTCGTTGAGCGCGGCCGGCTTCGCCGTCGGATCACCGAATGCCTCCAGCAATGCCAGTCCATACTGGGAGGCCCACATGTGGGCGAACACATTGTTTGGGAGCAGCGGGTCAGCATGCTGGGCATCAGCACGCAGCAGGTGGAAGCCGTGCGCCTCGCAGACTGACTTGGCTCGCTCGATCACCGCAGCCAGCGGATCTTCCTTGCGGCGCGGGTAGCGCGTCATCAGGAAGATGTTTCGCTCGAAGGGATGCTGGCGGTTGACTTGCTCCAGCGCATCGATCCAGGCCTTCGGCGCCAAGCCAGGCGGGATGAACTGGTGGCGCGCCCCGCCCAACTCGCTGCCGGGAGACGGCGTGGCCGGCGCGTCGGCAACGCGGCCCATCAGCTCCATCACCTTCTGCTCACCCACTGGCGTCAAACTCCACGGTGGGTTGGCAGTGCGGCGCACGATCTCGCCCTTTGCCGCCAGGCGACTCAGCTCTTGGGCGACATTGCCGGGCGGCCTGATACGGAGCTGCTCGAACAGCGCCGTCACGTCCGGCGTTGCAAACCAGCGATCCGGATTACGCAACCCGGCCAGCTGGGCCACCACCAGCGTCTGGGCGCCCTTCGCACCCAGCAGCTGCAAGCCCAGCCGATTGAGGGGCTGGCTCACGTGCCTTGCCCGCTCTCACCACCTGCCAGCAGGTCGCGGGCAGCGGTGATACCAGCAGTGGTCAGCCGGTATTGCTTACGTGCCTGCGCAGAGCGCCCCGACTTGCTGACCTGCTGCACCAACGCCGGCTTACGAGCTATCAGGCGGTTGAGCAGCTGGGCGATATTCCCGATGCCAACACCCATCTGGCGCAGCGCATCGTTGACCTGTCCGCCGCCGAAGCTGGGGGCGCCGTCGAGCACTTGAAACCAATAGCCGGCCAGGATCGCGCGATCCGCGTCGCTGTTCACCTCCGCCGCCTCGAACAAGACAAAGATACTCTCGAAGCTTCGCTCGGCGGCCTGCTGATCGGGCAGCGTGCTGCCTGCGGCCGGTACCAGCAGTTCGGGAGCAGCGAAGCGGTCTGTGGCCCAACGCAGCACACGGGTCGCCGCTGCCTCATCCAGACCTGCCATGGCCGCGGTAACCGCGGCCATGGCAGCAAGCTCCACATCCTGCCCACTCACGAAGTCAGCTCCCGGATGAAGTCGGCCGCCTTCTCGAGTCCAGGCCGTGTAAGCCGAACCTTGCGCTGCGCACCACTGCCCTGAAACTGCAGCACGTCATCGAGGCTCAAGATGTGGCGCGCGAAGTTGCTCACGTCGAACGCGTTGTACTCCTGGCACGCTTCGCGCAGCACCTCCACGGGAGTCCAATGCTCCTCACCGTCGAACTGCCTCGCTACTGCGATCAGCAATCCAATGCGGCGGGTTGCCTCGGACTTGGTGGAGCCGAAGCGGGAGGCGGCGAGCCCCAACTCAAGCCGGCCGTCGTCTTCGTAGAACACCTCGGCCACCTGCTCGACGGGCAGGCCGAGTTTCTGCGCCAAGCTGGCGACCCGGCCACCGCCCGACTGGGCCACACCGTCTGCCTCTCCGACCGTCGCTCCGGCGACGGCGCCCGGGCTGACGGCTGAGGACACCTTGCGGAGGGCCAGTCCGAGCGCACCCTCAAAGGCGGCGACGTTGAGTTCGGCTGGCAGGCCAGCCGCTTGCACCGTCTTGTAAGCCGCCCGGAGCAGCTCTACCCCGCCGGGGATCTCGTCGGATTGGTGCTCGTGCTTGCTCATCATTGTCTTAGTGTAGCAAGTCTCTTCTAGACCGTGCAACGGTAGCATACGACTCATGCAGAATCTACCAAGAACACATGTCTCGCAGCTGTTAGGTGGTGCATAGCGAATCCCCAGCCGCTAGAAGGCTCTTCCCCGTCGTCGTTGCTACGAGCACTTCTGGTCGTAGCCACTCTCGTATGAGTTCCGAAGATCCCTCTATGTAGAAAGCATTGTTGGTTCCATTCCACCTATTACTGCCAACCTCAAGTCACGCTGTTTTGTGGTTCTATTCCGTAATACGTGCGAATACGGAATCCAAACAAAAGGCGCGGTTTTCCAGGAAAATCTTCTCTCATTGTAGCCGTTTCTAGTCGTTGCAACGGCGCTGGTTCCATCCATGACTCGCATCGGGTCTGTTCGTAAGTCTGGACGTCGGCTGGTTCGATCCACATCCCGCCCGTCCCAACGGCAATCGCAGCTGCTTAGGTGCTGCAGGAGCCGGCAGCCCGACTGACCTGTGGTTCCAGTCCTCCCACTGTCCGTTTCATCCGTCTACGGAAGCCTCTCGGCCGTTAGTTCGGTCGCTGTCGCCGGTGTGCCGGTCGGTGAGGGAGACGGTGGGGGCCCGGTCAGGCGGAGGCCGGACGTCGGCTGGCTAGCAATGGTCGTGACACGATGGCGCCCAGCCGGGTGTGGGACCGCAGGCGTACGCGGACGGCCGGCCCGCTGTCGGGTTGACTCGCGCGGGTGGGCTTCGCCGGATACAGGGCAAAGCTCGAGATCCGCCGGCGATGATGCTGTCGTCGTCCGTCGACCAATGCAAATGTGGCCCGGGCGGCGCGTCAACGCCCCCGGGCCTGGCACCGAAGAGGTGGTCTTCGATGCGAGAGAAACCGTATCTGTCTGGAGCGGGCGGTTGGCCGCCGGTGATCAGGATGTGCGCTTCTCGGTGCCTGGACCGAGGAGGCGAACATGGGATCCGGGAAGAACGCCCGGTCGGCGAAGTACCGCGCGTTCGGGTGCGCGGTGCGTGAGGCGCGCGCTCGGCGCGGCCTCACACAGGAGACGCTCGGCTTCGAGGCCGGGCTGCACCGCAACTACGTCGGCGCGGTCGAGCGCGGCGAGATCAACCCGACGTTGCGGGTCGTCTTCAAGCTCGCGCACGGGCTGGTGATGCTGCCCTCCGAGCTGCTCACGCTGGCCGAGCAGCACCACGGCGCGCTGGAGGACGGTGGTCGCGATGCGTGCTGATCTCGCCCGGTTCGAGGGTGATGCGTTCTCTGATGCGTTCTGTGATGCGCTTAGATCGCATCACCCCTCGGGCGGTGATCGCCCTGCAAATCGCCGCTTCTTCCGGCCCCGAAGAAGTGCGACAAATAGGGATCTTCGGTATCTCGTCCTTCGCGGCCCGCTATGGGCCGCATGACGGCTGTACCTCAGAGCCCTCCGATGGCGCATTTATGTCTTGGCATGGCTCCCAGCCGACACCCCACATGCGCAACGGCTCGACCAGCGCGGAAGCGCGGCACCCAGACGCCGTGCAGCCGCGTGAGCGGCAACGCCGTGGCGGATGGTCGTCATGACCACGCGTTCGACGCCGCTGCGCAGCAGCTCGACTTCGCGCGCTGGTTCGCGGACTGGTGGCTCCGTCGCGGGCGCCGGCTCGCCGCCGAGGAGGCACGGCAGCGGCATGGCTGACGCAACCCCGCCAGCGGCCCGCGCGGCCGCCTACGTGCGCGAGTCCACCGAGGAGCAGGGCCAGGGCTTCTCGCCCGACGCCCAGCGCCAGGCCAGCGCGAAGTTCGCCGCCGAGAACGACCTCACCATCGTCGGTGAGTACTGCGACTTCCACTCCGGCTGGCGCAAGGCCGACGGACGCCCTGAGTTCCGACGGCTGATGGCCGACGCAGCCGAACGACGCTTCGACGTGGTGCTCGTCTTCCGCACGTCGCGCTTCGCCCGCAACCAGGTCGAGGCGCGCCGCTACAAGGCGCTGCTGCGCGAGCGGTTCGGCATCCGCGTCATCTCCGTCACCCAGCCGATGGGAGACGACCCGAGCGACCCCTCCTCGTTCCTCGCCGAGTCGATCCACGAGATGTTCGACGAGTACTACTCCGTCTCGCTCTCCTTTTGGACCCGCGCCGGCCTCGCCGAGAAGGCCCGCCAGGGCCACCTCGTCGGCCAGCTCCCGTGGGGCTACGTGCGCGACCCGGACACCGGCGAGGCCGTGCCGCATCCCGAGCGCGCGCCGCTCGTGCGCGGCATGTTCGAGCGCTACGCCACTGGCCAGGAGTCCGACCGCAGCATCGCCGCGTGGCTGAACGCGAAGGGTGCCCGTACCGCACGCGGTCGCACGTTCGCCAAGGACACCGTGCACGAGATGCTCGTCAACGCCGCATACTGCGGCTACGTCACCGGCCTGCGCGACCAGTCGCGCGAGATCCGCGGCCGGCACGAGCCGATCGTGCCTGAGGAGCTGTTCGATCGCGTGCAGGAAGTCCGCTCGTGGCGCACGCGAGTGCTCAATCCCGGCCCGCCGTCAGACGAGTACCTGCTGCGCAAGCTGCTCTACTGCGAGCGCTGCGGCGCACGCATGCACGGCACGCGCGGTTCCCGCCCGCCCGTGCGCCGCTACATCTGCTCGACCCACCGCCACGGCGACCCGTGCGGCGAGCCGATCGTGAAGGCAGAGCCGCTGGAGGCGCAGCTCGTGACCTGGCTGCGCACCTTCCAGCCCGACGACGAGCTGCGCGAAGGTGTGCTCAAGGCGATCAGCGAGGCGACCAACGACACCGACGCAGACGGCACACGCCGGCGCGACCTCACCGCCCAGCTCGAACGCCTCCAAGACCTCTACGTCATGGGCGACCTGACCAAGCCGCCGTACGTCATGCGCCGCCAGGCGCTGGAGCAGGAGCTTGAGCGCCTCGGACCGCCGACCGACCCACAGCTCGACCAAGCCGCCGAGCTGCTCGCGGACTTCGGCCGGAGATCGAGCCCTCGCCCGCCGAGCGCCGCAAGCTCATCGCCCAGCTCTTCGAGCGTATCTGGGAGCACGACGGCGCGATCGTCGCGGTCAGGCCGCGCACCGCCGTCGCGCCGTACTTCCAACAAGCCCAGAAACAACAACGGCACCGCAGCGAGTGCGGTGCCGAAAGCGGGAGCGACGGGACTCGAACCCGCGACCTCCGGCGTGACAGGCCGGCGCTCTAACCAACTGAGCTACGCCCCCACGAGGGGGCGTGAAGTATGGCATGCGCTGTCGCGCGGCGCCGGGCGCCACGCGACAGCTGATGCATCGCCTAGGCGCAGCCCCTGATGCCGAGCCTTCTGGCGGAGGTTTCGATCCGTGTACCCGCCGCTATGGCTTCTCTCTGGACCGATCTGAGCACTCTCACCTTGTCGGCTCTCGGCGCGGCCACGACCTTGTTGACCGCGTCGAGACGCGCCCTCAACGCTTCCTTGAAGGTGTCGAAGTCTGCCTTCGCGCTGCCGGACCCCTCGAGCTTTTCGATCTTTTCGATGACGATCCTCTGACCAGCCTGGAGGCCCGCGAACGGGTTCTCCGATCTGCCGTCTGCTCTCAAAAACTGTTCGGCCTTACTCTGGCCGGCTCTGCAGGCAAGCTCCACTCGCCTGACGAGCGCCGCTTTGCTCAGGGTCGTCGTCTCGGTCCCTCCGCAGCCTGCGACCGCGAGCACGAGCACGGCGACGATCGCGGCTGCGACCTTGCGATGCATGGTTCCCCCTCCTGCGATGTGTAGGTGCGCGCCCACACTACCTTCTGGTTCCGACCCGCGTGACAGGTGACGCGGGCCCGTACTGGCTGGCTGGCCAGTACGCTGTCCGGCATGAGCATCGCCGCGCCCGAACCGCTCTCCAGCAATGCGCTGCGGCGGATCCTCGCCGACCTGCATGCCGAGCGCGCCGCGCCGGTCCCGTTCCCCCCGGGACCGAACGACGTCAACCTCGAGCGCACGTTCCGCTTCGTGCGCGACCCGCTGCCGATCCTGCTGCCGCTCTACCAGCAGTACGGCCCGATCTTCAGCGTGCGCGTGTTCCACGGCCGAGTGGTCTTCATGCTCGGGCCGGAGGCGAACCACTTCATCACCGTCTCGAACGCCGACAAGTTCCACTGGCGCACGGGCAGCATGGGCGACCTGATCCCGCTGCTCGGCGACGGGCTGCTGACGATCGACGGCGACTACCACCGTCGCGCACGCCGCATCATGCTGCCAGCCTTCCACCGCGAGCGGATCCTCGCCGCGCACGACACGATGGTGGAGGAGACGCAGCGGGCGCTCGCCGGCTGGCACGCCGGCGACGTGCTGGACGTCTATCGCTGGGCGCGCCGCCTCACGCTGCGCGTCGCGATGCGCGCGCTGTTCGGCCTCGACCCTGACGAGCAGGGGAAGGGCGCGCAGGCCGCGATCGAGTTCGAGCGCGCGCTCAGCTTCTACGGGACCGACTTCGTCGTGCGCGTCCTGCGCGGGCCGCGCACGCCCTGGCGCCGGATGCAGGCGGCGCGCCGTGCGCTCGACCGCGTCATCTACGCCGAGATCGAGCGGCGCCGGCGACAGCCGAACGCGGACCACACCGACGTCCTGTCGATGCTCATCGAAGCGACCGACGTCGAGGGCGGCGCGCGGCTGAGCGACCGCGAGGTGCGCGACCAGGTGATGACGCTCCTGTTCGCCGGCCACGACACGTCGACCTCGACGATCTCGTTCATGCTCTACGAGCTCGCGCGGCACCCCGCCGCGTTGGCGAAGCTGCTTGACGAGCAGGACCGCGTGCTGGCCGGCGCCCCGCCCACAGCCGAGCAGCTGATGGGCGACGAGGCGCTTCCCCAGCTGGAGATGGCGCTCGACGAGACGCTGCGGCTCTATCCGCCGGCCTGGGTCGGTCCGCGCCGCGCCGTCGAGACGTTCGCGTTCGGCGGGCATGAGGTGCCGGCCGGCGCCTACGTCAACTACAGCTCATGGGCGAGCCACCGCCTGCCGGACGTGTGGCCGGCGCCGGAGGCGTTCGTGCCCGAGCGCTTCGCGCCGGAGGCGAAGGCGCGCCTGCCGAAGGGTGCGTACATCCCGTTCGGGGGCGGATCGCGGACGTGCATCGGCATGCGCTTCGGTCAGCTGGAGATCAAGACGATCGTCACGCTGCTGCTGCAGCGCTTCCGCCTGGAGCTCGTCCCCGGCCGCACGATGACGGTGCGCCAGATGCCGACGCTCAGCCCCCGGGAGCCGCTGATGATGACCGTGAGCGAGCGCGCCGTGCCCGCGGTGCTGGCCGTCTGATGCCTGCGATACTCGGCCGATGACGGAGCGCAAGGACTCGTTCACGACGCTCTCGGGGGAGCCGATCGAGCCGCTGTATACGGCGGCCGACCTCCCGCCCGCCGAGCGGATCGGACTGCCGGGCGAGTACCCGTTCACGCGCGGGGTGTACGAGTCGATGTACCGCGGGCGGCTGTGGACGATGCGCCAGTTCGCCGGCTTCGGGACCGCCGAGGAGACGAACGCGCGCTTCCGCTACCTGATCGACCACGGGCAGACCGGCCTCTCGACGGCGTTCGACATGCCGTCGCTGATGGGCCACGACTCCGACCATCCGCGCTCGCTCGGCGAGGTCGGCCGCGAGGGCGTCGCGGTCGACTCGCTCGCCGACATGGCGACGCTGTTCGACGGGATCGACCTCGGCGAGGTGACCGTCTCGATGACGATCAACGCGCCCGCCGCGATCATGCTCGCCATATACGTAGCCGCCGCGGAGCAGAGCGGCGTGCCGGTCGATCGCCTCGGCGGCACGATCCAGACCGACATCCTCAAGGAGTACATCGCGCAGAAGGAGTGGTGCTTCCCGATCGACCCGGCGATGCGACTCGTCGGCGACATGATCGCGTGGTGCTCGCGGCGGATGCCGCGCTGGCATCCCGTCTCGATCTCCGGCTACCACATCCGCGAGGCGGGAGCCACGGCTGCGCAAGAGCTGGCGTTCACCTTGAAGGACGGCCTCACGTACGTCGAGCAGGCGGTCGAACGGGGCCTCGACGTCGACGACTTCGCGCCGCGGCTCTCCTTCTTCTTCAACGCGCAGATCGACTTCTTCGAGGAGATCGCGAAGTACCGCGCGGCGCGGCGCATCTGGGCGCGCGAGATGAAGGAGACGTTCGGCGCCAAGGACCCGCGCTCGTGGCTGATGCGCTTCCACACGCAGACGGCGGGCGTGTCGCTGACGGCCCAGCAGCCGCTCAACAACATCGTGCGCACGGCGATCGAGGCGCTTGCCGGCGTGCTCGGCGGCACCCAGTCGCTGCACACGAACTCCTACGACGAGGCGTTGGCGCTGCCGACCGAGGAGGCGGTGCGGATCGCGCTGCGGACGCAGCAGATCATCGCCCACGAGACGGGCGTCGCGAGCACCATCGACCCGCTCGGCGGCTCCTACTTCGTCGAGGCGCTGACCGACCGCTTGGAGGCGAAGGCCTACGAGTACTTCGCGAAGATCGACGAGCTGGGCGGGATGGTCGAGGCCGTCAAGCGCTCCTATCCCCAGCGCGAGATCGCCGAAGCGGCGTACGAGCTGCAGACCGAGATCGACGAGGGCCGGCGCATCGTCGTCGGCGTGAACGCGTTCACCGAGGGCGACGGCGACGAGACGCCGATCTTGAAGATCGACCCCGCGCTTGAGCGCAAGCAGATCGCACGCGTCCAGGCCGTGCGCGCACGGCGCGACACCACGGCCGTCGAGCAGGCGCTCGGCGCCGTTCGCGAGGCGGCGGCGACCGACGGCGCGAACCTGATGGAGCCGCTGCTCGCCGCCGCGCGCGCCGAGGCGACCGAGGGCGAGATCGTCGAGTCGCTCCAGTCCGTCTTCGGCCGCTACACCGAGGCGCCGGTCTTCTGAAGCTCGGCGAAGTCGCCCTCGTGGCGACGCACGCTCTCCAGCAGCTGCGTGATCGCGTCGAGCGCGTCGTCGTCGAGCGGATCCATCGCGAAGCCGGCCTCGTTGAGGACGGCGGTCGCACGCGCGGCGAGGTCGCGCCCCGCCTCGGTGATCTCGATCAGCGTCGAGCGACGGTCCTCCGCGTGCGCCACGCGCGTCACGAGCCCCGCCTCCTCCAGCCGGTCGGCCATGTGGGTCATGCTCGTGCGGTGGACCTGCAGGCGCTCGCCCATCTTGCCGACGGGCAGGGATCCGGTGCGGCTGAAGACGAGCACCATCAGCGTCTCATAGCGCGGGAACGTGAGCCCGAACGGCCGCAGCAGCTCGCCGAGCCGCGCGAGCAGGATCTGCTGCACGCGCATGATCGACGTGACGGCGGCCATCGAGCGCCCGGGCTCCTCGCCCCAGCGGTCGACCCACTGGCGCCGCGCCTGCGCGATCGGATCAAACGACAGCGGCTCGGTCATCGCGCGCGAAAGCGTTGCAGACGGCCGCCGCGGATGCCGCGCCACACGCACGATGGGCGGTGCTGGGTTCGAACCAGCGACCCCTTCCTTGTAAGGGAAGTGCTCTACCAGCTGAGCTAACCGCCCGCGGCTCTCCGGATGGTAGCCGCGGGCGCGAGGCCACGCCGCGAGTACCCCCAGGGGGAATCGAACCCCCGCTACCAGCGTGAAAGGCTGGCGTGCTGACCGCTACACCATGGGGGCAGGGGGACCGCGGGCTGCACGAGGCTGCCGTGCAGGATAGGACCTTCTCACCCCGCCCGGACGCTCGGCGTGCGAGACTGCACGTGCGCGTCTAGCTCATCGGGTCAGAGCACCGGACTTTTAATCCGGCGGGCTGGGTTCGAGTCCCAGGGCGCGCATCGGGCCGGCCGCGGCAGGGCGGGCAGGCCCGATTCGCGATGTCGGCTCAGGCGCCTCTTGCGAGCTTCACGCCGCCCGAGCCCTCGGGTTCGAGGATGCCCTTGCGCTTGAGCTGCGAGATCGTCGTATGAACCGTCGGCTTCGCAATCTTCGTAATTTCGGCGACCTCGGCCGCGGAGACGCCGGGCCGTTCGCGCACGACCGACAGGATCGCCTCACGGTTGGCGCCGCGCGGCGCGCGACGGCCCTTGCCGGAGGCGTAAGGAGCACGTCCGGCCGCACGCGGAGCGGTGGCGCGGGCACGCGGCGCGGCAGTCGGAGCGCTGCTCCCGTTCGTGAGCGCGGCGAGCACGGCTTCGAGCCGCTCCTTCTCCTCGATCAGCGGCCGCAACTCCTGGAGACGCTTCTCGATGTCGCGCTGAATTTGCCCGACGAGATCTGCCATGTACGTGACTCCTAGTAAGCCTTGGGGGGTGCTTCCAGGCTAGCAATATACGCCCATGCATTGAACCGATGGGGAGGTTCGCGTCAACAAGCTGGCGCCGTTCCGTTACAAATTCTTGAATGGTGAAGCAAATCTTACGAACCGACGCAATCGCGATCGAGCCGCGCCGCAAGCGGCCCTGGCCGTCCGATGTGGAATCCCTGGGCATAGTCGACTCCCAATTGCCGCAGGAGCTCCACCGTCGCCTCGTCCCCGACGTACTCGGCAATCGTCTTCTTCCCGAGCCCACGGGCGATGTCGACCGCCGCGCGGATCAACAGCTGGTCGGTCGTGCTGCTCGTGCATGAGCGAACGAACTCCCCATCGATCTTCAGCAGATCGAATGGAAGGTGCTTCAAGTAGTAGAAGCTGCCAAAGCCTGCTCCAAAGTCGTCAAGCGCAAACCGACACCCAAGCTCGGCGAGTCGTGCAGCGAAATGCTGTGCACGCGGGATGTTGGCGACGGCGGTCGTCTCCGTCACCTCCAACACGAGATTCACCGGGTCCACACCGGTCTGAGCCAACTCCCGCTCGATGATCGTCAGCAGCTCGGGATCGCCGGTCGAGCTGCCCGAGATGTTGACCTCGAACACGAGCTCGCGGCCGGCCGCCTTCTGCTCGGCCATCAACCGGATCGCCCGCGCGACGACCCAGCGGTCGATCTCCTGCATCAGGTCGAAGCGCTCGGCGACGCCGATGAAGGCCGCCGGCGGGATCACCTCGCCGCGCTCGTCGATCATCCGCAGCAGCAGCTCGTGCTGGCGCACTTCGCCGTCGGAGAGATCGACGATCGGCTGCGCGTACAGCGTGAAGCGGTCCTCCTCCAGCGCCTCGCGGATCCGCTCGGCCCACGTGATGCGCGCCTTCATGCGCGAGGCGCCGCGCTCCTGCGACGAATAGGTCGCCGCGCGGTCGCGCCCGGCTTCCTTCGCGTCGTACATCGCGAGGTCGGCGTTGACGAGCACGTCCTCCGCGCTCAGGCGCTCGGTGTCGCTGAACAGCGCGATCCCGATCGAGGCGGTGATCGGGCGCCGGCGGCCGGCCGCGGTCAGCACCGACTGCGCGCGCACCGCCCCCAGCACCGCGTCGGCCACGCGCGCCGCCTCGGCGGCGCCGCCGCGCGGCAGCAGGATCGCGAACTCGTCGCCCCCGAGGCGCGCGAGCACGTCGCTCTCGCGCAGCCGCGTAAGCAGCGTCTGCGCGACCTTGACGATCAGCTCGTCGCCGATGTTGTGGCCGAGCGTGTCGTTGATGTGCTTGAAGCGGTCGATGTCGAGCACGAGCGCGGCGCCCTCCGGCCCGTAGCGCTGCACCTGCTGGATGTGCTGGTTGAGCTCGCGCTCGAACGAGCGGCGGTTCAGCAGCCCCGTGAGCGGGTCGTGGTCGGCCATGTGCTGCAGCTGCGCCTCGTAGCGCACGCGCTCGCTGACGTCCTGGATCTGCCCGAGGAAGTGCTGCGGCGTGCCGTCGGCGGCACGCACGAGCGTCGCGTGCACGGCGACCCACACGACCTGGCCGACGACGTCGACGTAGCGCTTCTCCATCCAGTAGGTGCTCTGCTCGCCGGCGAGCAGGCTGCGCAGCATCTCCTCCTCGCGGCCGGCGTCGGCCGGGTGGCTGAGGTCGGCGAAGCCCATCTCCTCCAGCTCCTCGCGCGTGTAGCCGGTGATCGCGCAGAGCGCGTCGTTGACCTGGATGAAGCGACCGTCGAGGTCGGACAGCGCCATCCCGATCGGCGCGGCCTCGAAGGCGGTGCGGAAGCGCTGCTCGGCGGCGGCGATCCGCTCGACGCTCTCGCGCAGCGCCGCCTCCGCCGCGACGCGCTCGCTCACGTCTCGCACGATCGCCTGTCCCTCGACCGGCAGGCCGGTGCGCGGGTCGAGCACGCGCCGCACGCGCGCCTCGATCCACACGTAGTGGCCGGCGCGGTGGCGCAGCCGGCTCGTGACCGTGATCGTGTCGCCCTCCTCGCCGATGCGCGCTCGCGCGCGCGTGAGCGCGTGGCGGTCGTCGGGGTGGATGAAGTCGCGCGGCCGGCGGCCGACGATCTCCTCCGGCGGAACGCCGATCAGCTCGTTCGAGGCGGGCGAGACGTACGTGATGCGCCCGTGGGGGCCGATCGCCAGGATCATGTCGGTCGCGTTGTCGGCGAGCAGCCGGTGCCGCAGCTCGGCGGCGCGCAGCTCGCTCTCGGCGCGGTCGCGATCGGCCGCCTGGCGCCGCAGCAGCCGTGTGCTGCAGCGCTCGTGCATGATCGCGACGAGCGCCAGCAGGAGCGCGGCGGCCAGCAGCGCCCCGGCGGCCGACATCAGGCCCGCTCCGGCACGACGCGATGCTGCAATCTCGCTCCCGGGATCACGCCGTCCCTATCGGCAGCGGGCGCACGCGCCTGTAGCCGCGCGCGTTCACCTAGCGCGCGGCAGCGGGAGCGCAGATCAGTGCTTGAAGTGGCGCCGGCTGGTGAAGACCATCGCGACGCCGGCGGCGTCGGCGGCCGCGACGACCTCCGCGTCGCGCACCGACCCGCCCGGCTGGACGATCGCGGTGACGCCCGCGTCGATCGCCGCCTGCGGTCCGTCCGGGAAGGGGAAGAACGCGTCGGAGGCGAGCGCGGAGCCCTGCAGCGCGTCCGGCTGCGCCGCGCGCGCCTTCTCGATCGCGATCCGCACGGAGTCGACGCGGCTCATCTGGCCGGCGCCGATCCCGACGGAGGCGCCCGCTCTGGAGAGCACGATCGCGTTCGAGCGCACGTGCTTGCAGACGCGCCACGCGAACAGCAGCTCCTGCCACTCGGCGTCGGTCGGCGCGCGTCTGGTCGCGACCGTCATCTCGCCGCGCTCCTGCGTGTCGAGGTCGCGGTCCTGCACGAGCAGGCCGCCGGCGACCTGCTTGATGTCGGGCTCGGCGAGGTGCAGCGGCTGCTGCTCGTCGTCCTGCAGGATCCGCAGGTTCGGTCTGCTGGCGAGCGCCGCCAGCGCGGCTTCGTCGTAGCCGGGCGCGAACAGCACCTCCGCGAACTGCTGCACGAGCGCGTCCGCGAACGCCCCGTCGAGCGGCCGGTTCACGCAGACGACCCCGCCGAACGCCGACTGCGGATCGCACGCGAACGCCTTGCGGTAGGCGTCGAGCGCGTCGTCGCCGATCGCCACGCCGCACGGGTTGTTGTGCTTGACGATCACGCAGGCGGGGCCGCTGAACTCGCGT
Organism: Conexibacter sp.; assembly: GCA_051953595.1. GTDB lineage: Bacteria > Actinomycetota > Thermoleophilia > Solirubrobacterales > Solirubrobacteraceae > Conexibacter. The sequence continues at coordinate 9,679 of JBQCIQ010000197.1, read as the reverse complement.
ACGAGCGTGCGCGCGGCGTCGAGGTCGAGCAGGTTGTTGAACGACAGCGGCTTGCCGCCGAGCTGGCGCACGTTCGACAGCAGGTGCGTCGGCGAGCCGACCTGCGCGTAGTAAGCGCCTCGCTGGTGCGGGTTCTCACCGTAGGAGAGGTCGGTGACCTTCTCGTACGCGCGCACGCGCAACGGCGGGAAGTCGTCGCGGCGCTCGGCGAACCAGCGCTGGATCGCGGTGTCGTAGCGAGCGGTGTAGGCGAACGCCTCCGCCGCAAGCGACTCGCGCGTCGCGAGCGAGAGCCGGCACGCGCCGGCGTCGGTGCGCAGCTCGTCGAGGACCGCGTCGTAGCTGGCCGGCGAGACCACCGGCGCCGCGAACGCGAAGTTCTTCGCCGCCGCGCGGATCATCGTCGGGCCGCCGATGTCGATGTTCTCGATCACCTCGCCGTCGGGCACGCCGCGCTTGGCGACGGTCTGCTCGAACGGGTAGAGGTTCACGCATACGAGGTCGACCAGCTCGACCTCCGCATCGGCCGCCGCGGCGAGGTGCTGCGGGTTGTCGCGCACCGCCAGCAGGCCGGCGTAGAGCTTCGGATGCAGCGTCTTGACGCGCCCGTCCATGATCTCCGGGAAGCCGGTGTAGTCGCTGATCGAGCGGTGCGGGATGCCGGCGTCGGCCAGCGCGCCCGCGGTGCCGCCGGTCGAGATCAGCTCGACGCCGAGCTCGGCGAGCCCGCGCGCGAAGTCGACGATGCCGGTCTTGTCGGAGACCGACAGCAGCGCTCGCCGGACCTGAACCTCTCCGGGCGCCGTCGTCTGCGTCGCGTCAGCCATCGGGCGCGAGAATATCTACGGCTCCAGCAGGACGCGGCGCGGGTCGGCCGCGTCGATCCGGACCGCGCCGCGCGCGATCAGGCGGATCGCCTCGGGCAGCAGCTCGTGCTCGACCGCGTGCAGCCGTTCGAGCACGTCCTCGCGCGTGCGCGCGTGCGGCAGCTCGATCGCGCGCTGGAGGAGTATCGGCCCGGTGTCGACGCCCTCGTCGACGAAGTGCACCGTGACGCCGAAGACCTTCACCCCGTGCGCGAGCGCCTGCCCGACCGCGTCGAGGCCGGGGAAGGCGGGCAGCAGCGCCGGGTGCACGTTGACGACGCGGTGCTCGAAGCGCTGCAGGAACCCGGGGCTCAGCAGCGCCATGTAGCCCGCAAGCACGATCAGCTGCACGTCGCGGTCGGCGATCCAGTCGGCGATCGCCGCGTCGCGCGCGGCGCGATCCGCGAAGCCGGCGAGCGGGAACGCCGCGGTCGGCACGCCGGCCGCCTGCGCGCGCTCCAGCGCACGCGCCTCGGGCTTGTCGGACGCAACCGCCGCCACCACGATCCCCTCGGGTCCGCCGTGCAGCGTGTCGAGCAGCGCCTGCAGGTTCGAGCCGGCGCCCGACGCGAGGACGGCGATGCGGAAGCTCACGCCGCCGTCAGCTTCGGGAAGCGCCCGCCGGTCGAGCGCAACCGCCCATCCGCGAGCAGCGCGTCGACACGCGCGAGCACGTCGTCGCGGCGCACGTGCGCGAACGTGCCGTAGACGGGCAGCCCGTCATACGAGTACTTCTCCACGACCTTCGAGCGCCCGCCGCACAGGATCTCGACCGCACGCGTGCGCCCGACCGCGGGCTCGGCGGAGCGCACGACGGCGAAGATCGCGTCGTCGAGGTCGCCCGGCACGGCGGTCGGGTCGCCGCGGCGGGCGCTCGCCGCGGCCGCCTGCGCCGGAGCGGCCGGCACCAGCGACGGATCGCACACGTCGCAGCACGGGACGCCGGGATCGGTGAACGGCTCCGCGCGGTCGCCGAAGTGCCGCAGCAGCATCGTGCGCCGGCACGCGCGCTGCTCGACGAAGGTCCAGATCGCGCGGTACTGGCGCCAGCGCACGCGCGTCGCGTCGCCGGCCGACTCGCGGCAGGCGCGCAGCGCGGCGCGGTCCCACGCGCCGACGATCCGCCCGATCGCGCGGTCCGGCGGCGACGGCGCCGGTCTCAGCATCCCGGCGCGCGCGAGGTGCCCGACGATCGCGCGCGCCTGGTCGGCGTCACCGCCTCTGCCGGTGAGCGCGGCCAGCTCGCGCAGCTCCACGTCGTAGCGGCCCTGCTCGCTCGCCTGCTTATGCAGGCGCCGGGCGACCGCCGCGAACGCCGCGTCGTCGACCTCGGAGCGCTGGATGAAGAAGACGTGCAGGCCCTTGTCGCGCGACTCGGCGAACAGCAGGCAGCGCGCCGGGGCGCCGTCGCGGCCGGCGCGGCCGGCCTCCTGGTAGTAGGCCTCGACCGACTGCGGGACGGTCTCGTGGCAGACGGTCCGCACGTCGGCCTTGTCGACGCCCATCCCGAACGCGTTCGTCGCGACGACGACGCGCGCCTCGCCGCCCATGAAGGCGCGCTGGACCGCCGCGCGGCGGTCGCGGTCGAGGCCGGCGTGGTAGACGAGCACGTCCTCGTCCAGTGCGTGATGCAGCGTCCGCGCCACCTCCTCGCAGCCGTTGCGCGTGCCGGCGTAGACGATCGCCGGGAGCGCCCCCGGCTCGGCGAGCGCGGCGGCGATGCGGCGCTGCTTGTCGGCCTTCGTTCTGCACGGCACGACCGCGAACGAGAGGTTGGGACGGTCGAAGCCGGTCGTGACGGCGGCGGGCTCGTCGAGCCGCAGCCGCGCGACGATGTCGCGCGCGACCTGCGGCGTCGCCGTGGCGGTGAGCGCGACGATCGCGCGCGCTCTCAGGTAGCGCGCCGCGTCGGCGAGGCGGAAGTAGTCGGGGCGGAAGTCGTGGCCCCACTGCGAGACGCAGTGCGCCTCGTCGACCACGAACAGGCCGACGCGCACGTGCGCGATCTGCTCGACGAACGCCGGCGACGCGAAGCGCTCGGGCGCGACGTAGAGCAGGCGCAGCTCGCCGGCGGCGGCCCGCTCCATCACGCCGCGGTTCTCGGCCGCCGACTGCTGCGCGTTGACGAGCGCGACGCGCTCGGGCGCGATCCGCCGCAGGTGGTCGACCTGGTCCTGCATCAGCGAGACGAGCGGCGAGACGACGATCGTCAGGTCCTCGCGCATCAGCGCCGGCAGCTGGTAGCAGAGCGACTTGCCGGAGCCGGTCGGCATCACCACGAGCGTGTCGCGGCCGGCGAGCGCGGCGTGCACCGCCTCCTCCTGGCCGGGGCGGAAGGCGTCGAAGCCGAAATGGGTGCGCAGCGCCTCGTGGGGGGTCACCAACCCGACGATATCGGCGGGCGCGGCGCGAGCGGCGGCGGATCTCCGCTCTATGCGTGTATCACCGGGACGGCCTGCTCGAAGGCGTCCTTCGACTGCCCGCCCGGGCCGTCCGGCAGCGGATACTCGCCCGTGAAGCAGGCGTCGCAGTGCGTCTCGCGCGTGGCGCCGACCGCCTCGTAGACGCCCGCGAGCGAGATGTACGCGAGCGAGTCCGCGCCCAGCTCCCGCGCGACCTCGTCGACCTCGCGGCCGTGCGCGACCATCTCCTCGCGCGTCGACATGTCGATGCCGTAGTGGCAGGGGTGGCGGATCGGCGGCGCGGTGATCCGCAGGTGCACCTCGCTGGCGCCGGCGTCGCGCAGCATCTCGACGATCTGGCGGGTGGTGTTGCCGCGCACGATCGAGTCGTCGACGACGACGAGCCGCTTGCCGGCGACGATCTCCGGCATCGGGTTGAACTTCAGTCTGAGGCCGTGCTTGCGCAGCTCCTGGCCCGGCTGGATGAACGTGCGCGCGACGTAGCGGTTCTTGACGAAGCCGTCGTCGTGCGGGATCCCGCTCGCGCGCGCGAAGCCGCGCGCCGCGGGGTTGCCGGAGTCGGGCACGGCGATCACGAGGTCGGCGTCCACCGGCGCCTCGCGCGCAAGGATCTCCCCCATCCGCCCGCGTGCGCCCTGCAGCACGGTCCCGCCCATGATCGAGTCGGGGCGGGCGAAGTAGATGTACTCGAAGACGCAGAACGCGCGACGGGCGCCTTCGACCGCCATGCGCGTGGAGATGCCGCCGGCGTCGATCGTCAGCACCTCGCCGGGTTCGATCTCGCGCAGGAATCTCGCGCCGATGATGTCGAGCGCGCACGACTCGCTCGCGACGCAGTAGCGGTCGCCGATCATGCCGAGCGCAAGCGGCCGCAGGCCGTGCGGGTCGCGGAACGCGACGATCTTCTCGCGCGTCATCACGACGGTCGAGAAGGCCCCGCGCAGCCGCGGCAGCACGTCTACGACGGCGTCCTCGATCTGCTCCGCCGGATGCGTCGAGAGCAGCGCGGCGATGATCTCCGAGTCCGACGTCGAGCGGAACGCGACGTCGCTCTCGCGCAGGCCGGCGTGCAGCTCGACGGCGTTCGTGAGGTTGCCGTTGTGCGCCAGCGCCAGCTCGCGTTCGTCGGAGCGGTAGATCGGCTGCGCGTTCTCCCACGCGGAGGAGCCGGTCGTCGAGTAGCGCACGTGGCCGAGCGCGAGGTCGCCGGGCAGCGCGCGCAGCTTCTGCTCGTCGAACACCTGGCTGACGAGGCCGAGGTCGCGCAGGGTCATGATGTTGCCGCCGACGTCGGTGGTCGCGATCCCGGCGGACTCCTGCCCGCGGTGCTGGAGCGCGTACAGCGCGAAGTACGCGAGGCGGGCGACGTCGTGATCGGGGGCGTAGATCCCGAAGACGCCGCACTCGTCGCGCGGTCCATCGCGATCGGTCAGATGGTCGGTCATCGAGGAGGCGTCTCAGCGCTCCAGCAGCGGCCGAGTCTGGCGATCCCCGGCCTGGAGGCGCAAGCGTAGCAGCGGTGACGGCCGGTCCGTTCAGGCGTTGAACACCAAGGATCCGCCGGTCGGCTCATTGGCCGCGGCGCCGTGGTGCGGGAGAGTGCGTGTCTGCTCACTGACCTCAGGGGAGGGTCGCATGCGTGCCAAGCCGGTCGTCGTCCTGCTGTCGCTCTGCTGCGTGCTGCTCGCGACGGCGGCGTCCGCCGCGACGGCGGCGCAGCGCATCGACATGAAGGTGCTGCTGCTGGGGGTGACCGGCAGCGAACCGTCGTTCGCCGGCTGGCAGGCCGAGCTGAGGCGCGAGGGCGTGCCGTTCGACCAGCTGCTCGCGACCCCCGGTCACACGCCGATCACGGCCGCGACGCTCTCGCAGACGCTCGCCGGCGGGACCGAAGAGGCGAGGTACCAGGCCGTGATCGTCGCCGTCGGCGGGCTGCCGCGCTGCGACGAAAACGGCTGCGCCTCCGCGCTGGCGCCCGAAGAGTGGGCGGCGCTCGCGGGGTTCGAGCAGACCTTCCACGTACGGCAGCTGAGCGCGTACACGTTCCCCAGCCCCGAATACGGGCTGAACTGGCCGATCTCCTCCGGCCCGCTCGACGGCGACCAGGCGACGCTCACGGCGGCCGGGCAGACCGTCTTTCCGTACCTGAACGGAACGGTGCAGATCGGCGCCGGGACATGGGGCTACGGCGCCACGCCGCTGGAAGGCGCCGCCTTCAACACGCTGCTGACGGACGGCAGCGGCAACGCGCTCGTGGGCGTCTACACGCATCCTGAAGGACGCGAGGAGATGGTCCAGACGTTCGACTCGAACCAGTTCCAGCTGCACAGCGAGCTGCTGCGCCACGGACAGCTGGCGTGGGTCACGCGCGGGACCTTCTTCGGCGACCAGCGCAACTACCTCGAGCTGCAGGTCGACGACGTCTTCCTGCCCGACGACATCTGGGACCCCGCCACCCACACGACCAACTTCAACCCGGAAGCCGCGGTGCGCATGACGCCCGGCGACGAGGCGACCGCGGTCGCCTGGTCGAGAGCGACCGGGGTGCGAATCGACGCCCTCTACAACGGCGGCGGCAGCGTCGCCTACGCCGCGGAACACGGCGGCAGCGACCCGCTGCTCGCCGCCTTCCAGGCCGACAGGGCGACGTTCGGCTGGGTCAACCACACCTACGACCACCCGAACCTCGACTGCTCGGTGAGGGGCTTCATCACCGAAGAGATCCAGCAGAACACGAGGTGGGCGCGGACGATGGGCTTCGCCGTCAACGCCGGCGAGCTCGTCACCGGCGAGCACTCCGGGCTCGCGAACCTGATCCCGGGCTTCCCGGGCTACATCGACCCGCCGTCGATCGAAGAAGCGTGGAACACCGGGACGGGCGGCACGTTGGCCGGCGGCACGTACGACTACGCGGTGACCGCGAGCTCGCCGCACGGCGAGACGCTTGCCTCGACGACGACCGTCGTCGTCCCGACGAGGAGGATCGCGACCGCGACGGTGCGGATCGACTTCCCGGCCATCTGCCACGCGGTCGGCTACAGGGTCTACCGCCGCCTCTCGCCCGCCGGCGCGTGGAGGGTGATCAGCACGATCCCGCAGCCGTCGCCGGCGTTCAACTCCGGCGGAGCGGTGACGATCAGGTTCCGCGACACCGGCATAGCCGGGACGGAAGGCGCCCCGCCGAGCGTCAGCACCGCGACGCTCGACCCGTACGGCCAGAACCCGGCCTTCGCGTCCGCGCTCGAAGCGGTCGGGATCAGGAACACGGGCGGCGACGCCTCGAAGCCGTATCCGGTGAATCCGACGAGCGCGACGGGGCCGACGTATCCGGCCGGGACGTCGTTCGTCGAGGGCAGGTTCCGCGTGATTCCGCGCTGGCCGACGAACGTCTACTACAACACCGCCACGCAGGCACAGCAGCTCGACGAGTACAACCACCTGTACCTGCCGCCGGAACTGGGCGGAGCGTGCGTGAACACGTCGGTCACGACGTGCTTCACGAGCCCGGCGAGCTGGAGCGACTACGTGCGCGCCGAGTCGGAACGGATCTTCGGCCACATGATGGGCAACGATCCGAGGCCGCACTACTTCCACCAGACGAACCTGGCGGAGTCCGACCAGCCGGGGGGCGCCGTCTTCTACCCCGTGCTGAACGCGACGCTCGCCACGTACACCGGCGCGTTCAACGCGAGCGCGCCGATCGTGCAGCTGACGCCGACGCAGATCAGCGAACAGCTCGCCCGCCAGGAAAGATGGGGTGGCGCGAGCGGCGTGACGGGCTACATCGAAGGCGCGAGAGTCGTGGTCGCCAACGGCGGGTCGACGAGCCTCACCGTCCCGTTGAGCGGCACCGAGGTCGGCACGCTCTACGGCGGCACGAGATCGGGCTGGGCGAACGCGGCCGTCGGCAGCAGCGCGCACACGGCCATCGCGGCGTGGCCGGCGCCGGCACCGCTCAGCCCGTAGCGGCGCTCAGCCGTCGAGCGCGTCGGCGAGCCCGCGGCCGCGAGCCTCGCGCAGCTCGGCGAGCGGCCAGCGCAGCTCGGCGTCGCCGTCGAGCGTGAGCGCGAGGTCGCCGCCGGCGGCGGTCACCTCGCCGACGAACGTCAGCCGGATCTCGCGCGCGAGCGCGGCGAGCGCCGGCCTCGGGCCGGACAGGACGAAGCCGCCGGGGCCCTCGCCGAACAGCGTCTCCAGCAGCCGCTCGCCCTCGGTCCCGGCGCCGCGGAAGTCGGCCGTCGCGCCGTAGCCGCCGCCGAGGCAGCACTCCGCCAGCGCGACCGCGAGGCCGCCCTCGGCGACGTCGTGCGCGGAGCGCAGCTCGCCGCGGCGGACCGCCTCGCGGACGACCTCCTGCGCTCTGCGGACCGCCGCCACGTCGACCTCCGGCAGCCCGTCCGGCAGCGGCTCGCCGCGCAGCTTCGCCAGCTCGGATCCCGGCAGCGACGGCGTGAAGGGGCCCGCGAACGCGATCGCGTCGCCCTCGACGGCGAAGCCCAGCCGGCCGGCGCGGGCCGCGTCCGGCAGGCGGCCGACCATGCCGACGACGGGCGTCGGGTAGATCGGGCCTTCGGGACCCTCGTTGTAGAGCGAGACGTTGCCGCCGACGACCGGCACGTCGAGCGCGCGGCAAGCGTCGGCCATCCCGCGCACCGACTCGGACAGCTGCCACGCGATGTGCGGCTTCTCCGGGTTGCCGAAGTTGAGGCAGTTGGTGAGGCCGAGCGGTTCGGCGCCGACGCACGCGAGGTTCGCCGCGCACTCGAGCACCGCCTCGACGGTGCCGCGGTAGGGGTCGCAGGCGACGCGGCGGCCGGAGCCGTCGATCGAGACGGCGATCGCGGGCTGCGCGCCGTCGGCGGTCGCCGGCAGCAGCAGCACGGCCGCGTCGGCCTCGTCGGGGCGGCGCACCGTGCGCGACTGCACGAGGCAGTCGTACTGCTCGAAGACCGGCCGGCGGTCGGCGAGGTTCCACGAGGCGAGCAGCGCAGGGAGGATCGCGCGCGCATCCGCGTCGGCCGCAAGCGCGCGCCGCGGCGCCGGATAGATCGGCGCGCTCGGCTTCTCCGGCGCGAGGTCGTACAGCGGGCAGTCGTCCACCAAGGCCTCGACCGGCATGTCGCCGACGACGTCGCCGCCGCTCAGCACGCGCAGCCGGCCGGAGTCGGTCACCTCGCCGATCGCCGTCGCGGTCGTCTCCCACTTCGCGCAGACGGCCAGCACCTCGTCCACGCGCGCCGGCTCGACGACGCACAGCATCCGCTCCTGCGACTCGGAGACCATGATCTCGAACGGCTCCATCCCCGGCTCGCGCAGCGGCACGCGATCGACGTGGATGTCGAGGCCGAGGCCGCCCTTGCTCGCCATCTCGGAGGAGGAGGACGTGAGGCCGGCTGCGCCGAGGTCCTGCAGCGAGACCAGCAGCTCGCGGTCGAGCAGTTCCAGCGAGCACTCCATCAGCTTCTTCTCCGCGAACGGGTCGCCGATCTGGACCGTCGGGCGCTTGTCGGCGTCGCCCTCGCCCAGCTCGGCGCTCGCCAGCACCGACGCGCCGCCGATCCCGTCACGGCCGGTCAGCGCGCCGAACAGGATCAGCACGTTGCCCGGGCCGGTGGCCGCGGAGCGGGTCAGGCGGTCGTGCCGCGCGATCCCCAGCGCCATCGCGTTGACGAGGCAGTTCTGCTCGTAGGGGCCCTCGAAGTACAGCTCGCCGCCGATCGTCGGCACGCCGATCGAGTTGCCGTAGTGGCCGATCCCGCCGACCGCATGCTCCAGCAGGTAGCGCGAGCGGGCGGAGTCCAGCTCGCCGAAGCGCAGGGAGTCGAGCACCGCGATCGGCCGCGCGCCGACCGCGAACACGTCGCGCAGGATCCCGCCGACGCCGGTCGCGGCGCCCTGGAACGGCTCGACTGCGGAGGGGTGGTTGTGCGACTCGACCTTGAAGGCGATCGCGAGGCCGTCGCCGACGTCGACCGCGCCGGCGTTCTCGCCCGGGCCCATCAGCAGGTAGGGACCCTCGACGGGGAGCTGGCGCAGCAGCTTCTTCGAGTGCTTGTAGGCGCAGTGCTCGCTCCACATCAGCGAGAACATCGACAGCTCGACGGCGTTCGGCTCGCGGCCCAGCTTCTCGACGATCAGCTCGTACTCGGCGTCGGTGAGGCCGAGCGCGCGATGGGGGGCGAGCGCGGTCTCAGACACGGGCGGCGCCCACGTGGCTCGCGATCGACTGGAACAGCTTCAGGCCGTCGGTGGATCCGGTCAGCGGGTCGACGGCGTGCTCGGGGTGCGGCATCAGGCCGACGACGTTGCCGGCCTCGTTCGTGACCCCCGCGATGTTGCGCAGGCTGCCGTTCGGGTTGCCGTCGAGGTAGCGGACGACGACCCGTCCCG
>JBQCIQ010000196.1:0-11741 GCA_051953595.1 Conexibacter sp. | reverse complement strand
GCGGCTGACCAGCAGCGGCAGTGCTCGGCACGTGCCGCGCCCGGTGCGCTGCTGGTCAGCCGGGCGCGCAATGTCCTCCGCGAGAGGCGAACCGCGGATCCCGCCGTCGCGGCGCGCCGCCGACCACGCGGCATGACAGGCCTCTCGCGGGGGAGCATTGCGCGCCCTGGCGTACCTGGCGGCTGGGGCGGCTAGGCAGCCGCAGCAACGCGGGCTCTGCGCGCGCGTCTTCTCGCGGGCGCGGCGGCGGGCAAGAGCTCGCGCAGGAAGTCGCCGGTGACCGAGCCGGGTGTGGCGGCGATCTCCTCGGGCGTGCCCGTCCCCATCAGCAGCCCGCCCTCGTCGCCGCCCTCGGGACCCATGTCGATCAGGCGGTCGGCGGTCTTGATGACGTCGAGGTTGTGCTCGATCACGACGACCGAGTTGCCGGCGTCGACGAGCGTCTGGAGCACTTCCAGCAGCCGCTGGATGTCGGCGAAGTGCAGGCCGGTCGTCGGCTCGTCGAGGATGTAGAGCGTTCTGCCCGTGGCGATCTTGCACAGCTCGGCCGCGAGCTTCACGCGCTGGGCCTCGCCGCCGGAGAGCGTCGTCGCCGGCTGGCCGAGCCGCATGTAGTCGAGCCCGACGTCATGGAGCGTCTGGATGCGGCGGCGGATCTTCGGGATGTGCTCGAAGAAGGTCAGCGCCTCCTCGATCGGCATCTCCAGCACCTCGGAGATGTTCTTGCCCTTGAAGCGCACCTCCAGCGTCTCGCGGTTGTAGCGCTTGCCGTGGCACTGCTCGCACGGCACGTAGACGTCGGGCAGGAAGTGCATCTCGATCTTGATCTGGCCGTCGCCGCGGCAGACCTCGCAGCGCCCGCCCTTGACGTTGAAGGAGAAGCGGCCGGCCTTGTAGCCGCGCGCTCTCGCCTCCGGTGTCTTGGAGAAGAGGTCGCGGATCTGGTCGAACAGCCCGATGTACGTCGCCGGGTTCGAGCGCGGCGTGCGCCCGATCGGCGACTGGTCGACGGCGATGATCTTGTCGAGCTGGTCGAGCCCGGTGATGCGCCGGTGCGCGCCCGGCCGCTGCTTCGCCTTGTGCAGCCGGTTCGCGACCGACTTGTAGAGCACCTCGTTCACGAGCGTCGACTTGCCGGAGCCGGACACGCCCGTCACGCAGCAGAAGGTGCCGAGCGGCACGTCGACGTCGACTGCTTTCAGGTTGTGCTGGGTGGCGCCCTCGACCCGCACGTAGCCGGACGGCGTGCGCCGTCTCGCGGGCACCTCGATCCGGCGCGCCCCGGACAGGAACTGACCCGTCGCCGACTCGGCGACCCGCTCGACCTCCGCCGCCGTGCCGGCCGCAACCACGTGGCCGCCGTGCTCGCCGGCGCCGGGACCCATGTCGATCAGGTGGTCGGCAGCGCGCATCGTCCCCTCGTCGTGCTCGACCACGAGCACGGTGTTGCCGAGGTCGCGCAGCCGCTCCAGCGTCTTGATCAGCTTCTCGTTGTCGCGCTGGTGCAGCCCGATCGAGGGCTCGTCGAGGATGTAGAGGACGCCGACCAGCGAGGAGCCGATCTGCGTCGCCAGCCGGATCCGCTGCGCCTCGCCGCCCGACAGCGTCGAGGCCGCGCGATCCATCGACAGGTAGCCGACGCCGACGTTCTCCAGGAACGCCAGCCGCTCCTCGATCTCGCGCAGCACGAGCCGCGCGATCCGCCGCTCCTGCTCGCTCAGCTGCAACTCGCGGATCCACGCGAGCGCCCGCCGCGCCGGCATCGCGACGTACTCGTGGATCCCGAGCCCGCCGACGAGCACCGCACGCGACTCCGGTCGCAGCCGCGCCCCGTGGCACTCCGGGCACGGCACGACCGACATGAACTCCTCGATTCTCTCCCGCGCCCAGTCGGAGTCGGTCTCTCTGTAGCGGCGCTCGAGGTTGTTGACGATCCCTTCGAAGCCCGTCGTGTACGTGCGCCGGCGGCCGAAGCGGTTGCGGTACTGGACCGTGACCTTGTCGCCGTTCGTGCCGTAGAGGAAGAAGTCGCGCTGCTCCTGCGGCAGGTCCTGCCACGGCGTGTCGGGATCGACCGCGTAGCGCTCCGAGATCGCCGACGTCAGCTGCTCGTAGTAGTTCGACGCGCTCGCCGACCACGGCGCGATCGCGCCCTCGCCGATCGACAGCGTCGGGTCCGGCACGACCAGCTCCGGGTCGATCACCATCTGCGAGCCGAGCCCGGTGCAGCGCGGGCAGGCGCCGTGCGGGGCGTTGAAGGAGAAGATGCGCGGCTCCAGCTCGGGGAACGAGATCCCGCACTCCAGGCAGGCGAACTTCTCGGAGAAGGTCAGGACGCGCTGCTCGTCGACCAGCTCGACCTCGACGATCCCATCCGCCAGCGCGACGGCCGTCTCGATCGAGTCGGCGAGGCGCTTGCGCAGCTCCGAGCGCATCACGAGCCGGTCGACCACGACGCCGATGTCGTGTCTGTACTTCTTGTCGAGCACGATCTCCTCGTCGAGGCGGCGCAGTTCGCCGTCGACTCTCACGCGCGTGAAGCCCTCCGCCCTCAGCTCCTCCAGCTGTCTGCCGTACTCGCCCTTGCGCCCGCGCACGATCGGCGCGAGCACCATGAAGCGCGTGCCGTCCTCCAGCGCCATCACCTGGTCGATGATCTGCTCGGCCGACTGGCCGGCGATCGGTCTGCCGCATCTGGGGCAGTGCGGATGGCCGACGCGCGCCCACAGCAGGCGCAGGTAGTCGTAGATCTCGGTGACGGTGCCCACGGTCGAGCGCGGGTTGCGCGAGGTCGTCTTCTGGTCGATCGAGATCGCCGGCGACAGGCCCTCGATCGAGTCGACGTCGGGCTTGTCCATCTGCCCGAGGAACTGCCGCGCGTAGGCCGACAGCGACTCGACGTAGCGGCGCTGGCCCTCGGCGTAGATCGTGTCGAACGCGAGCGAGGACTTGCCCGAGCCGGACAGGCCGGTGATGACCACGAGCGCATTGCGCGGCATCGCGACCGTGACGTCCTTGAGGTTGTGCTCGCGCGCGCCCGAGACGACGAGCTGATCCGAGGGGGGCATCCAGATTGACTATAGGCGAGCGAACAGACGTTCCCATCGTCGAACGCCGCTTCGCCCCGGTCCCCTGACCGGCGCAGTCCGCAAAGTGCGTGGAATACGCTGCGCGCGTGCAGCAGCTGGCCGATGACGTCTGGCACCTGTCCGGCTTCCCGCCGAACGCCGTCAACGTCTACGTGATCGGCGACGTGCTGCTCGACGCCGGCACGCGGCTCGACAAGGGCCGCATCCTCAAGCAGATCGCGGGTCGCGAGATCCGCGCGCACGCGCTCACGCATGCGCACCCGGACCACTACGGATCGAGCCACGCGATCTGCGACCGGCTCAACGTCCCCTTGTGGTGCGGCGCCGACGACGCGGAAGCGGTCGAACGCGGCAGGATCGTCTCGAAGCGCGGCCGCACGATCCCGGGCCCGCCGGCGCATCCGGTCGCGCGGCGGCTGCGCGAGGGTGACGAGGTCGCGGGCTTCACCGTGCTGGAGACGCCCGGCCACTCCCCCGGCCACGTCAGCTACTGGCGCGAGTCCGACCGCACGCTGCTGTGCGGGGACGTGATGTGGGGCTTCAACCCGTTCCTGCTGCGCGGCCCGATCCAGGAGCCGCCCGGGCTCCTCAGCCCCGACCCGGCACGCAACCGCGAGTCCGCGCGCCGCATCGCCGCGCTGGAGCCCGCGCTTGTCTGCTTCGGCCACGGCCCGCCGCTGCGCGACCCGGCGAAGCTGGCGGCGGCGGTCGCGAAGCTGCCGGGCTGAGTGAGGCTCAGCGGCCGGCCGGCAGCACGTCGACCGCGGCATAGCGCTCGCCGAAGCGCACGACGTTGAGCGGCTCGCGGATCACCGGCACGAGCGCGCCGCTCGCCGCCGGGAAGCGCACGATCGCGTACGTCGCCGTGATCGTGCGGCGCGGCGGACCGAAGCCGGGCACGCCGAGCGCCGTGCCGGTGAGCGCCGGCAGCTGCGGCGCTCTGCCTGGATCGGGCGAGCCGGCGACGGTGACGACGTCGACCTCGCGGACCTGCGCGCCCCGCGGCCCCATCGGTCGTAGGTCGCGGCCGTAGTAGCGCAGCGCGAGGTCGCCGTTCGCCGGGGAGACCACGAGCGCGCGGGCACCGCTGCTCATGCCGAGGGCGTGCGCAAGGCCCTTCCAGTCCTGCCGCTGATACTCCGCGTCGGTCGCGACCGCGACGACGATCGCGAGCGAGATCGCGCACAGGCCGACGATCAGCGCGCTGCCGACGCGCGGCGCGTCCGTGGCCAGGCAGCCGACCGCGAGCGCCGCCAACAGCGGGATCAGCGCCGGCAGCAGGTTGCGCGTGTTGAGGTAGTCCGCGCCGGCAAGCGCGGCGAGCAGCGGCAGCGCGACGCCGACCGCGCCGATCCCCGCCAGCAGCAGCGCGCGCTCACGCACCGGCCGCGGCGTGCGGCGCAGCAGCAGCCACGCGCCGCCGGCGGTCAGCGCGGCGCCGAGCAGCCCGAACGGCAGCACGAGCGGCCCGCGATAGCCGAGCAGGAACTGCTTCGGCACCTGCGCGAGCCGCACCGCCAGCGACGTGCCGGCGATGTCGTACGGGTTGCCCGCCTGCGCCAGCAGCAGTGGCAGCAGCGCGAGTCCGACGAGCACGAGCGCTCCGACGGCCGCGACCGCCTCGCGGCGGCGTGGATGGCGCCACAACAGCCAGAGCGCCTGTGGCGCCAGCACGAACGCGGTGAAGTAGTGCGTCGCGAGCGCGAGCGCGGCGGCGAGCGCCCAGCCGGCGAGGACGCGGCCGCCGACGCCATCGAGCGCACGCAAGAAGAGCAGCAGCGCGAGCGCGCTCAGCAGCGTCGCGAGCGCGTAGCTGCGTGCCTCCTGCGAGAACCACACGAGCAGCGGGTTGACGGCGACGAGCGCGGCGGCGGCCAGGCCGGCGCGCTCGGCGACGGCGCGCGCGGCACCTGCGACAGCGCTCCGTCCGATCGCGTACGCCACCGGCACCGTCAACAGGCCGGCGAGGGCGGACAGCGACCGCAGGCCGCCCTCCCCGTCGCCGAAGGCCCGCGTCCAGACCCACTCCAGCACGTAGAACAGCGGCGGGTTGCTCTCGCCGTCCGGCAGCCGCGAGAGCATCGCGCCGAACGGCCGGCGGATCAGATCCCACGTCGCCGCCTCGTCGAACCAGATCGATTGCGTGCGCAGCGTCGCGAAGCGAAGCACCGCGGCGAGCACGACGATCGCGCCGAGCGCGAGCCACGGCGTGGCGGCACGGACCTCGCGCGGCGACGGAGGCGGCGCGGCGGGCTCGCGAACGGTGCTCGGCACGCGGCGCACGGTAGCGCTCGCTACGGCAGGCGCACAGCGCCGGCCTCGCGCACCACGAGCCCGTCGCGCTCCAGCCCGGCGAGGGCGCGCTCCAGCCGTTCGGGCGCGAAGCCGCCGGGCACCGGCTCGCCGGCGGCGAGCGCCGCCACCACGCGGCCGCGCACGAAGCGGTCGGTCTCCTCGAAGCGCACGCGCTCGGCGCCGCTGCGCCGGGCGGTCGGGCCGATCGCCGGCCGGCCGTGCGAGCGGCATGACGCGGCAGGGCACGCCCCGCAGGCCGGCGTACGTGCCGTGCAGACGGTCGCGCCCAGCTCCATCAGCGCCTGGTTCCAGTCAGCCGCACGACCCTCGGGCAGCAGCGCCGCCGCGCGTCGCGCCAGCTCCGGCTCAGGACGCCGGCGACGGTCGAGCCGCTCGACCACGCGCCGCACGTTCGTGTCGACCGCCGCCGCCTGCACGCCGAACGCGAACGACGCGACCGCCGCCGCCGTGTACGGCCCAACGCCCGGCAGCGCCCGCAGCCCCTCGACCGTGCGCGGCCAGCCCTCGCGCGCGACGACCGCGCAGGCCGCCTGCAGCGCGAGCGCGCGGCGGTTGTAGCCGAGCCCGCTCCAGCACCGCAGCACGTCCGCCGCCGGCGCCTCCGCCAACGCCTCAGCGGACGGGAACCGCTCCAGCCACGCCTCGTAGTACGGCACCACCCGCGCGACCTGCGTCTGCTGCAGCATCACCTCGCTGACGAGGATTCGGTACGGGTCGCTCGTCCGCCGCCACGGCAGGTCCCGCCGCACGGCCGCGTACCAGGCGAGGATCGCCTCCGTGTCGGGGTGCGGCGCCATCGCCGCGGCAGGCTACGACGCAGGCGGGACGGGGACGCCACCGCCGCGCTGCTCGGCCAGCGCGATGTCGAGGTCGCGGCGCAGCGACTTGATCTCGTCGCGCAGCTTCGCCGCGTACTCGAAGCGCAGCTCCTCGGCGGCCGCCAGCATCTCCTCCTCGCACTCGACGATCGCCTTCTCGATCTCGGCCGGCTGCAGCGTCTTGCCGGCGTCGAGCTTCATGCGGCGTCTGCGCCCGCGCGGCACCTTCGACTCCGCCTGCAGGAACTCGGCGATGTCGGAGATCCCCTTCACGATCGACTCCGGCGTGATGCCGTGCTGCTCGTTGTACGCGACCTGGATCGCGCGCCGGCGGTCGGTCTCCTCGATCGCCGCCCGCATCGCGCGCGTCTCTCTGTCGGCGTACATCAGCACCTTGCCCTCGACGTTGCGCGCCGCACGGCCGATCGTCTGGATCAGCGACGTCTCCCCGCGCAGGAAGCCCTCCTTGTCGGCGTCGAGGATCGCCACCAGCGACACCTCCGGCAGGTCGAGCCCCTCGCGCAGCAGGTTCACGCCGACGAGCACGTCGTAGTCGCCGAGCCGCAGCTCGCGGATGATCTGGATCCGCTCCAGCGTGTCGACCTCGGAATGCAGGTAGCGGACCTTGAAGCCCATCTCCAGCAGGTAGCCGGTCAGGTCCTCGCTCATCTTCTTCGTGAGCGTCGTGACCAGCGTCCGCTCGTCTCTGTCGACCCGCGCGCGGATCTCGTTCATCAGGTCGTCGATCTGGTTTCTCGTCTCGCGCACGTCGATCTCGGGGTCGACGATCCCGGTCGGACGCACGATCTGCTCGACGATCCGCGGCGAGTGCGTGCGCTCCCACTCGCCCGGCGTGGCGCTCACGAGCACGAGCTGCGGCGTGATCGAGAGGAACTCGTCGAATCTCTGCGGGCGGTTGTCGAGCGCGCTCGGCAGGCGGAAGCCGTAGTCGACGAGCGTCTGCTTGCGCGAGCGGTCGCCCTCGTACATGCCGCCGATCTGCGGGATCGTCTGGTGCGACTCGTCGACGAAGCAGACGAAGTCGTTCGGGAAGTAGTCGATCAGGCAGTACGGTCGCTCGCCCGGCTTGCGCCCGTCGCGGATGCGCGAGTAGTTCTCGTTGCCGCTGCAGAAGCCCCTCTCGCGCAGCCTCTCCATGTCGTACTGCGTGCGCTGGCGCAGGCGGTGCGACTCCAGCAGCTTGCCGGCACGCTCCAGCTCGGCGCAGCGCTCGTTCAGCTCGCGACCGATCTCGGCGACCGCGTTCTCGATCCGCCCCTCCTCGACGTTGTAGTGCGAGGCCGGCCAGATGCCGACGTGCTCGACCTCCTCCTCCAGGATCTCGCCGGTGAGCGGGTCGAAGTGCTGGATCTCCTCGATCTCGTCGCCGAACAGCGTCGCGCGATAGGCCGACTCGGCGTAGGCGGGGAAGATCTCCAGCGTCTCACCGCGCACGCGGAACGTGCCGCGCTGGAGGATGTCGTTGCGCGTGTACTGGATCGAGACGAGCTTCTTCAGCAGCTCGTCGCGGTCGACCATCTCGCCGCGCTTGAGGATCACGACGTTGCGGTCGTACGTCTCCGGCGAGCCGAGGCCGTAGATGCTGGAGACAGACGCGACGACGATCACGTCGCGCCGCGCGAACAGCGCCGCCATGGCGGCGTGGCGCAGGCGCTCGATCTCCTGGTTGATCGCCGAGTCCTTCTCGATGTAGAGATCGCGGCTCGGGACGTACGCCTCGGGCTGGTAGTAGTCGTAGTAGGAGACGAAGTACTCGACCGCGTTGGACGGGAAGTACGTGCGGAACTCGTTGCAGAGCTGCGCGGCGAGCGTCTTGTTGTGGGCGATGATCAGCGCCGGCCGCTGCACCGCCTCGATCGTCGCCGCCATCGTCATCGTCTTGCCGGTGCCGGTCGCGCCGAGCAGCGTCATCGCACGCTCGCCGGCCTCGATCCCCTCCGCGAGCGAGGCGATCGCCTGCGGCTGGTCGGCCGTGGGCGCGTAGGCGGCGTCGAGCTGGAATCTGCGCATGGGGACCGGACCGAGGGTAGCGGCCATCGCGGCCGCGCCATCGCCGCGACGCGCGGAAGGCCGGCCGGTGGCGCGGCGTCCTCGGTGGTGACGGCATCGAACCAAGGAGGTCCCCCATGACCAGGCGCATCCCCGCGCTGGCCGTCGCCCTCGTCCTGCTCGCGGCGCCCCTGCTGGCCGCGTGCGGCTCGGGCTCCAACTCCGCGAACGCCAACGGCGGCACCACGACCACGATGCGATCGCACACGACCGCCGCGACCGTGAAGACCGCGAGCGCGAGCGGCCTCGGCACGATCCTCGTCGACGGACAGGGCAGAGCGATCTACCTGTTCCAGAGAGACACCGGGCCGACGAGCACGTGCAGCGGCGCGTGCATCGCCGCGTGGCCGGCAGTGACGACGCACGGCAGACCGCAGGCGGCCGGCGGCGTCGCGGCCGCGAAGCTGGGCGTCACGAAGCGCGGCGACGGCACGATGCAGGTGACCTACGCCGGCCACCCGCTCTACTACTACGCCGGCGACGCGGCCTCGGGCGAGACGAACGGCCAGGCGCTGAACGCGTTCGGTGCCCCCTGGTACGTGCTCGGCACGAACGGCGGCGCGATCACGACGCAGACGAGCGGTGGCAGCTCGGGCGGTGGCTACTGAGGAAGAACCGGCGCGCCCTCCACATACAACCTGTACGTTTGAGTGCTCACACACACTTCGACGTGCAGGAGGTCATGCTTATGGCGGACTACACGGTCAAGCGCATCGACGAGATGGAGGGCGCGTACGGCGGCGCGTTCAAGCGGGTGCGAGCCGAGCTGGGCGTCAGCTCGTTCGGCATCGCGATCATCGACATGCCGCCGAACTTCGAGCACTACCCCACCCACGACCACGCGGGCGACGGGCAGGAGGAGGTCTTCCTCGCGCTCAGAGGCGACGGCCAGATCGAGATCGCGGGCGAGTGCCACCCGCTCGACCCCGATCACATGGTGCGTGTCGCCGCCGGCGTCGACCGCAAGGTGCTCCCCGGCCCGGAGGGCATCCGCGTGCTCGTGCTCGGCGCCAAGCCCGGCGCGGTCTACGAGGCTCCGGCCGGCTCGCACCTCGGCGCGCCCGACCCGGTGGCGCTCCAACAGCCGCAGCAGTAGCCCACCGCCGACCGGCGGCTCCCGCGGGAGTGGCGGCTCTCGCGGGGCGGCCGGCCGGCGCGTGAAGGTGCCGCGATGTACTAGGTTGCCGCGCGATGAATTACCGGTCGATCGTGCGCTGCGTTCAGCTGTTGACCCTCGGACTGCTGCTCGCGGGGGCAAGCGCCCTTCCCGCGCAGGCCGCTCAGCGGCTGGACGCGAGCCTCGGCGCCCACTCGACCGGGCTCTCCGAGCTGCGGCTCTCGCTCACCGTCGCCACGCGCCCGCACGAGGCCTGCACCGGCACCGTCGCCGCGGGCGGCAGGCGCGCGTCCCTGCCGGCGGCCCGCGGGAAGCGGCGCGTCGGATGGCGCTGGACGGTGACGGCGGGAGCGCCGAGCGGCGCGTGGCGCTTCGCCGTCGCGTGCCGCAGCTCGTCCGGGACCCGCAGGACGCACCTGCGCTCGCTCGTGCTCGTGCCCGCCGGCCCGGCGGCCAACGGGCTGATCGCGCCCGGGACGCTGTCCGTCGCAGCGGGCCGCTACGTCCACCCCCCGCATCCGCAGGGCGGCAAGGGCAGCGGCTCGGGCGGCAACCCGGGCTATCCCGGCTACTGCACGTACGGCGCCTGGGAGCAGGCGCCGTGGCTCGGAAGAGCCGTGCACGGAAACGCGCGCGAGTGGTACGCCGCGGCCGCGGCGGCTGGCCTTCCGGTCGGCGACGTCCCCGTGGTCGGTGCGGTCTTCGTCAAGGTCGCCGGCACCTTCGGACACGTCGGAATCGTCACCGGGATCCGCGACGCGCACTCGTTCACGACGCTGGAGATGAACGGCGGCGCGGTCTGGGTCAACCAAAGCCGGGGCATCACGAACGAGTTCGGCGTGTACCGCGAGCACGTCCAGTACACCGGGCCCGCGATGAAGTTCATCTACCGGCCGGGGACCCAGCCGCAGCCCGCTCCGGCGCCTGCCCCGGCGCCCACGCCCGCCCCGGCGCCCCAGCCGAGCCCGACGCCCGCGCCCGCGCCGGCCCAGCACATCTTCCACATCCACAACACCTGTCGCGACGGCGCCTGCGGACTGCGCGTCCGGAGCGGCCCGTCCACGTCCGCCGCGCAGATCGGGCTCGTCTACGACGGCGACGCGGTCAACATCCGCTGTCAGACGGTCGGGACGATGGTCACCGGCGGCGAGGGCAGCAACGACGTGTGGGACCAGATCGACTGGGCCGGCGGCGTGGGCTATGTCGCGGACCTCTACGTCGACACGCCCGGCGGCGACACCCCGCAGCCGCACCGCCACTTCACCCCCGGGATCCCGCGCTGCTGAGCGGCCGCGCGGCGCTCGGCTAGCGCAGGCCCAGTTCCGTCGGGTAGGTGCGGCGGTACTCGCGCCGCGCGTCGAGCACGCGCTCGACGTACGCCCGCGTCTCGGGGAACGGGATGTCTGCGACGTCAAGCCGCTGGCCGCGCGCGCGGGCGTCCGCGACCCATCTGTCGACGTTCCCCATCCCGCCGTTGTAGGCGGCGAGCGCAAGCACCTCGTCGCCGCCGTAGCGATCGAGCAGGTAGCGCAGGTACCAGCTGCCGTAGGCGATGTTGATGTCCGGCGTCGACAGGTCCTCGGTCGTGAAGGCGGTCCCGCCCGATCTGTCGGCGATGAAGTGTGCCGTCGACGGCCGCAGCTGCATCAGGCCGAGCGCGCCGGCCGAGGAGGTCGAGTCGTTGAACTTCGACTCGGCGTAGATGACGCCCGCGATCAGCGACGGATCGAGGTTCTTCGCGTGCGCCTGCTTGCGGATCGCGTCCTGGTGGCGCAGCGGCAGCGCGGTGAGGTCGTGCACGGCGCTCGTGAACAGCGGCCGCAGCAGCAGCGCACCGAGGCTGACGGCGGCGAGGAAGCCGAGGAACGCGAACGCCTGGCGGCGGCGGCGCGCGGCGCGCGCCCGCTTGGCGCGTCGCCGTGCGACCTGGACCTGTGCCGTGCGCGAGGTCATGCGTTCAGCTTTGCAAGCACCTCAGACAGCCGCTGCTCGAGCTGCTCGACGGTGCCGTCGTTGACGACCGCGTACGTCGCGCGGGCAGCCTTCTCCTCTTGCGAGAGCTGGCGGGAGGTTCGCTCGGCGACAGCGGCGTGCCCGCGCGCCCCGGCGCGCTCCTCGCGCAGCCCCTCCGGCGCCACGATCGCGATCGTCGCGTCGTAGGCGGCCTCCATGCCGGCCTCGAACAGCAGCGGCGTCTCGACGACCGCGGCCGGGGGCGGCGGCTCCATCGTCGCCGCCTGCGCGCGGAAGTCCATGACCTTCGCCCCGACGCGCGGCCACAGCACACCCTCGAGCCATGCCCGCTCCGCGGGGTCGGCGAACGCGTGCGCG
>JBQCIQ010000195.1:0-3950 GCA_051953595.1 Conexibacter sp. | reverse complement strand
TCGACCTCCTCGCTCGCCAGCAGCTCCGGGAAGCGCCGCAGCACGTCCGCGACGTGGTGCGCGACCCAGTCCTGCACCGGCGCCCACCACTCGCGCGCGTCCCAGTCGAAGCGGCGGTGGGGGATCCCGCGCACGACCTCGACGAGATGCGGGTCGTACGGGAACGACAGCACGACGATGCGGCCCCGCTCCGGGTCGCTGCGCAGCTCGACGTTCGGCGCGGAGGGGGCGAGGTCGAGCGACATCGCGTCCGAGGGTATCGGCGCTGGGCGCCGCGCCGGTCGGGCGCGGGCTGGCACACTGTCCCGATGACCGACGGATACGCGATCACGCAAGCCGGCCTCGACGCGCTGCGCGCCGAGCTGGAGCAGCTGGAGACGGTCGCGCGCGCGGAGATCGCCGCGCGCATCCGCACGGCGCGCGAGTGGGGCGACCTCAAGGAGAACGCCGAGTACCACTCCGCGAAGGAGGACCAGGCGCACCTGGAGACGCGCATCAAGCGGCTGCAGGAGAGGCTGCGCGGCGCGAAGGTCGTCGCGGCGGACGCGACGCCGAACGGCGTCGTCGGCTTCGGCTCGACCGTCGAGGTGCGCGACGAGCAGAGCGGGCGCGTCGCGATCTACACGCTCGTCGGCGCCGCCGAGGCGAGCGCGAGCGACGGCCGCCTGTCGATCGAGTCGCCGGTCGCCAGAGCGCTGGTCGGCGCCCGCGAGGGCGACGCCGTCACGGTGCAGACGCCCGCCGGCGCGCGCGTCTTCCACGTGCAGCGCGTCGGCTGACGCGGCACGCTCAGCGCGCCACCGGCGCGATCGCGCGCGAGCGGCCGAGCTGCCGGCCGCGCGCGTCGAGCGCGGCGACGGCGACGTACCGCGCGTGGGTGCGCGCGTGCAGCGCGGTCTCGAAGCCGGCGCGCGGGACCGGGTCCCCGAGCGGGGCGAGCGCGTTCGGGTCCTCGCCCACCAGCAGCTGCCAGCCGCGCAGCGCGGTGGCGCCGTTCCAGCTCGCCCACACGGTCACGCGCGCGCGCGGGCCCGAGCCCGAGCCGGTCCGGCGCGCCGCGAGCGCCGGGCGGTCGAGCGGCTGCCCGTGCCACGGGTAGCGGAACGCCTGGTAGCTGTCGGCGCCGGGCGGCACGATCAGGTCGAACAGCAGGCGCCCGTCGCGGCTGAACTCCGACACGTGCCGCTCCGGTCCCCAGCCGACGAACACGTGGCCGTCCGGCAGCGACTGCATGTTGCCCTCGGCGATCGACAGCAGCTTGTCGGGGTGCCTGTACTGGCGCACGACGCGCGCGGTCCTCGTGCGCATGTCGAGTCGCAGCACGAGCCCGCGCGACTGGTCGGCGGTCGCCGGCGTCGCCTCGTTGTCGAACAGCGAGATCGTGCTGAAGCGCGACGTCGCGCTGCCGCGCAGCCATTCGGCGTCGTGCTGGAAGTGGAAGCGCGCGCCCGGCCCGAAGCGGAAGTCGCTGCGCTTGCCGCCGAGGCGCCACAGCACGCGTCCGGTCCGCTTGCGCACGGCGTAGATCGCGTGCATGTTGCGGGCGCTGATCAGCACGTCGCCGTGGCCGTCCTCGTCGACCGCGTTGACGTGGAAGTAGTCGTGCGGCTTGCCGGGCTTCGGCGGCGTGACGCCCTCGCTCACCGGCAGGTGGTCGGCGCTGTGCCACTCCCACAGGACTCTGCCGCTCGCGATGTCGACCTCCTGCACGATCGACTCGAAGATCCTCCCGTCGCGCGGCCCGCCGACGGCTGTGAGGTCGGCTCTGCGCGGCGCGTAGATCGACATGTAGGCGGTCCCGCGCGGGGTCAGCTGCAGCTCGTGGTGATCGCCCATGTAGCCGTTGCCCGCTCTCACGACGGCGACCCGGCGGTAGTGGCGGTCGAGGATCACGTACTCGCCCATCCCGTGGCCGTATCTCGTGCGCCCCTCCCACCACGTCAGCACCGGCTGACCTCTGTAGCGCTGCACGCGGAAGCCGGTCGCCGCCATGTGCGGCGGGGTGGGGCGGAACCACACGACGTGGCCGGCGTCGTCGAGGATCTGCGGCCCGTCCTGGCCGGGGCCGCGCTTGACGGCGAGGAACACGTACCCGGGCGCCGTGCGACCGCGCGCGGGGACGGTGACTCGGACGCGGTCGGGGTCGAGCCCCGGCTGCGAGTGGAAGCGCAGCACGTCGGCGGCGGTCGGTCCGGACGCGGCCGGGGCGCCGCGCAGCACCAGCAGCCACAGCGCGAGCCCGGCGGCGGCGAGCAGCGGCGCGGCCGCGGCGACGAGCCATCCGCGCCCGCGCCCGTAGGACGGCAACCGGCGGCGACGGCGCTCCAGCGTGGGGGTCCCCCCTCGACCGATCATGCGCTTGGAAGTCTTGCCGCCACGGCCAGGCCGCGAATGAGAATCCGCTCAGCCCTGCGGCCGCAGGCCGTCGAGCAGCAGGTCGAGGTAGCGGCGCCAGTTTCTGCCGCCGGCCTGCACGACGCTCGCGAGCGCGCAGAAGAGCGCGGGCATGTCGGCGGCTCTCAGGTCCTCGCGCACGACGCCGGCGCTGCGGGCGCGGGCGATCAGCTGCTCCTCCAGCTCCAGCAGCTCGCGCATCTGGTGTTCGCGCGGGCCCATCGCGGCGACGCCGCCGGCCATCAGCGCGAGGACGGCCGCCCACGCGCGGTCGCGCTCCTGCGTGGCGGCGCAGTACTCGAAGCAGGACTCGATCGCGCGCCACGGGTCCGGCTCCTCCTCGATCAGTCTGCGGACGAACTCGATCGTGCGGTCGAAGCGCTCCTCGATCAGCGCCTCGGCGAGCGCCTGCTTGGTGGGGAAGTGGCGGTAGACCGTGCCGACCCCGACGCCCGCGCGGCGCGCGACGTCCTCCATCTGCGCCTCCGCGCCGTGCTCGGCGAACGCGGCGCGCGCGGCTTCGAGCACCTTCGCGCGGTTGCGGATGGCGTCCGCGCGCAGCGGTCTCGTGACGATCGTGGGCTCGGCGGTTGACAAACGGAATCGCTCCTCCGTATCGTACGCATCCTGAACCGGAGTTCCGGTTCCGAATTCTATCCACGGGAAGGCAGGTCGCGCCATGTCAAGCACCGCCGCCGCCGCGCATCAGCCCACCGACGCGACGCTCGACCCCAAGCGCTGGGCTGCGCTCGCGGTGCTCGCGGTGGCGCAGTTCATGGTCGTGCTCGACGCGTCGATCGTGAACGTCGCGCTGCCCTCGATCCAGAGAGCGCTCGGCTTCTCCGAGAGCGGCCTGCCGTGGGTCGTGAACGCCTACACGCTCGCGTTCGGCGGCTTTCTGATGCTCGGCGGCCGCGCGGCCGACCTGTTCGGGCGCCGGCGCATGTTCATCGTCGGGCTCGGGCTCTTCAGCGCGGCGTCGCTCGCCGGCGGCTTCGCGCAGAGCGCCGGCTGGCTCGTCGCCGCGCGCGCGGTCCAGGGCCTCGGCGCCGCGATCGTCTCGCCGGCCGCGCTGTCGATCGTCACGACGACCTTCACCGAGGGCGCCGAGCGCAACAAGGCGCTCGGGATCTGGGGCGCGCTGGCCGGCGCCGGCGGCGCCGTCGGCGTGCTGCTGGGCGGGATGCTGACGGCGTGGGCCGGCGGGGCGTGGGTCCTGTTCGTGAACGTGCCGATCGGCCTGGCCGCCGCGTTCGCCGCGCCGCGCTTCGTGCGCGAGAGCCGCACGCACGAGCGCACGTCGCTCGACGTCGCCGGCGCGGTGACGGTCACCGGCGGGCTCGTCGCGCTCGTCTACGCGCTGGTCGATGCGCACGACGCCGGCTGGACGTCGTTCCAGACGCTCGGGCTGCTCGCGCTCAGCGTGGTCCTGCTCACGTCGTTCGTGGTCGTCGAGCTGCGCACGCGCTACCCGATCATGCCGCTGGGGATCTTCCGCAACCGCAACGTCGCGAGCGCGGACTCGGTCGCGCTGCTGGTCGGCGCGTCGCTGTTCA
>JBQCIQ010000194.1:0-18123 GCA_051953595.1 Conexibacter sp. | reverse complement strand
CAAGCCGTCCTGCCGACACGCGCCTACGCCGGCGACGCGGGACTCGACCTGCACGCCACCGAAGCGGTGATCCTCGAGCCCGGCGCGCGGGCGTCGGTGGGCACCGGCATCGCCGTCGCGATCCCCGAGGGCCAGGGCGGCCTCGTGCTCCCGCGCTCCGGCCTCGCAGCCCGCTCGGGCATCGCGCTCGTCAACGCGCCCGGCCTGATCGACGCCGGCTACCGCGGCGAGATCCGCGTACTGCTGCTCAACACCGACCGCAAGACGCCCTGCGAGATCGCCGTCGGGGACCGCATCGCCCAGCTCGTGCTCGTGAAGCTGGAGCTGCCCGCGACGGTCGAGGTCGACGAGCTGCCGACCAGCGAGCGCGGCGAAGGCGGCTTCGGCTCCAGCGGCAGCTGAAGCCGCCGTCTTCACCAGCTCATTACGAAACGCCGGCGTTCGCGCGCTACCTTCTTGACCGCAGGCTCGGTCGCCGGGGGACGACCGGGGCGTGCGGCGCCGGGGGACGCCGTGCGGAGGGGACCATCGGGGCCGGTGCGGTCAGGCGCATCGGCCCCGGTGTCGTTCAAGCGTCGAGCAGCGCGCGCAGCCGCAGCGCGTTTCTCGGCGCGAACACCTCCCAGTCGTTGTTGAAGTAGGCGTACACGTCAACGCGCTGCGACCACTCGCGGATCCGCGCCGCCCAGTCGCGCAGCTCGGTCTCGGAGTAGTTCCCTCGCCGACCCCGATGGCCGTGGTGGAAGCGCACCAACGTCCAGTCGGTCGTGATCCAGTGCTCCTGGAACGGGCGCTCGGGTCGGTCGCCGATCACGAGCGCGACGTTGTGCGCGCGCAGCAGCGCCTCGACCTCCGGCACGAACCACGACGGGTGGCGGAACTCGAAGCCGTGCCGTCCGGGCGGCAACTGCGCGACCCGCTCCAGCGCCGCCGCCAGCCGCTCGTCGTCGCGGTGAAAGCTCTCCGGCAGCTGCCAGATCACCGGTCCGAGCTTGCCGCTATCGACGAGCGGCGCGATCGACGCGTAGTAGCGCTCGACGCCGCGCTCCAGGTCCGTGAGCCGCTTCATGTGCGTGAGGTAACGGCTCGCCTTCGCCGCGAAGACGAAGCCCGGCGGCGTCTGCTCGACCCATCTGGCCGCGGCCCCGGGTCGAGCGAGGCGGTAGAAGGTCGAGTTCAGCTCGACCGTGTCGAAGACCGACGCGTAGTGCGCGAGCCAGCGCGCGCCGGGCGTTCTCGGGGGATAGAAGGTCTGGCCCCACGACTTGTAGACCCAGCCGGAGCAGCCGATGCGAACGGGGTGCGGCATGCCGGGCGAAGCCATACCCGCAGCGGCCGAAGCCGGCGCGTCGGACGGCGGTCCCGCTACGCGAGCCCGCTGTCCCGCAGGAACTGCCGCGCGACGTCGGCGGGAGACTGCCTGTCGAGCGCCACCGCCGCGTTCATCCGCTGCATCGCGCTCGTCGTGAGCGCTCTGCTGACCGCGTCGAGCGTGCGCGCGAAGGCCGGTCCCTCGGCGGCGAGCACGCGCGCGGAGACGACCGGCGCGACGTGGCGGGTGCCGAACAGCTGCCGCGGGTCGGCCAGCAGGACGTATCTGCCGCCCTGCAACTCGCCATCGGTCGCCGAAACGACGGCGGCGTCGATCTTGCCGTCGTCGAGCGCGCCGTACTGCAGCCCGATCGTCAGCGGCGCGAAGACGACGCCGGCGATCCCGTAGACGCGCTTCAGGCTCGCGAGCCCCGGGTCGCCCTCGAAGAACTCCGGCGGCGCGCCGAGCCGCAGCCGCGGGATCCGCGCGAGGTCGGCGACGCTCTTGAGCGCGTGCGCACGGGCAAATCCCGGCAGGACGGCAAGCGCCTCCACGTCGCTGAACGGCGTCGGCGCGAGCAGCGTGAAGCCCGGCGCGCTCGCGACGCCGGCGTCGCCGACGTAGCGCGGATAGAGGTCGATCTGGCCCTTGTGGAGCGCTTCGTCGGCGATCGCGCTGGAGCTGATGTTCTGCTTGAGCGCGACCGTGAAGCCCTTCGCCTCGAGCGCCTGCTCGTACAGCTGGCCGAGCAGGATCTGCTGGCTGGACACACGCGTGCCGAGCGTCACCGGTGGCCGGTCGGCGCCGGGCGCGTTCGCGCCGGGACGATCTCCGCCGCCGTTCGATCCGGCGCCGCCACAGCCGGCGAGGGCGAGCGCCAGCGCGATCGCGAGGGGGAGCGCGAGACGACGGCGCGAGGGCATCGGCGCGGATCCCATCACACTCCGGCCGCGCGGCGCGCCTCCGCGTGCGCGGCCGCCTCGAGCGCGTCGTCGAGCGCGGCGAGCGGTTCGTCGCGGCCGAGCGCTCTCGCGATCAGCCAGTCCGCCAGCCACACGTTCTTCGGCAACAGCGGCCCGTGCAGGTACGTGCCGATCACGTTGCCGCGCCGCACGCCCTCGCAGCCGCTCGCGCCGTCATTGCCGTGGCCGCGCAGGACGCGGCCGAGCGGTTGCGCGTCCGGCCCGCGCTGTGTGCGGCGGCCGTGGTTCTCTAAGCCGGCTAGCACGTGTCTCGCCGGCGCGCCAGTCCCATCCTCCAGCTCCACCTCGATCGCGACGTTGCCGATCAGGCGCGGACCGTCGGCGCGGACCGTGCGCAGGTCGACGAGGCCGACGCCGGGCAGTGTCTCCTCGCCCAGCTCATACGAGTGGCCGAGCAGCTGGTAGCCGCCGCAGACGGCGAGCATCGCCGCCCCGCGCTCGGCCGCGGCGTGGAGTCCGTCCCGCTTGACCTCGGCAAGGTCGAACGCGCACAGGCGCTGGTCGCGGTCCTGCCCGCCGCCCATGTAGAAGAGGTCGGCCTGCTCGGGATCGATCGACTCGCCGAGGTCACTCGCCGTCAGCTCGAAGCCGATCCCGCGCCACTCGCAGCGGCGCTGCAGCAGCAGCAGGTTGCCGCGGTCGGCGTAGATGTTCATCAGCTCGGGATAGAGCGCGCAGACGCGCACGGTGTCAGGCACGCAGCAGCACCACCTCGGAGCCGACGTGCTCGTCGGTCATCTCGACGAAGCGCCGGCCGGCGGCGTGCAAGCCGAGCGCCACGCCCTCGGCCTCCAACGCGTCGCCGTCGAGCTTGTCGAGCACGATCACGTCGCCCTCGGCGGTGCGCGCGCCCTGCGGCGAGACGGTCTGCCGGATGCGCTCGATCGTCGTGCCGTCGTCGTCCGGGCGCACCGCCACCGGCTGGCTCGCGAACACCCAGCCGTCCCGCTCCAGCACGTCGGGCAGCGGCGGCTCGGTGTGCTCGGCGTCGAAGCCCTCCAGCGCGTCGGCGAGCGCGCACGCGAGCAGACCGCCGGGCCGCAGGTGGGCGGCGGCGCGTCGCAGGAACGCCGCCCGTCCGGCCGGGCCGCCGAGCAGCTGGACGGTCTGCATCGGCGCGAGGATCAGCGCAAACGCGCGGTCCAGCGCGAAGTCGCGCGCGTCGCCGAGCGCGGTCTCGACCGGCAGCTCGCCGGCGCGCTCGCGCAGCGCCGCCAGCAGCAGCGGGTCGAGGTCGAGCGCGACGACCTCGTATCCGGCGCGCGCGAGGTCGAGCGTGACGCGGCCGGTGCCGGCCCCGACGTCGAGGATCGGGCCGCCGCGCGCATACTCCGCCGCCAGCTCGCGCCACAGCGGCAGGTCGGCGGCGTAGCGGCCGCACTCGAGGTCGTGCCACAGCACCGCGCGCTCGCTCATCGCCAGTACTCCGGCGCGGCGCCGCGGCGCGCCAGCAGCTCGCGCAGCGCCAGCAGCGCGGTGTAGGTGGGGAGGGCGTAGAGCGGACCGTCGCCCTCGCCGGCAGCACGCGCCTCGTCCAACGCACGCTCCAGCTCGGGCACGACGACGAGCCGCCGCGGGTCGACGCCCGCGTACTTCAGCCGCACCGCCAGCTCGCCCGCGCGCGTCCCGGCGCAGGTGACGCGCTGCACGCGCCCGGCCAGCAGCTCGAAGTCGGCGTCCCACACCCACGAGACGTCGCGCCCGTCGGCGACGTTGTCGTTCAGCACCGCGAGCAGGTCGAGCGGACCGTCCTCCAGCGCGAGCGTGCGCAGCACCTCGTTCGCGCCGGCCGGGTTCTTGATCAGCAGGATCGACAGCGCGCGCCCGTCCAGGTCGATCGTCTCCGCGCGGCCGAATGCCGCTTCGACTCCCTCCAGACCGGCGACGATGCTCTGGAAGGGCACGTCGAGCGCATGGCAGAGCGCGGCGGCGCCGAGCGCGTTGTAGACGTTGTAGAGGCCGGGGAGGGGGAGCGTGACGGTCGCGTCCCGCTCGCCGATCGCGAGCGTGAAGGCCGCGTCGCGGGTGCCGTTCAGGCGCACGTCGCGCGCGACCACGTCCGGCCGCGGCCGGGCCGCGCCGCAGTGCGGACAGCGGTAGCGGCCGAGATGACCGAGGTAGATCGCCTCGTACGCGTACGCGTGGCCGCATCTGCGGCAGTGCTTCGAGTCGGCCGCGTGCTGCATCTGCGGCAGCGCCATCGCGTCGTCCTCGACGCCGAACGTCACGACGTGCTCGCGCCCGCGGCCGAGGTCGGCGACGAGCGGGTCGTCCGCGTTCAGCACGAGCCGCGAGGCCGCCGGCAGCGCGGCCACGACGTCCGCCCAGCGCTCGGCGATCGTCTCCAGCTCGCCGTAGCGGTCGAGCTGATCGCGGAAGAGGTTGCCGAGCAGGACAGCGCGCGGCCGCAGCTCGTCCGCCAGCTGGGGAAGCCAGAACTCGTCGATCTCGAACAGGCCGAGCTGGCCGTCGATCCCGCCGCCGCGCGCGGCCTCCAGCAGCGTCGAGGCGATTCCGCCGGCCATGTTCGCGCCGGCGCGGTTGTGCACGAGGCGCGTGCCGTGCCGTTCGAGGATCGCCGCCACCATCGCGGCCGTCGTCGTCTTGCCGTTCGTCGCCGAGATCGCGACCGAGCCCTGCGGCAGGCGCGCGGCGAGCGCGCGGATCGCCTGCGGGTCGAGCCGCATCAGCACCTTGCCGGGCAGCGACGTGCCGCCGCCGCGTCCGGCGGCGCGCGCCAGGCCGCCGACCGCGCGGGCGACCGCGAGCTTCGGCGCCAGCGCGCTCACGACACGATCACCCGCACCGCGGCGGGCAGGGTTGTGACGGTCGCCGGCAGCTGCGCGATCGGGTCGCCGTCGGCGTACAGGTCGAACGGCCGGTCGGCGGCGATCGTCAGCTCGCGGGCCCGGCGCACCGCCACCTCCTCGTTGCGCACGTGCGCGCCGGTGAAGACTCTCGGCAGCGCGCGCAGGAAGCGGCGCTTCGGCACGTCCGCGACGGTCACGACGTCGAAGCACCCGTCGTCGAGCGACGCGTCCGGCGCGAGCACCATCCCGCCGCCGTACTGGCGCCCGTTCGCCGCGGCGACGCTGTAGCCGACGTGCTCCACGTGCTCGCCGTCGAGCGTCAGCGCGAAGCGCGCCGGCTTCCAGCCAGCGAGCGCGCGCAGCGCGCCGTAGAGGTAGGCGGCGTCGCCGGGCACGCGCGTCGCGTTCGCGATCCGGTTGGCGTCGGAGTCGAAGCCGCACGAGGCGATCCCGACGAACGCGCGCTCGCCGCAGAGGCCGAGGTCGATCGCGCGCTCGCGCCCGTTGGCGATCGTCGCCGCGGCGGCCGCCGGACCGCGGGGGATCCCGAGCCCGCGGGCGAAGTCGTTGCCGCGCCCGCCGGGCAGGATCGCCAGCAGCCCGTCGCCGCCGCTCTGGCGCAGGCCGTCGGCGACCGCGCCGACGAGCCCGTCGCCGCCGAGCGCCGCCGCGATCTCGCCCGCCGCGCCGGCCGCACGGCCCAGCTCACACGCGTGGTCGAGATCGCGCGTGTGCGCGAGGCGGACGCGCAGACCCGTCGCGCGCAGCGCCCGCTCGACCTCCGGCAGTGCGCGCAGCGCCCGCCCGCCGCCGGCCGTCGGGTTGACGATGAGGGCGACGTCGCGCTCCATGTGCGGAACGGTATCGACGGCGCACCACGGCCCGCCGGGCGCAGGGAACCGTCGGGCGGGACCGGCGCGATCGTTATGCTTCGCCGCCGTGTCCCGGACCCGTTCACCGCTTCTGCTGCTCGCCGCGCTCGGCGCGTTGGCGCTCGTCCTGCTGAGCGGCTGCGGCAGCTCGAACGGGGGCAGCGCAACCCAGGCGGCGACGACCAGCGCCGACACCGGTCCGTGCAAGACGGTCGCCGCGCCGACGCCGAAGGGCGCGCAGCACCTTAAGAAGCCGAAGGGGCTGCTCGACCCGAGCAAGAAGTGGGACGTGAGATTCACGACCAACTGCGGCACGTTCACGATCCGCCTCGACACGGCGCGGGCGCCGAAGACGACCGCCTCGTTCGCCTCGCTCGTGAAGAAGGGCTTCTACGACAACCTCACGTTCCACCGGATCGCGCCGAACTTCGTGATCCAGGGCGGCGACCCGCAGGGCACCGGCTCCGGCGGACCCGGCTACACGGTCGTCGA
The DNA here is from genome assembly GCA_051953595.1 of Conexibacter sp. Taxonomy (GTDB): domain Bacteria; phylum Actinomycetota; class Thermoleophilia; order Solirubrobacterales; family Solirubrobacteraceae; genus Conexibacter. Next base: position 11,654 of record JBQCIQ010000194.1, on the reverse strand, counting down.
GAAGCCGCCGGCGGACCTGAAGTACTGGCACGGGATCGTCGCGATGGCGAAGACGGGGGCGGAGCCGGACGGCGCTTCCGGCAGCCAGTTCTTCGTCGTCACCGCGCAGGACGCGCAGCTCCCGCCGCAGTACGCGCTCGTCGGCAAGATCGTGCAGGGGCTGGAGACGGTCGATACGATCGGCGTGCTGCCGCTGCAGGATCCCAGCGCACAGATGGGCAGCCCGCCTGCCAGCCCGGTCGTGATTCAGTCCGCGAGACTGATCGCGCACTGACGCCCCGGCGCCGGCGCACAGCTGCTCAGAACAGCTCGCCCTGCGGCGGCGCGGGCTCCGGCTCGGCCGGGGCAAGGCACTCGGGTCCGTCGTAGCGCGCGTCGTTGACGGCCTTCGAGACCGGCCGCGCGTGCGTCAGCTCGACCGACAGCGGGCGCAACAGCTCGTGCAGGCGGCCGAGCGGCGTGTGCGGGTCCAGCCACTCCTCCTCGTCGGCCGGGTCGAGGATCACCGGCATGCGCGGATGGATGTGCTGGATCCGTGCGTTCGCCTCGGTCGTGATGATCGCGCACGAGCGCAGCAGCTCGCCGTCGGGATCTCTGGGATCGCGCCATGCCGTGCGCACGCCCGCGAACGCGAACGGCTCGCCCGCGTCGCGGGTGATGTGGAACGGCTGTCTCGCTCTGTCGCGCGTCCACTCGTAGAAGCCGTCGGCGACGATCAGGCAGCGGCCGCGCTCGAACGGACCGCGGTAGGCCGGCTTCTCCGCGACCGTCTCCGCGCGCGCGTTGATCATGCGGAAGCCGACTCTCGGATCCTCCGCCCACGGCGGCACGAGCCCCCAGCGCAGCAGCGCGCCGGTCGGCTCGGCGGCCTCGTCGGGAGCGGGCCGCCGCATCACGACGGCCAGCACGTCGTCGCCGGGCGCGACGTTGAAGCGCTGCGCGATCTGTACCGACTCGCCGAGCGGGAAGCGCGCGCGCAGCTGCGCCGGCGTCGTCGAGGCGAGCGTGTAACGGCCGCACATGGGAGAGACCGGTCTCGGCGCGGGTCAGCGGCGCGCGGCGAGCGCGGCGGCTCTCGCACGCGCCTGCTTGCGCCTGCCGAGCAGTGCGAGCACGCCGAGGATCGCGATCACGATCACGATCCCGAAGAAGATCCCGCCGGCGAGCCCGACGCCGCCGAACGGCAGCCAGACGAGCTCCGCGAGCCCAAGGCCGATCAACAGCAGCGCGACGACGATCCCGAGGATGATCGCGATGCCGCGCACGCGCACGAGCGGGCTCGCGCCGGGGGGCGGGGCGACGAGGCCCATCAGGCGCAGCATCAGCAGCTGGCGGTCGCTCGGCGGCGCCTGGCCGAGCCGCGTGACGGCGTCCTTGAGATCGCCCGCGCGGCGCTCGGCGAGCGCGATCGAGGCGTCGGCCATGCGGCGCAGCTGCATGCGCTCCTGCGGACGCGCCGCGGCCAGCGCTCTCTGGTAATAGGCGCGCGTCGCTCTCGCGTCGTAGCGTTCCGCGGCGCGCGCGCCGAGGATCGCGAACGCGGCGGCCTTGAACTTCGTCTCGGCCTCAAGCTCCTCGTCGCTGCGCTGCTCCAACCGCTCCATCGCGGCCAGGCCGCCCCCCTGGATCTGCCGCTGCATGCGCGGCTTCTGCTGCTTCGCCATAGGAAGCGCAGTCTAGTTCCTACGGCGCGCCCGCGCCGCCGCCCGACGACGACGGGGGAGACGTGTCCGCGCCGCCGCCCGAGCCGCCGCTGGAACCGCCGCTCGTGCTGCTGCCGCCGGGCGCGTCGGGGCCGGGCGAGCGGCCGGGCGGGATCACGTAGATGCGTTCGCCCGCGAGCATCTGCGCGCTGCCGAACGGCTCCGCCGGCGGGCGGCGGTAGACGTCGACGTGGCGCCCGATGATCGCGCCGCCGACGTCCTCGGCGCGGAACCAGCCGTGGCCGGCGGTGTGGCGGTAGGCGTCGATGTAGATCATCGAGCCGAGCGGGATCAGCGTCGGGTCGACGGCGATGCTGCGGTAGTAGCGCAGCGGCTTCGCGGGCCCGTCGGCGAAGCTGACGCCCGGCAGCGGGACGTATCTGCGGCCGACGCCGTTCGACCAGCCGCCGGCCTCGAGCGGGAACGTCACGCGATGGCGCCGCGTCAGCCAGTAGGCGCCGGCGCGCCAGACAGGCGGGCCGCCGCTCCAGCCGTCGCGGCCGGGGACGCTCGGCCGGCCGCGCTCGTTCACCCAGCCGCCCGCGCCGAGCGCGTCGATGTGCACGAGCTGGCCGTCGAGCCCGATGCCCGTGCCCTGCATCGAGACGCCGCTCGCCGAGTAGAGCCAGTCGACCCGGTGCAGGCCGGCGAGCCCGGGGGCGCTGACCTTCTTGCCGACGAACCAGGCCTCCGGCACGGGGTAGTACTCGGTCACCGTGACGCCGCCGAGCCAGCGGGCTCTGCGGATCGGCTTGGCGCTCGCCGCGGTGGCAAGCGCGAGCAGCACCGCGAGGGCGCAGGCGAGGGCTGCGATGGAGCGGGGACGCGTCACGTGGGAATGCATCGGCTGCGGAAGGGCGGACTTGAGCCCAGGGGTACGGCGTGCGACCGCCGGCACGCTACTGTGCGCGCATGCGGATGCGTGCCGCGGTGCTGGAGGAGTTCGGTCAGCCGCTCGTCGTGCAGGAGGTGGAGCTGGCCGATCCGGGGCCCGGCGAGGTGCTGGTGCGGCTCGTCGCCTGCGGCGTCTGCCACACGGATCTCTACACCGCCTCGGGCGCCGATCCGTCCGGCTACGCGCCGTGCGTGCTCGGGCACGAGGGCGCCGGCGTCGTCGAGAAGGTGGGGGAGGACGTCACGCTCGTGGCGCCCGGCGACCACGTCGTCACGCTCTTCTCACCGCAGTGCGGCGAGTGCGTCCACTGCCGCAGCCCGCGCACGAACCTGTGCCTCGCGATCCGCGAGCAGCAGAACAAGGGGTACCTGCCCGACGGCACGACCCGCCTGCGGCGGGGCGACGAGGCGCTGCGCCACTTCATGGGCACCTCGACGTTCGCCGAGTACACCGTGATGCCGCAGATCGCGCTCGCGAAGATCGATCCGGAGGCGCCGCTGGAGGGCGCCGCGCTGTTCGCGTGCGGGCTCTCGACCGGCCTCGGCGCCGCGCTCAGAACGGCCAAGGTGGAGCCCGGCTCGACGTGCGTCGTCTTCGGCGCCGGGATGGTCGGGCTCGGCGCGGTCGCCGGCTGCCGCCTCGCGGGCGCCGAGCGAATCGTCTGCGTCGACCTGTCCGAGGACCGCCTGCGCCTGGCGACCGGCCAGGGCGCCACGGAGACGTTCGTCGGCGGCGAGGAGGCGGTCCAGCGGATCCTCGACATGACCGGCGGCTTCGGCGCCGACTACACGTTCGAGGCGACCGGCAGCGTGCGCGTCATGAGACAGGCGGTCGAGGCCGCGCGCATGGGCTGGGGCCTGGCCACGATGTGCGGCGTCGCCGGCAAGGGGGAGACGCTTGACGTGATCCCGCGCTGGCTGATCCAGGGCCGACGCATCGCCGGCTCCTCGTTCGGCGGGCTGAAGGGCCGCGAGGACGTCCCCGCGCTGATCGACCGCTGGATGGCCGGCGAGCTCGACGTCGAGCCGTTCATCTCGCACCGCATCGCGCTCGACGAGGTGAATCGCGGCTTCGAGCTGATGGAGTCCCAAGACGGGATCCGCAGCGTGATCCGCTTCTGACGCCGCAACGAATCTTCCGAACACCCGCTAGAGCGGGTATCAGCCTGTCAACAGGCCGAAAAACCTCTCATCCGCTTGAACGCGAACGCGCCACACCCGATGGCGGGTTCGGTCGCAACCCCAGGTCGCACCCCGGAAGAACGAGAGGACCCGATGACGATCACCTGCCCGGAGCCGGCGGCAGTCGCTGCGCCCACCGGAGATTCGCTCCTGGACGTCGAGATGGCAGCCGCTGCCGACTGCGCGGCCGCGCTCGAAGCGGCCGGCCTGCGCGTCGCCTTCGACGACCAACCCGACGCGCCGCTCGCGATCGTGCTCGAACGGCCGGCCGGCACGCCGCTGCGCCGGCTCGACGTGCGCGAGCTGCTGGCGCTTGTGACCCTTCCTCCGAGGCAGCTGCGCGCATGGGCCGAGCGGCCCGAGCTGCCGATTCCCGGCAGCGTCCGTTGACCGGCGACTCTGGTCAGCCGGCGCACGAGCACGAGCGCGCGCGCCGGCATGTCTCGGCAGAGGTGGCGAGCGCGCAGGAGCGCGCCGCCGCGAGCAGCCGCGCGCTCGCGGCGCTGGTCGTCGACGCGGCGGACGTCCAGCGCGTCGACGCGGCGTGCGGCCTCGCGGCCGGCGACACCGCGCTCGCGGCGCTGGTCGAGCGCATTCGCGCCGCCACGCCGGCGGACGCCGTGCTGGCGCGCCTCACGCGCGAACGGATCGTCGTCGCGGCGGCGGTCGACGACGACGCCGCCGCCGGCGAGCTGGCGCAGGCGCTCGCGCGCGCGGCACGCGCGCCGCTGCAGATCGCCGGCGCGGAGCTGGAGGCGCGCCTCGACGCGACGATCGGCGTCGCGCTCGCGGATCCGATCCGCGCTTCCGACGAGATCGAGGCGCTGCTGCGCGACGCCGCCGCGGCCGCGCAGTCCGCGCGCGGCGACGGCGGGCCGCCCTGGCGGATCGCGGACGACGGCGCCCACGAGCGCGCGCTGCGACGCCTGCGCACCGAGGACGAGCTTGCCACGGCGCTGCGGCGCGACGAGCTGGCGCTGTACTTCCAGCCGATCGTCTCGCTGAGACGCGGGACGGTCGTCGGCGTCGAGGCGCTGGTGCGCTGGCGCCACCCGCGGCGCGGGCTGCTCGGCCCGGCACAGTTCCTTCCGGTCGCAGAGGAGAGCGGCCTGATCGTGGAGATCGGCGATTGGATGCTCGCGGCCGTCTGCCGGCAGGTCGCGCAGTGGGGGACGAGCCACCCCGAACGCGTGCTGCCGCCCGTCTCGCTCAACGTCTCCGGGCGCGAGCTGCGCGACGGCACGTTCGCCGAGCGCTTCGCCGCGGCGGTCGCGACGGCCGGCGTCCCACCGCAGGCGCTGGCGTTGGAGATCGAGGACCCGGGCGTGCTCGACGAGCGCGCCGACGCCGAGGAGGCGCTGGACGCGCTCAGACGGCTCGGCGTGCGGATCGTGCTCGACCGCTTCGGCGGCGCGCGCTCCTCGCTGGCCGATCTCGCGCGCCTGCCGATCGACGGCCTCAAGCTCGACCGCACGCTGCTCGGTCCGCCGGCGGGCGCGCGCGGCGGCGAGCTGGCGATCGCCGAGGCGGTCGTGACGCTCGCGCAGACGCTCGGACTGTCGATCACGATCCCCGGCGTCGAGACGGACGAACAGCTCGCGACCGTGCGCGCCCTCCACGCCGACGCGGCGCAGGGCCACCTGATCGCGCGGCCGGCGCCGGCCGCCTCGCTTGCCGACCTCGACGCGCTCGAGCTCGACGCGTCCGCCGAGCGGCCGGCCGGGGAGGGCGCCGACGACCTGCTGCCGCTGAGCACCGTCGCGCAGGCGCTCGGCGTCTCGCCCAGCACCGTGCGCCGCCTCGCCGACCAGGGCGTACTGCCCGGAACGCGCACGGAGGGCGGCCACCGCCGCTTCCGCCGCGGCGACGTGCAGCGGCTCGCACGCGAGCGCCGCCGCGCGCCGACGCTGCGCCCATGGGAGCTGCCGGCGCGTCCGCTGCCCGTCAGCGCCGAGCTGCTCGAGCACGACGGCGCGACGCTCGCCGAGCGCGCCGCCCGCTCGCTCTACGACCCGTCGCATCCCGGGTGGTTCGCGGCGCCCCAGGGCATCGCACGCTCGCGCACCTGGCTGGAGACGCTGGCCGACGCACTCGCCGCCGGCTCGCCGCGCGACGCGCTCGCGGCAACCGCGGCCTACGCCGACGCGGCGACGCTCGGCGGCGCCTCGGCGGCCGAGGTCGTCCGCTTCCTCGGCCAGTTCGGCGCCGCGGCCTCGCAGGAGCTCGCGCGCTCCTACTCGGCGAGCGAGGAGGCGCGCGGGCTGCAGCGGATCATGGGCGCCGCGGCGGAGGCGTTCCTGGAGCGGCGTTAGCGCTCGTCGACGCCGTGGGGGGCGCCGTAGTCGGCCAGCAGGTCGAGGAACGGCGCCGCGTCGAACGCCTCCGGACCGCGCACGCCGGCCCCCTTCCAGGTGCCGTTCGCCAGCAGCTCGAGCGCGATCACCGGGTTGAGCGCGGTCTGCCACACGACCGCCTGCGCGCCGTACTCGCGCATCGTGCGCTCGTTGTCGGCGACGTGGTAGAGGTAGGTGCGGCGCGGCCGGCCGTCGGTCCCCGTTCCGGTTACGTACGTGCCCGCGCAGGTGCGTCCGGTCATGCGCTCGCCGAGCGTCGCCGGGTCGGGCAGCACGGCCGCCACGACGTCGCGCGGCGCAACCCGCGCGCCGCCGCGCACCTGCACCGGCTCGGTCGCGTCGAGCCCCAGCCTGCGGAGCGTCTTCAGCACGTCGATGAAGTCCCTGCCGAGGCCGTACTTGAACGTCACGCGCTCGCACTCGACCCAGCGCGGGATCAGCACGACCTCCTCGTGCTCGACGTTCACGCACTCGATCTCGCCGATTCCCTCCGGGAAGCGGAACAGCTCCGGCTCGGAGAACGGCTCGGTCGTGAACCAGCCGCGCGCCCGCTCCCAGATCAGCGGCGGGTTCAGGCACTCCTCGATCGTCGTCCAGATCGAGAAGGTGGGGGCGAAGTCATACCCCTCGACGCGCAGGTCGGCGCCGTCGCGCACGCCGATCTCCTCGATGCGCGCGAACAGGTGGTCGGCCGCGTAGCGGGCGAAGACGTCGGACAGGCCCGGCTCAACGCCGATCCCGACCAGCGCGAGCTGGCCCGCGCGCTCCCACGCCTCCGACTCCGCCAGCTGCAGCTCGCCGAGCAGCAGGCCGGGCTGGCGGTACGGCTCGGTCGGGTGGCGGCGCGAGAGCGTCATCGCCATGTCGAGGTACGTCACGCGCGCGGCGTGGCAGGCCGCGAAGATCGGCTCGTTGAGGCGCGGGTCGCAGGCGTTGAGGACGGCGTCGGCGCGCGTCTCGCGGATCAGCGCGACGAGCGCGGCCTCGTCGGAGGCGTCGACCTGCGCGGCCGCGAAGCGGTCGGGCTCGCCAAGCCGCTCGACCGCCGCCCGCGCACGCTCCGCCGCCACGTCCGCCACCGTCATCCGCTCGAAGAACGCACGCCGCTGCGCGATCGCCGGCACCGCCGACCCGACTCCCCCCGCGCCGACGACGAGGATCCGCATGGAACGAGGTGTACCCCTGCCGCCGCCGGCGCGCAACCGTCGCCGACGGCTCCAGGTTGCAACGGCCCCGCCGGGGCTGAGATGGTGGGTCGCATGCGGATAGCGTCGTTGGTGCCCGAGAGGACGGTCGAGGTGATCTACCGGTCGATCGTGCCGATGCAGGCGCTCGCGCATCGGGGGCACACGGTTCACATCGAAGAGCGCAACCTGGTCCAGAACCCGGCGGCGCTGTACGACTACGACGCGGTCCACATCATGCGCCTCCCGCATCCGGCGTACGTGCGGCTCGCCAGAGATCTGCAGCGGCGCGGCATCGCGGTCGTCTGGGACAACGACGACGAGCGGATAGCGCTCGTCAGAGAAGCCAGAAGAGCCCACGGCCAGGACAGCATGACGGCGCAGCACTTCTTCACCGCGCTGCGCGCCATGTCGAAGGCCGCGAACGTCGTCACCACGCCGAGCGAGGGACTTGCGCGGCTGCACGCGGAGGACAGCGGGCGTGAGGTGCGGATCGTGCCGAACTACCTGCCGCCCACGTTCAGACGCCCGCAGAGAGTGATGCCGCACGAGGGCATCCACCTCGCCTGGGTCGCGATGCCGCATCACCAGCCGAGCTTCGAGGCGCTCGGCATCAGAGCGACGCTGCAGCGGCTGCTCGAACGCCACGCGCATCTGACGATCTCCGGCGTCGGGCTCGACCTCGGCCTCCAGAGCCGGCGCTACACGCACGCCACCGGCATCCCGTACGGGGCGCTGCCGCCAGCGCTCGCCGAAGTGGACATCGCGATCGCACCACTCGCCGAGAGCGCCGTCAACTACGCCCGTTCCGACGTCAAGCTCAAGGAGTACGCCGTGTGCGGCGCCGCTTGGCTCGCCTCGCCGATAGGCCCGTACGCGGGCCTCGGCGAGCAGCAGGGCGGCCGGCTTGTCGCCGACGACGAATGGGCGAGCGCGATCGAAGCGCTGATGAACGACCCCGACGCGCGCCGCGTGCTCGGCCAGCGCGGCATGAGATGGGCCGCCAGCGAGACGATCGAAGCGCACGTCGAGGTGTGGGAGGAGATCTTCGAGGAGGCGATCGAGCTGGCCAGATCGCCGCAGACCGTGCGCTGAGCGCGTTCAGCGCGCCAGCAGCGCCGCGCCGATCGCGCCGCCGAGGTCGCCGAGCGCGGCCAGACGCACCGCCGGCGGGCGCTCGTCGACGAACAGGTGGGGCTGCATCGCCTGCGCGATGCGCTCGACCATCGGCTCGCCGAAGCGCACGCCGAGCCCGCCGCCGATCACGACCGCCTCGCAGTCGAGCAGGTTCACGGCCGACGCGATGCCGGCGCCGAGCGCCGCCACCGCCTCGTCGATCAGCTCCGTCGCGAGCTTGTCGCCGTGCTCCAGCGCACGCGCCCAGATGCCGCTCGTCAGGCGCGTGCGACCGTGGCTCTCCATCAGCTTGAAGAGGTCGGTCTTGTCGCCGTCGGCGTGCTTCTCGCGCGCCCGCGCCTCCAGCGCCGCGCGCCCGGCGTAGGCCTCCATGCAGCCGCGCCGGCCGCAGGGACATCTGCGCCCGTCGCGCTTGATCACCATGTGGCCGATCTCGCCGGCGGCGCCGCGGCCGAGCCACGGCTTGCCGTCGAGCACGATGCCGCCGCCGACGCCGGTGCCCCAGAAGACGCCGAGCAGCGAGCGGCACCCGCGACCGGCGCCGAGCGCAACCTCCGCGTCGGTCGCCACCTGCACGTCGTTGCCGAGGTGGACCGGCGTGCCGAGCTGTGCCCCGAGGCTGTCCGCGAGGGGATACGTGCCCGCCCAGCCGGGCAGGTTGCGCGCGCCGCTGACGGTGCCCGCGTCGGCGTCGATCGCGCCCGGGGAGCCGACGCCGACGCCTTGGAGGGCGGACGGCTCGATCCCCGCCGCCTGGGCCGCCTCGCGCAGCGCGCCCGCGAGCGCTCTCGCGACGTCGGCCGGACCGCCCTCGGTCGGCGTCGGATGGCGTGCCTGCCCGAGCACCTGGCTGTCGCCGTCGACGACGACCGCCTGGATCTTCGTCCCGCCGAGATCGATCCCGCCGCGCGCTCTGGGCATAAGCGGGAGCCTATCCGCGCCTCAGGCGCGCGATGCGTCGCTGCGCGCCGCCGCGTGCTGCTGCGCCCACTGCTCGACGATCCGCCGCTGCACGTCGGTGAGCGCCGGCGTCTCGCCGCGCTCCAGCGCGGCCGCCGCCTGCGCGAGCGTCAGCCCCGTGCCGGTGAGCACGCTGCCGATCAGCGGCGGGACGTCGGCGCCGCAGACGCCGCTCGGACAGTTCGGATCGATCATGCGTTGAGCGTAGCCGTGAAGGCGTCCGCGACGTGGGGTAGGACGCGCGCATGAAAACCCCCGCGTCGCTCCTCGCTCTCGTCGCCCTCGCCGCTGTACCGACCGCCGCCCCCGCCGCCACGCCCGCCAAGCTCGCCTACGTCACCGGCCTCGCGGGAACGCATCCGCAGGTGCACGTCGCGAACGTCGACGGCAGCGGGGCAATCACGCTGGGGACCGGCGTCGACGCGCAGATCTCGCCGGACGGCAGCCGCGTGGCGATCGTGACGCCGTACACGCGGCGCGGCACATCATTGGTCGTGCAGCCGGCCGCCGGCGGCGCGGCGCGGGTGCTCGCGAGAACGGGCGACGCGATCGGGCCGCTGACGTGGTCGCCGAACGGGGCCCTCCTCGCGGTTGTCATAAACACCACGCATCTTGTCGTCATCGACGTCGAGACCGGCACGCGGCACGTCGTCGCGCGGGGGCAGATTCAGGGCGCCAGCTTCTCGCCGGATTCGAGACGGATCGCGTACGCCCGCTCGCGCTCGGCGCGGCTGCTCGCGCCCGTGAACGTCTTCGTCGCCGACGCCGACGGCGCCGGCGCGCACGCGATCACGCACGATGGCCGCAGCCTGGAGCCGGTTTGGGGTCCGACACGGATCGCCTTCACGCACGAGCGGCTGCGCAGAGCCGACGCGCCCGTCTACCAGTTGCGCACGATGCGGCCGGACGGCGGCGGCGTCCGCCAGCTCACGCATCTGCGGATCCCGAGACTGCTCTCGGGCCTCACGGCGACCGCCTGGTCTGCTGACGGGAGTCGGCTGCTCGCCGAGTACGGCGGCCAGGACACCAGCGAGGCGTGGACGGTCGACGTCGCCAGCGGCAGGGCGCGCGACCTGACCGGCAGATTCGACGGCGTCATCGGCGCCGACCTGTCGGCCGACGGCACGACCGTGCTCGTGCAGCGCGGCTACTTCGACGACCCGAAGCACCAGTCGATCGCCACGCTCCCGTTCCGCGGCGGCCGCGCGACCGTCCTCGTGCGCCACGGCAGCGCGCCCAGCTGGGGCGGCTGAGCCCGCAGCGCTCCCCCTATCGGGTTACATAAGATCGATTATCGAGCGTTGAGACCGGCGGCGAGGGCCTGCGCGTGCACCCCGCCGGGCCTATGCCCCGGGCGGTGGGACGCTCGTGGTCGCGCGAGCGGTGTCCTCGGCCTCGAGACGGGCGCGGCGTTCGCGCGCCAGTTGATCGCGACTCTTGACCGCGTTCGCCTCGCGTTCAGCGCGGGCGCGCTCGATCGCCTCCGTGACGTCAGCCGACCTTCGACGGGCGACGTCGTGGAACCCGTCAGGCATGTCGCGATGCGTGGGCACCACACGCGCTCTGTCAGGCGGCGCCGACGCCGCCGCCACCGCTGCCGGGCGGCGTCGGCGGGAGCGGCGTGCCGGCGCGGCGCCGGGCGCGCTCGGCCGCGGCCATGCGGCGGGCGCTGCGGCGCGCGTCCTGGCGGACTCTCTCGCGCAGCTCGGGCTCGCCCGCGGCTTCGCGCTCGGCGCGCTTGCGGGCGAGCTCGTCGACCTCGTCGGGCGTGTGCTCCTGCGTGGACATCCGCTCGTTTTCCATCGGCAGCCGCAAAACCGCGCTTGAGCGTTGGGCGCGCGGCCGCTCGTCGTCGGGGATCGTACCCAGCGATGCCGTCGTCAGCGCGCGTCCATTGGCATTGGACGCTTTTGCGGTTGGCGACCCGCATCGGCGGGCACGATGCTGGCCATGACGATCGGAACCAGCCTCTTCCTCATCGCAGTGGGCGCGATCCTGAAGTTCGCCGTGACGGCCAGCGTCGCCGGCGTGAACCTGCAGACGGTGGGCGTGATCCTCATCGTCATCGGTATCGCCGGCCTGATCCTCGGCCTCGGCCTGTGGATCAGCGCGCGCGAGGACTGGCGCCGGCGCAGCAGCGTCGGTCCACCCCCGCCTGACGCGTACTAGCAGCGGTGGACGCGGCGCCCACCCGGGCGCCCCCCCACCCGAAAATGCAAGATCGCAAAAAACGCAATAAA
>JBQCIQ010000193.1:0-46662 GCA_051953595.1 Conexibacter sp. | reverse complement strand
CCGACGGGGACCGCGCACCGGGCGCGCATCGTCTTCGACCCAACCGCGGAAGGCGTCGAAAGCTTCAACGCATGGATGGACGAGCCGTCGCCTCCGCTGCGCGGCGACCTCCGCTGGAAGATCGCGGTTGCTTCCTTCGAGAAGCTGCCGGGACTGATCGAGCAGACGCGCGAGGAGGAGCAAGCGTGCCTCGACCGGATCGAACTGCTGACGCAGGAGGGCGATGCCGAGCCGCTGATCGATCCGATCGCGGAGTGGGCTCCGACCGGACGACTGCTGCTGCGGCGAACTGACGTGAAGGAACTGCAAGCCAAGATCGAGGCGCTGCAAGAGGTGCGCGCCGAGATGAAGCAGACGCTTCGGCGGCGGGCACGGCGGGCCTCGCGAGCGCCAGAGTGACTTCACCGCTTCTGTCAGTCGACCGGGTCAGCAAGCGCCATTGGCGCGGGCGACACGAGATCGTCGTTTTGGACGATGTGTGCTTCGACTTGGATGCCGGCGAGTTCGCGGCGATCTTCGGTCAGCGCGCGTCTGGGAAGACGACGTTGCTGCGGATCGCCGCCGGAATCGAGGCGGCCGACAGAGGGACCGTCACCTTCGGCGGCGAGGACCTCACGGGGTGGGCACGGAGGCGGGGAGCCGGTCTGCATCCGCGGATGGGCTGGATGCGACGCGAAGGCCCGTTCCTTCCCTCGATGCAGATGCTCGACTACGTCGCCTTCCCACTGCTCCGCGAGGTGGCGCACGACGAGGCTCACCGTCTGGCGACGCGTGCGCTGCGCCGCATAGGCGCCGACGAATTGGCGCGGGCCAGGTGGGCCGAGCTGTCCGACGCGGAGCGAACGCTCGTCATGATCGCGCAGGCGATCGTGCGCGAGCCCGCGTTGCTGGTCGCCGACGACCCCACGATGGGGCTGGGCACGACCGAGCGCGAGGGCGTCTTGCGCCATCTCCGCGACATCGCCGAGGAGAGCGGCATGGCTGTGCTCATGGCCGTGCCAGAGGTCCCGGACATGTTGAGGTCACACACCGTGATGTCGCTCAGCGACGGTGAGTTGATCCGGCCGACGCGGCGCACCATGCGCGCGGACGTGATCGAGTTCCCGCGCGGGCACGGTGAGTCCGCCTGATGCTCGACGTCCGAGCGCTCGTCAAGCACTATCCGACTCCGGGCAACGAGGCAGTGCGGGCCGTCGACGACGTGTCGTTCACGGTCGGCGCCGGCGAGCTTGTCGCGATCTACGGCCCGAGCGGCTCCGGCAAGACGACGCTGTTGATGTTGATCGCGGCCGTGATGAAGCCCGACAGCGGCGAGATCGTGGTCAACGGCCGCGAGATATCGCGGCTCGGCGATCGGGACGCCGCGCGCTACCGGCTGCTCGAGGTCGGCTTCGTCTCGCAGACGTTCCACCTCATCCCCGGCCTGTCGGCGCTCGACAACGCCGTCGTCAAGTTGATCGGGAGCGGCATGCGTCCCAGAAAGGCTCACCAGCGGATCACTCCGTTGCTCGCTCGGCTCGACGTCGATGCCCAAGCCGAGCGCTCTCCCAGTGAGCTGTCGATGGGCGAGAGACAGCGAATCGCCATCGCCAAGGCGCTCTCCACCGACCCGTCGCTGCTGCTTGCTGACGAGCCGACCGGCAACCTCGACAGCCGGCGAAGCCGAGCCGTCCTCACTCTCTTGCGCGAGATCTGCAAGGAGCGGGGGACCGCCGTCGTGCTCGTGACGCACGACCCCGAGGCGCTCAACTACGTAGATCGGGCATACAGCCTGCGCGACGGCAGGCTCAGCGAACCACGGCTCGACGATGTCGCCGTCGCTGAACCGAAGGTGGGGCGGACGTGAGGCCGCGCAACCTGGCGTGGTTCTACGTTCGTCGCGTCCGCGCGCGCCTGATGCAGGAGTCGTTCGCGGTCGTTGGGATCGCCGTGGGCGTCGCCCTGCTGTTCGCGGTGCAGGTCTCGAGCAAGAGCCTCAGCGCCTCGATCGCGCAGCTCACGCACGGCCTCGTGGGAGACGCGCAGTACCAGCTCGTCGCTCGCGATCCACACGGCTTCGACGAGCGGCTCGTCGCACAGGTTCGCTCCATCGAGGGCGTGGAGGCGGCTGCTCCTGTCCTGCAAGCGCAAGCGAACGTGGTCGGTCCGCGGGGCCAACGCGTCGTGGTGCTGCTTGCCGCCGACGCGCGGTTGGCGACGCTCGGCGGAACGCTCCTGCAAGGCTGGAGCGGCGGTCGTCTTGCGCAGCTCCAAGCGCTGGTCCTGCCCACAGATGTCGCCCGCCCGCTCGGCGTGCGCTTCGGGCAGAACCTGACGGTGGAGATCGACGGCCATGCCCGTCATGTGCCTGTCGGCGCCGTCGTGGGACCCGCCGACGTGGGACCGCTGGCTGACGCGCCGGCGATCGTGGCGCCGTTGCGGTTCGGTCAGGACCTTGCCGGGATGGATGCCCGTGTCTCGCGCGTGTTCGTGCGAGCACCGCCCGACCGCGCCGACGCCGTCGAGCGCGCGCTGCAGAAGCTTGCCGCCGGCCGGCTGGACGTGCGGCCGGCGGACTCCGAGGCACGCCTGTTCGCACAGGCGGCGTTCCCCGCCAACCAGTCCGCGACGCTGTTCGCCGGAATCAGCGCCTTGGTCGGCTTCCTGTTCGCGCTCAACGCAATGCTCCTGATGGCGCGCGAGCGGCGACGCATGATCGCGGAGCTGCGGATGTCCGGCTACGGGTTCTGGCCGGTCGTTCAAGTCATCCTCTTCGACGCGATCGTGCTCGGCGTCGTGGCATCGCTGCTCGGCGTAGCGCTCGGCGAGCAACTCTCCCGGCATGTCTTCCATCCCTCGCCGGGCTACCTCTCGATCGCCTTCCCGGTCGGCACGGGACGCAGCGTCGAAGCGGCCACGGTCCTCCTCTCGATCGGCGCTGGCATGCTCGCCGCGGTCCTGGCGACGCTGTTCCCGTTGGTCGCCGCGTTCCGGGCGCCGACGCTCGACGATGTGGATGACAACGGTCTCGACGAGCAGCGAGGAGGGGTCGCTCGACAGCGCGCGTGGCTGCTCTCCGGCGGCTTGGCATGCCTCGCGATCACGACCGCCATCGTCGTGTTCGCTCCAAGCTCAGCGCAGCTCGGGATGGCGACGCTCGTCGCGTCGATGCTGCTCACGCTTCCGATCATCCTCACAGCCGTCCTCGGCCTTGCGTATCGGATGCGGCGCCGGTTCAAGTCGATCGTCCCCATGCTGGCCGTGGGCGAGCTGCTCTCCGCCGGCAATCGTTCGGTCGGCATCGCCGCAATCGCCGCCATCGCCGTCTTCGGCAGCACGGCGATCGAGGGCGCTCACCATGACCTCCAACGCGGACTGGACCCAAACGCGACCGAGCTGAACCGCGTGGCGCCGGTGTGGGTGACGCCGAGGGGCGTCTCGGACACGCTGCCGACGACGCCCTTCGACCCCGTCGGCGCGATCCGCGCGCTCCAGCGCAGCCCCGCCGTACGCGCGGTCCATGTGTACCGCGGCAGCTTCCTCGACGTGGGCTATCGCCGCGTGTGGGTCATCGCCCCGCCGCGCGAAGCGAACGATCCGATCCCTCCGACGCAGGTCGTGACCGGCGACCTGGCGCGTGCCACCGCGCGCCTTCGCAGCGGCGGGTGGTTCGTCGCCTCGCAGGCCGTCGCCGAGAACCTCGGTGCCCGGGTCGGCGACGCCGTCACCCTGGAGTCACCGAGGCCGACGCGGCTTCGGCTTGCTGCGATCACGACCAACTTTGGGTGGTCGCCTGGAACGCTCGTCCTTAATGCGGACGACTTCGGGCGAGCCTGGGCGACGACGGACGCCAGCGCTCTGCAGATCGACTTGGCGCGCGGCGTCACCCCCGCTGCAGGTCGTCGTGCGGTCCAGCGCGCGCTCGGCCCGCACTCTGCGCTGGCGGTGCACACGGCAAGACAGCGTGAGGACCGGGCACGGGCGACGACACGCGGAGGGCTGTCGCGGCTCACCCACATCGCGACGCTGGTCCTCTTGGCCGCGGCCCTGGCGATGGCCGCAGCGATGGGGGGGATGATCTGGCAGCGCCGCAGACGCCTCGCGGACCTCAAGCTTGCCGGGATCCAGACACGCGACCTCTGGCACGGCCTTCTGCTCGAGAGCGCCATTCTGCTCGGCGTCGGCTGCACGGTCGGCGCGCTCTACGGGCTGTACGGGGAGCAGCTGCTCGGCCGTGCGCTGAACGCCGTCACCGGCTTTCCAGTCGCGCACTCGATCGGTGCGACCGTCGCGCTCGGAAGCCTGGCCGTCGTGACGCTCGTCGCAGGCCTCATCGCGGCCGTGCCGGGCTATCTCGCGGCGCGCATTCCGGCAGAGGCGGCCTTTCGCGACTGACCCCTAACGCTAGGGGTTGAACTCAAGATGCTTGGCGGGTGTCGCCGGATCCGACGCCCCTCAGCCGACGCCAGATCGCGGCGCTGCTCGCCGTCTCCGGGCGAGAGCTGACATGGATCCAGCCCGGCGTCGCGCAGGAGGTGCGTGCATGGAGAGGCCGCGCGCAGCGCATCCCCGACCCGGCGCTGCGGCGCGACGCCTTGGTGACGCTCAGGCGCGAGCGCCTGAACACCGAGGGCGCCGCGCTCTTCGCGGTCTTGCCGCGGCGACGCAACCGCACCCTTCTGCGGCTCCTGGCCGTGTACCAGATCATGCTCGACTACCTCGACTCGATCAGCGAGCGGCCGAGTCTTGACCCAATCGCCAACGGCCGCCAGCTGCACCTTGCTCTGGTCGATGCGCTCGCCCCGGGCGAGCCGATCTCCGACTACTACGCGCATCATCCAGCGCGGGGGGACGGCGGCTACCTGCGTGACCTTGTCACGACGTGCCGGAGCCTCTGCGGGTCGCTCGTTGGCTTCGAGACAGTGAGGGCGCGCGCGCAACGCGCCGCGCGAGCGGCGACCGTGCAGATCCTCAACCACGACCCCGACCCGATCCGACGCGACCGGGCTCTGGCGGCGTGGGCTCAGCGCGAGTTCCCGCGGCAGCGCGAAGCCGCCTGGTTTGAGCTGACCGCCGCGGCGAGTTCGTCGCTGTGGATCCTCGCGCTCCTGGCGCTCGCCGCCGATCCGACGACCACGGCGGAGGATGTCGACGCCGCCGAGCGGGTCTACGTCCCATGGGTGTGCGCGGCAAGCACGCTGCTCGACGCGTTCGTCGACCAAGCCGACGACGCTGCCACCGGCAACCACAACTACCTCGCGCACTACCCGAGCCGCCAGGTCGCAGTCGAGCGGCTCGCGCACATCGTCTGGCGGTCCGCATCGGGTGCTCGCCAGCTTCGGCGCGGAACGCGCCACGCACTCATCGCGGCGGGCATGGTCGCGATGTATCTCTCCAAGGACGCGGCCCGTCAGCCGCCACTGCGGGACGACACCCGCCTCATTCTGCGCGCGGCGGGGTCGCTCCCGCAGGTCCAGGTGCCGATCATGCGCACGATCCGTGCGCTTCACGGCCTTGGGTCGGCCTGACGTGCCTGCGCCACCCCTATCGCTAACTACTTACTAACAGGGGATTGCTCACCGTTAGGGAGGCGGCCTAGAGTCGCGCCATGGTCCACCTCCCCCCGACCCCGGCTCGCGTCCCCCCGACGACGACCCGGCTGGCGACGGCCACAGCGGGCGATCTTCGCGCCGCGAGCGCGTGCGCCGAAGTAGCGCACGACCGCATAGCGATCGCCCTCCACGAACGCGACACACGCCTCGGCAGCGTCCCCCACGATCATCTGATCGCGCTGTCCGAGCAAGCTGCCGCGCTCGAGGCCGCCGCCGGCCGGGTCCTGTCGCACATGGATCCCGAGGCGGCCGAGCAAGTGCCCGCCATCGGTCAGCTGAGCCGAGATCGAATGATGTAGCGCTGTCGCCCCGCAGCGGCCAGCGCGTCCGAGGTCCAGCCCCGACGCACCCGGCTTTCGGCCACCGACCGGTCCCCCACGGAGTGGTCGCCAGCTGGATGCGAGCGACGGACTGGGCACCCAGCGGTCCCAGCACCGCGGTCCCTACCGACCGTGGCTGCTGGGGCCGCGCCCGGTTCTTTGAGCGAACGAGAGACGAATGCCCCACCGACCGAGATCAACCCCTACCACCGACAAGTTCCTTCACGGCCTTGCCGCGGTGACGCGCGTCATTCGCGCCCGCGAGAGACTGACGCAGACGGCCGTTGCCGAGCGATCCGGTCTCAGCCCGCACCTCGTCAGCAGGATCGAGAACGGCAGAGCCGACCCGCGCGTCACGGAAATGGACCGGCTTGCCAAGGCGCTCGGGCTCGGTGGTGTCCGTGAGCTGCACCTTGCCGTGGACGAGGCGAATGTGCGTCTTCGGTCGTCGTGACTCAGCAGGCAAGTGGTACCCACCCGCGGTACCCACACCGCTTGACTGGCCGCCCGTACCGACCCCCAAAACAACAGAAGCCCCGCCGAAGCAGGGCTTCCGTCCGATGGAGCTAGGGGGACTCGAACCCCCGACCTCCTGGGTGCGATCCAGGCGCTCTCCCAACTGAGCTATAGCCCCTACGTCCCGCCATTGCGGGGTTCCTGACGATATCAGGCACCTTCCGGAGGCGGGCCTACGACGACGCGTCGTCGCCATCGCGGTGATACACGCGCGTCGGTCGCGCCGTGAGCCCCGTCGTGATCTCGTAGTTGATCGTGTCGATCCGCCGTGCCAGCTCCTCGGCCGTCACCCATTCGTCGCCGGAGCGCCCCAGCAGGATCGCCTCGTCACCCTCCGCGATCCCGCCCGCCTCGTCTCCTACGTCGACCGTCACGTTGTCCATGCTCACGCGCCCCACCAGCGGGCACCGCCGCCCGCCGATCAGCACCTCCGCGTTGTCCGAGAAGGCGCGCCGCCACCCGTCCCCGTAGCCGATCGGCAGCGTCGCGATCCACGTCCGCTCGCGCGCGACGAAGGTGCCGCCGTAGCCCACGCTCTCGCCCGCCCCCAGCTCCTTCAGCGCGCCGACGTACGAGCGCATCTCCATCGCCGGCTCCAACCCGTGCGCCGCCGCGTCGACCCCGAACGGGTCGAGCCCGTACACCGCCACCCCGCAGCGCATCATGTCCAGCCGCGCCTCCGGCAGCACAAGCGTCGCTGCGCTGTTCGCGGCGTGCAGGATCACCTCCGACCGAACGGTCCGCAGGCGCTCGCCGAACGCGCGGAACCGCTCGACCTCCGCGCGCGTGCGCGGAAGGTCCTCGTCCGCGCACGGCAGATGCGTCATCGCGCCCACCAGCTCCAGCTCCGGCGCGGCCTCCACCCGCTCGGCCAACGCCAGCAGCTCGTCCGCGTCGCGGATCCCGAGCCGGCCCATGCCGACGTCGAGCTTCACGTGCACCCGCACGGTCCGCCCCGACGATCGCGCCCACGACCGCAGCGCCTCCACGAATCCCGGCCGCCACGCGACGACGTCCGCGCCGGCCTCACGCGCCGCCGGCAGCTCGTCCGCGCTCATCGCCCCCATCATCAGGATCGGCGCCTCGACCCGCGCCGCGCGCAGCTCCACCGCCTCCTCCGCCGCCGCGACCGCCAGCCACGTCGCCCCTCCGGCGAGCGCCGCCTGGGCCGCCGGAACCGTGCCATGCCCGTACGCGTTCGCCTTCACCACCGCGCACAGCGCCGTGCCGGACCCGGCGACCGACCGCAGCCGCGCGCAGTTCCGCTCGATCGCCGCGAGGTTCACCCGCGCCTGCGCACGCAGCCTCATAGGCGCCGCGAGTCTACTGCCTGTCCAGAACCCCACCGGTTGCCGGCGCGACGGCGGTAGCCTGCACCGCGGTGGGTGGCCAGGGGATGAGCTTCCGCGCTCGGCTGACGCTGTTCTTCGCGCTGATCGTCGTCGTGCCGATGATCGCGCTGGGGGTCGTCGTCGTGCGGATCGTCGCCGACAGCCAGCACGCGAAGGCGGCCGCCCAGAACCGCGCCAGCGCCGCCGCTGCGCTCGCCGACGTCCACCGCCTGGCCCAGGACGGCGCCCGCGGGGCGCGTGCCCTCGCGCAGGACCCGGCGCTCGCCGCCGCGCTGCACACCCCGGACACGAGCGCGGACGACCGCGCCGCCGCCGCGACGCTGCTCGCCCAGCGCGGCCTCGCGCGCATCCGCATCGCGCGGGCCGGCCGCACGCTCGCCGACGTCGGCGACCGCGACGCGCTCGCGCCCGGGGCGGTGCGCGTCTCCACCGACGCGGGGCCGATCGCGATCGAAGCTGCCACGCTCACCGCCGCCCGCTTCGCCGCCACCGTCTCGACCCACGGCGTGCGCGCGGTCCTCACGCGCGACGGCACGCAGCTCGCGAGCACGCTCCCGCGCGCGGCGACCCGCACGAAAAGCCTCCCCGACCACGGCGCCGTCACGCTCGCCGGCGCCGACTACACCGTCACGACGTTCACCGCCCCGGACTTCGGCCGCCGCCGCATCCGCGTCGCGATCCTCACCGACACGAGCGCGGCCGCCTCCGCCGCCACGCGCGGCCAGACGATCGCGCTCGTTCTGCTCGGTCTCTTCCTGCTGCTCGCGTTCGCCGGCGCGCTGGCGATCTCGCGCCAGCTCCACGGCCAGGTCGCACGCCTGCTGAGTGCGGCCAAGCGGATCGGCGGCGGCGACTTCTCCACCGCGGTCCCCGTCGAGGGGCGCGATGAGCTGGCACAGCTCGGCGGCGAGTTCAACAAGATGTCGCGCCAACTGGAGCAGCGCCTGCGCGAGCTGGAGCAGGAGCGCGGCCGTCTGCGCGAGTCGATCCAGCGCATCGGCGCCACCTTCGCCGCCAACCTCGACCGCGCCGCGCTGCTGGAGCTGGGCACGCAGACGATCGTCGACGCGGTGCAGGCCGACTGCGGCCGCACCGCGATCCGCACGAGCGCCGCCCGCAACGGCGCGCTGCTGGAGGCCGCGCGCGTCGGGAACCTCGACGGCGCCGAGCGGGCGATCGCGGAGGCCGAGGCGCGGGTCCGGGCGGCGCACGAGGACCCGCGCGACGACTCGCGCCCGCTGGCCGTGAGCGCGCGCGCCGGCGACGTCGAAGCGCTCGCCGCCGCGATCCCCCGCGGGATCGTCTCCGTCGCCCGCCGCGGCAGGCCGTTCGGCGACGCCGAGCGCGAGCTGGTCGCCTCGCTCGCGCGCCAGGCCGGCCTCTCGCTGGAGAACGTCGAGCTGCACGAGCAGGTCCAGCGCCAGGCCGTCACCGACAAGCTGACCGGCCTCTCCAACCGCGCGCGCTTCGAGCAGGTGATCGCGGCCGAGGCGGCCGCTGCCCGCCGCTTCGCGCAGCCGCTCGCGCTGCTGCTGCTCGACATCGACAACTTCAAGCGCGTCAACGACACGTACGGTCATCAGCAGGGCGACCTGGTGCTGCGCGAGGTCGCCGCCGCGCTGCGCGAGTGCGCGCGCGAGATCGACGAACCGGCCCGCTACGGCGGCGAGGAGCTGGCGCTCGCGCTCCAGCAGACCGATCTCGCCGGCGGCGAGGCGATCGGCGAGCGGGTGCGGGCCGCCGTCGAAGCGCTGGAGCTGCCGCGGCTGGACGGCCGCGGCGCGCTGCGCGTCACCGTCAGCTGCGGCGTCGCGGCCTCCTCCGAGGGCGATCCGGTCGCGCTCGTGGCTGCCGCCGACGCCGCCCTCTACGCCGCCAAGCGCGGCGGCAAGAACCGCGTGGTGCGCGCCGAGGCGCCCGTCGCGGCAGGTGGCGCGGGCTGATTCGTGCAGGCACCCCGCACGCCTGCGGGGGCCGATAGCATTGCCCCCTCATGGGTCTGCTGGACGACGCGATCCGCGAGCATCTGGACCTCAAGCGCCGCCGCGGCGCCGACCCCGCAGAGGTCGCCCGGCTGGAGCAGGAGGCGCTCGGCCCCGTCCGCCGCGAGCCGGTGGCGGAGCCCACCGCGGCCGAGCCGGCCGAAGCCGAGCCGGCCGAAGCCGAGCACCCGCATGTGCTGGCGCCGGAGGAGCGCCACGAGCCGCCGCACGGCGACGCACTCATGGGTGGTGCGGCGCAGGAGCCAAAGCCGGGTGCAGCCGACGCCGATCGGGCGGGTGGCGCAGGTGAGACGACTTCCGCGGCCCCGCCCGCGGAATCGTCTTCACCGGCGACAGGACCCGCCCGCAGCAGCGCCGAGCCCGACCCCGTCGACCAGCCCACGACGGAGTACAGGGTCGAGGACGAGCACGAGGACGACGTCCTCGAAGAGACGCCTGACTTCCTGCAGGAGACGCCGGAGCACGACCGGCTCTGGTTCGAGCAGCGCCCCCCGCGCGACTTCGACTTCGACGGATAAGCGGCCGCGGGAGCACAGCCGGGGTGGGGGCCCATCGCTACACGCTGCTCGACGTCTTCACGGCGACGCCGCTGGAGGGGAACGCGCTCGCGGTGGTCCATGACGCGGACGCACTCGACGCGCCGACGATGCTCGCGTTCGCGCGCGAGACGCGCCTCTCCGAGACGACGTTCGTGCAGCGCGCCGACGACGCCGGCGCCGACTACCGCACCCGCATCTTCACCGTCGAGCGTGAGCTGCCGTTCGCGGGGCACCCGTCGCTCGGCACGGCGGTCGCCGTCGCGCGCGCCGAGCACGACGGCGACGCGGACGAGCCGCGCACCGCCCGCTACGTCCAGCAGACCGGCGCCGGCCTGCAGCCGATCGACGTGCGGCTGCTCGACGCGCACCGCGCCCACGCCTCGATGCTGCAGGAGCCCGCCGCCATCGGCGCCGAGCTGCCGCGCGCGCAGCTCGTGCAGGCGCTCGGCCTCACGCCCGAGCACGCCGATCGCGCGCTCCCGCCGCAGCTCGTCGGCAGCGGCCTCACGCAGCTGATCCTCCCGCTGCGCGACCGCGACGCGCTCGCGCGCGCCCGCCCCGACTGGCCTGTCGTCGAGGAGCTGCTGAAGCAGCACGGCGCGACCGTCCTCTACGCCGCCGTCTGCGACGTGGCCGGCGCGACCGCCCGCGCCCGCGCCTTCGTGAGCGCGGCGACCGGCGAGGATCCGGCGACCGGCTCGGCCGCCGGCCCGCTCTGCGCGTACCTCGCGAAGCGCGCCGGCACGACCGCGCTGACGATCGAGCAGGGCGTCGAGATGGGCCGGCCCAGCCGCCTTGAGGCGGCGATGGAGGGTGAGCGCCCGCGCGTCGGCGGCGACGTCGTCGTGGTCGCCGACGGCACGCTGCACCTCTGACGAGGCGGCCACAGAAAGCGGTGGGGGCGCCCCCGGCCAGAGGCGCCCCCACCAAGCATCCGTGCATTTCGCGGCGGACCGTCCCGGCCAAAGGCGGTCCGTCAGCGTCCTTGCCGTCCGTGCGGGCCGTCCTTGCACCCACCGGCACGCAACGCATCGGCCGATCGCCGTCGATACATGACGCCGGAGCGCCAGCTTGGACGGACGTTCGACGGCGCGCGCTCAGGCCGCGTTCGCGCGCCGCGCGAGCGCGTGCAGCGCGTCGATCGAGTCGGCGTCGAACGCCGGCACTCCGGCCGCGTCGGCCGACGTCCCCCGCCGCGTCAGCAGTGCGTCCGCACGCTGGGGCAGCTGCGCCCGCGCGGACGCTTCGATCGGTCCCAGCACCGCGACCAGGTGCGCCGTCCCGTCGACGTCCAGGCCGAGGTCGGTCACGAGCGCGGCGAGTGCGCGACCGGCCGCCGCCGGCATCAGCGTGCTCGCGTCGATCGCGAGCGTCGCGTCGGCGCCGCCGTCGAAGCGCGATCCGTACGCCTCCAGCAGCTCGCGGTCGTGCAGCAGCTCCTCCGCGTAGGCGAGCGTGACGAAGCGGCGCGCGCCCGCGAGCGGGTCGCCGGCCGCGCGCCGGGGCCTCGCCGCCAGCGTCTCGGCGAGCAGGGCGCGCGCAGGCGCGCACCAGGGGTCGAGCGCCGCCGCGCGCACGGCGAGCGCCGCGGCCGGCCAGGTGTCGCCGTGCTCCAACGCGCCGCGCGCGTCGGCGAGCAGCCGCCGCGCCTCCGAGCGCTCCGCGTCCGTCACCGTCACCAGCTCGGCGAACGGGTCGCCGTCGGCGGCCGCCAGCAGCCGGCGCGCGTTCGCCATGAAGGCTCTCCAGATCTCCCCGACCGCGTCCGCGAACGGCGACTCGGAGGTGACGGTCTTCAGGAACCAGCGCTGCACCGTCAGCGCCTCGCGCAGCGCCAGCTCGCGTCCCGCCGTGAGCGTGGCCTCCTCGTCGCTCTCGACCGGCGCGGCCGCGCCCGCCGGCACGAACGCGATCTCCGACACGCACGCCGCCCGCACCGCGATCCACCACGGCGCGCGCGGCAGCTCGTCCGGCAGCGGACCGAGCGCGGGCAGCAGCGCTCTGCGCAGCACGATCGAGGACGGTCCGATGCACGGCGGCTCGCGCAGCAGGCGGCCGACCGGTCGTCCGTGCGGCGGCTCGCCGTCGGCGCCGACCCACTCCGAGTAGACGAGCCCGACGTCATCCCATGCGCCGAGCGCGGCCGCCTGCGCGGCGATGCGGCCGGTCGGCCAGCGATCGCCCGGCTCCAGCAGCGCGAGCAGGTCGCCGCGCGCCTCGCTCAGCGCGCGCGCCGTCGCCGCCACCGCGCTCACGCCAGGCTGCGCGATCGCGCGCACGCGACTCGGGAACAGCTCCGCGTAGCCGGCCGCCACCTCGTGCGCGGCAGCGCCGTCCGTCACCACGACGGCCTCCAGCCGCTCGGGGGCGAAGTCCTGCGCGAGCGCGCTGTCGAGCGAGGCGGCCAGGCCTTCGGCGCCGTCGCGCGCCGTCACGAGCACGCTCACGGACGGCGACTGGCTCATGTCCTGAAGATCGGCCCCCGACCGGTGCGACTTGAGCCGCGGACCCCCTGTGTGTACGGTTGGCTGACCGGCGCGGCGTCGGGGGAAAACGGCCGCCGCGCGTTCAGTTCGAAGACTCGCCAGGGGGAAGGCGATCCGCTCGACGCTGCCCGGATCGACGCTGTTCTCGGTGCGCGACCGCACCGACGTGACGCCGCGCGCACATCAGGAGCCGGCCTACGCGTTCCTCGACCGCGCCGCCGGTCCGCGCTGGGGGCGCGTGCGCGCCGAGCTGGACGGCTGGTTCGCGCGCCTGCCGGCGCCCGCGCGCGCCGACCTGCGCAACCGCTTCGCGCAGACGGCGGAGCTGGACCACGCCGGCGCCTTCTGGGAGCTGTGGGTGCACGAGGCGCACCGCCGCCGCGGCTTCGAGGTGACGGTGAACATCGGGACCGAAGCGGGCGAGCGGCGCCAGGACTTCGTGCTCACCCGCGGCGGTGAGCGCTGCTGGCTGGAGGCGACCGTCGTCGGTGGCGACTCGCCGCTCTCGTTCACCGCGCGGCGGCTCGACGAGCAGCTGCGCGACATCGTCGCGACGGTGCGCGCGCCGCGCTTCTCGCTCGCGCTGGAGGTCGTCAGGTACGGCGCCTGCTCGCCGGGGCGGCGACGGATCGTGCCGCCGCTGGAGCGCTGGCTCGGCGCGCTCGATCCGCGCGAGCTGTCCGCGAGCAGCTGCGTGAGACGGCTCGCGTTCGACGACTGGATCGTCGACGTCGAGGCGATAGCGCTCGACCGCGAGGCGGCGCGCGCGTGCGGATGCGCGCAGCTCGTGCCGCGCGCCAGGGGCGGCGGCGCCGTCAACGACGTCCGCCCGCTGCGGCGCAAGATCAAGAAGAAGGCCTCGCGCTACGGCGAGCTGGCGCAGCCGTACCTGCTCGCGGTCCTCGCGCTGGGCGACGCGGTGTGCGAGCGCGACGTCGAGCAGGCGCTGCTGGGCGCCTCCCCGCACGACCACGCCGTCTGGCACGGTCCCGGCGGTCCCTGCAACAGGCGCCTGTCGGGCGTGCTCGTCGCGCAGGGCCTGCGCTCGACCGACCCGTTCACGGCCGCCGCCGCGATGCCGACGCTGTGGCGCAACCCGTGGGCGTTACGGCCGGTCGGCCTCGCGCTGCCGTGGCGCGACGCCGCCGCGCTCAGGCAGCCGGCCGCCGCCTGAGCCCGGCTCGACGACGACCGCGTCCGGCAGTCGTCTGCGCATGACCGCGACCGCGTCGGCGCTCTCGTCGATCAGCACGTATCTGCGACCCAGCTGCGCGGCGACCGCCCCGAGCGTCCCGCTGCCGGCGAAGAAGTCGAGGCACCAGTCGCCCGGTCTGCTCGACGCCTGCACCATCCGGCGCACGATCCCCTCCGGCTTCTGCGTCGGGTAGCCGGTCTTCTCCCTGCCGTTGGTCGGGACGATCGTGTGCCACCAGACGTCGGTCGGCAGCTTGCCCTTCGCGGCCTTCTCCGGCGTGACGAGGCCGGGCGCCATGTACGGCTCGCGGTCGACCGCCTCGGCGTCGAAGAAGTACTTCGCCACGTCCTTGACGTAGACGAGGATCGTGTCGTGCTTGGCCGGCCAGCGGCGCTTCGTGCGCGCGCCGTAGTCGTAGGCCCAGATCAGCTCGTTGAGGAACTGCTCGCGGCCGAACAGCTCGTCGAGCAGCAGCTTGCAGTAGTGCGCCTCGCGGTAGTCGATGTGGAAGTAGAGCGTGCCGCTCGCGTGCAGCAGGCGATGCGCCTCGCGCAGTCGCGGCTCCAGGAACGCGAGGTAGTCCTCGAACGCGTCGCGGTAGCGCGACTCGGCCAGCAGCCGCGTTCTGTAGCGCACGCCCTTGAAGCCGGTGCGGTCGCCGCCGTCGGGGTCGGGCTGCATCGCGAGCGTCCGCCGCGCCTGCGTCTCGCCGGTGTTGAACGGCGGATCGATGTAGACGAGCTGGAACGCCTCGTCCGGCAACGCCGGCAGGACGTCCATGTTGTCGGCGAGGTGGATCGCGTCGTGCTCGGCGGGGGCGGGCGCCATCGGGCGCACGGTAACGGGCGGGCGCCCGATCGGCTCCGACTGGCTGGCTGGCCAGTACCATCGCCGGACCACCCGCGCGCGAACCTGGAGGACCCGATGGCAGCGACCGGCCGCGATCTGAGAGACGTCCTCGTCGGCGATCCCGAGCACTGGCAGGACGGTCCCCCGCACGAGCTGTTCAGACAGCTGCGCGCCGAGTGCCCGGTCCACTGGACCGCGCGCATCCCCGACTTCCCCGACGAGGCCGGCTACTGGTCGGTCACGCGCGCCGACGACGTCCACACCGTCAGCCGCGACTGGCAGACGTACTCGTCGGAGCTGGGCGGGATCACGGCGCTGACGAACTCGATCCTGCCGCTCGAGCTTTCCCGCGCGATGTTCATCGGGATGGACCCGCCGAAGCACGACCGCCTCAAGGCGCTCTTCCAGGCGGGCTTCACGCCGCGCCGGATCGCCGAGCACGAGGACGCGATCCGCGCGATCACCGCCGGCGTGCTCGACGGCCTCGCCGGCCGCGAGACGTGCGACCTCGTCAACGACGTCGCGCAGCCGGTCGTCGCGCGCGTGATCGGCTCCTTCATGGGCATCCCGCCGCAGGACGACGCGATCTGGGCCGGCCTGATGAACGCGATCTTCTCGGCCGGCGATCCCGACATGAACCCGGAGGGCGTCGAGACGGTGATGGGCCGCGACGTGCCGGAGGTGTTCGAGCGCTGTCGCGCGTTGATCGCCGAGCGCCGCGCGAACCCGACCGACGACCTCACGAGCGTGCTCGTGCACGCCGAGGTCGACGGCGAGCGCCTGGAGGAGCACGAGATCGTCATGGGCTTCTTCCTGCTGATGGCCGCCGGCAACGACTCGACCAAGGCGACGTACTCCAGCGGCATGCGCGCGCTGCTGGAGGACCGCTCGCAGCTGCGGCTCGTGCTCGACGATCCCGCGCTGATCCCGAGCATGGTCGAGGAGGCGCTGCGGATGTTCCCCGCCTTCGCGCACTTTCGCCGCACGGCGACGCGCGACTGCGTGCTCGGCGGGCAGGAGATCAGAGCCGGCGAGAAGGTCGTCATGTGGTACGTCTCGTCGAACCGCGACGAGTCGCGCTACGCGGACCCCGACCGCTTCGACGTCACGCGCAATCCGGAGCATCAGGCGTTCGGCGCGGGCGGGCGCCACTTCTGCCTCGGCACCGCGCTCGCGCGGCTGGAGCTGCGCGTGCTGTTCGAGGAGACCTTGCGGCGGTTCCCGTCGATGGAGCTTGCCGGCAGACCCGAGTACGTCGTCTCGGGCTTCGTGAACCAGCTGCGCACGCTGCCGGTGCGCTTGGAAGCCGTGCATCGATAGTCACGCATCACGTATGGTGGATGCGTGTCGCTTGGGGGAGCGGTTGCGCGTCCGCGCAGAATCGGGGGTCGGATCGAGGTCCCGTCGTGGACCGGCGCCGCGTGGTGCGCGATCGCCGCGACGTCCGCGTTCGTGCTGCTGACGCTGTGGTGGCTCACGCAGGACCACGCCGTCCCGTCAGGCGACGCCGCGGAGGAGCTGTGGGCGGCGTTCCGCTTCCGCGACTACGTGCTCGGAGGCCACGTCGGCGCGATCTTCGACTACCCCGCCTACTACCCGCCGTACGGGCTGCTGCTCGGGGGGATCGTGTCGCTCGCCGGCGGGATCAGCCGCGACGGCGTCGTGCTCGGCGTCAACCTCGTCTGCATCCCGCTGCTGGCGCTCGCCTGCTACCGGATCGGGCGTCGTGTCGCCGGGCCACGCGCCGGAGCGCTCGCGGTCGTCTTCGCGCTCGGCGCGCCGCTGCTGATCGAGCAGTTCCACGTCTTCATAATCGACGGACCCGAGGCGACGCTGGTCGCACTGTCGGTGTGGCTCGTGCTCGCGAGCGAGCGCTTCGGACGGGTGGGGATCGCGGCGCTGGCCGGGCTCGCGATCGGGCTCGGGACCGGCACGAAGGAGCAGTTCCCGCTCTACGTGACCGGACTGCTGGTGGTCGTGTTGGCACGCGGCGGCTGGCGCAACGTGCGCGGCCTCGCCGTGTTCGCCGGCATCGCATTGGCGCTCGGTGCGCCGTGGTACATCGTCAACGCCGGGGATCTGAAGCACATCTACAGCGCGTCGCAGAACGGCGAAGGGCTGCTGTTCCCGGTGCCGCCGCTCGCGCGGCCGCCGCTCTTCTCGCTGGCGAACGTCGAGTGGTATGGGTGGGCGACGCTGAACGGGCTGCTGTTCGCGCCGCTCGCGCTGCTGGCGGCGATCGGCGTCGGGTGGGCGCTGTGGCGGATGCGGGAGCGGGGCGAGCGGGACGGCGTCGTCCCCGAGCTGCTCGGCGGCCTGCTCGGCTCGTGGCTGCTGCTGACGCTGCTCACGCACAAGGACATGCGCTACTCGCTGCCGATGATCGTGTACCTCGCGGTGCTCGGCACGGCGTGGATCGCGCGGCTCGCGCGGCCGGCGCGCACGGTCGGCACCGCGGCGCTGATCGCGGCGGTGATCGCGACGACGCTCGGCATGACGTTCGGCGTCGGCGGGCCAGTTCCGGCGCGCCCGCCGGGGAACCTCGGCGCCGCGCTCGGGGTGGGCGTCCCGCCGAGGAACCGCGTCGTCGTGTACGCCAACCACGACTACCTCGTCGCCGGCCCGCGCCGCGACGGCGACATGCTCGGCTTCCTCAGGCGGCTGCGGCAGGCGGGCGTGCGCAGGATCTACTGGGACCCGTCGATGGCGGGGCCGGAGCACGAAGACTTCAACGGCGCGGGGCTGAGCGTGCTCGGACGGATCGCCGGCCTGTCGGTGGCGAAGCGGATAGCGGTCGAACTGATCCTGCCGCGGTACGCGATGCTGGCGTACCGCCCGGCGCCGCGAGGATCGAGCGCGTGCGTCCGCTTCCGGAACGGCATGGGCGTGGTGGCGCTGATCGGGGCTGGGGCGCGCGCGGTCGAGATATGTCCGAGCATCGGCGCCATCAGCGAACCGATCGCCGTCCCGCAGATCAGCGCGGGAGCGGGGGCGACAAACCTGCCGTAGCGCGGCGGCGGGTCGTGTGAGCACCGCCGGACCGGGTAGGTGTGGAGCATGCTGGGCACCGCCAAGAAGCTGCCGCTGTTCCGCCTGATCGCGCTCGCCCAAGTCGGGCTGCTGGCGCGCCAGCATTTCGGCGCGCTCAGCCCCGCCGAGCGCCGTCGCCTGCTGGAGCTGGGTCGCCGCCCCCACCGCCTCTCGACCGCGGAGCGCCGCGAGCTGCAGCGCATCGCCGCCAAGCTCGAGCCCCGCGCCTTCGCCGAGAACGCCTTCCGCACCGTCTCACCGATCGGTGGCGGCCGGCGGAAGCGGCGATGAGGCGCGGGGCAGCCGACTCACGCTAGTCGCCTGGGGCCCTTCGCAAGCAGTTTGATTAGCTCAGAGCTGAGATTGATGACCACTCCTACAATGATCTGTTCGATCATGATTACTTACCTCCAGGTAACGATGCCGAAGCCGGTGCTTCAGCGACTGTCCCAGGACTGTACACACTCTCACGGTTAGCGCAACTACCGCTATTTGAGAGCTAATTATTGCCACGGCAGATTCGTCCTTGGGCAAATCGCGAAATCCGGCAGACGGACCGCGAAGCCCCTCTCGTGAGATGTCAGCGAGCTGACGCAACGTCGCCGGCGCGGCCGCTTCACAGGCCAGCCGACGAAGGATCAGTGGAGGCGGGGGGAATCGAACCCCCAACTCAGCCTTGCAAAGGCCGCGTGTTCCCGTTAGCACCACGCCCCCGGGGGTTCGAACTCTAGCCGGAGCGCGGGCTCGCGGGATGCCGGAAGGGTTGCCGTGCTTGCGCGGGATCTGCTGTGATGCCGCGCGATGCTCGCGACGATCGCCGACGTGCTGCTCGGGCTCGTGCTGCTCGGCTCGGCGGCCGCGAAGCTTCTCGCGCCCGCGCGCACCCGCGCCGCGCTCGCGACGTATGGCCTGCGGACCCCCCGAGCGCGCGCGGCGGCGTGGGGCGGGGCGGTCGTCGCGGAGCTGCTGCTCGGCATCGGCGTGGCGGTGGGGCTGGATGCGGCGGCCTACGCCAGCGCGGCGCTGATGCTCGCCTTCGCGGCGCTGCTCGGCCGCGCGCTCGGCACCGGCAAGGCCGGCCAGCCGTGCGGCTGCCTCGGCGGGCGCTCGCGCGTCACGCGCGCCGCGCTTGCGCGCACGCTCGCACTGGCGGCCGCGTACGCGCTGCTGCCGCAGATTCCGCACACCGACCCGAGCGCCGAGGCATGGCTCGCGGTCGGGCTCGGGATCGCGCTCGCGGCGACCGCCGGACTCGCGATCCTCGTGCTCGCGCTCGCGCGCGAGGTCGGCGAGCTGCGGCTCGCGATCCCGCCGCAGCTGCCGCTGGAGATCGACGGCGAGGGCCCGCCGCGCGGCAGCCGCGCCCCCGTCATCGACCGCTTCGTCCCGCAACCGTCAGCACGCTTCGCGCTCGCCATCTTCAGCTCCGAGGGCTGCCCGATGTGCCAGGCGCTGGGGCCGGCCGTGAAAGCCCTCCAAAGCGATCCGCTGCTCGCCGTCGAGACGTTCGACGAGCACGCGGACCAGGACGTCTGGCGCGCGCACGCGATCCCCGGCAGCCCCTACGCGCTCGTGCTCGCCCTCGACGGCACCGTCCTCGCGCAGGGCACGTTCAACAGCGCCCGTCAGCTCGAAGCGCTCGTCGCCACCGCCGAGGCGCGCGCCCACCGGCCGGAGCCGGCGCATGCCTGAGCGCCCCCGCCTCTCCGACGCGCTCGCGGCCGGCACCGACCGCCGCGGCTTCCTCGCGCGCGCGAGCGGCTGGCTGCTCGCGACCGCGACCGGCGCCGCAGCGCTCCAGGCCGGCACCGAGGACGCCGACGCCTACCACTACTGCGGCCACACCTACACGACCGCGTCCTGCCCGCACCCGACGGGGATCCCGCGCGTCGACATCCACGGCTATCCGCTGCGCGCGAGCGACGGCAAGCCCGTCGACGACCTCGGCCGGCCGATCGACCGTCACGGCCATCCGCTCGACGAGCACGGTCGTCGCCTCACCGACCCCGACGGCCGTCCGCTTCCGCGCGCCCCGCGAACGCGCATCTGTCAGGACGGGATCCCCGACAGATATGGCTTCCGCACGCGGGTCGACGGCTCCTGGTATCGCTGCTGCGGCGGCAAGGTGCGCCGGCTGATGGACTGCTGCGCCTACCACCAGACGCGCATCAACGGCGACACCGCGCTGACCGGCTACTGCTACAGCGGCCGCAGAGTCTTCTGCGTCATGTACTTCCAGACCCAGGTGCCGTGCTGAGGCGATGAGCGCGACCGCCGCGATCCTGCTCGCGACCGCGTTCGTCGCCGGCGTCACCGGCGCCTGGTCGCCGTGCGGCTTCTCGGTCGTGGAGACGATCGGCAGCCGGCGCGCGGTCGTCGGCAGCGGCGGCGTCGCGGCGAGCTGCACGACGTTCGCGCTCGGGACGCTCGCGGGCGGCGCGGTCACGTTCACGAGCCTGTCCGCGCTCGGCTCGCTCGTCGCCGGCGACGGCGGCACCGCGCCGCTCGTCGCGGCCGTGACGATCCTCGCGCTGACCGCGCTCGGCGAGCTGCTGGGCGTGCGCGTCTTCCCGCAGATCCGCCGGCAGGTGCCGGAGCCGTGGCGGCGCACGCTGCCGCTGCCGCTCGCGACCGGCCTCTACGGCGTGCTGCTCGGCTTCGGCTTCACGACCTACGTGCTCACGCTCGCGGTCTGGGCGCTGGCGGGGATCGCGCTCGCGAGCGGGTCGCTCGCGAGCGGCCTGCTGATCGGCATCGGCTTCGGCGCCGGCCGCGCGCTGCCGGTCGCGCTGATGGCGCCGCGCTACGCGACGCTCGGGCGGCGGCTGGAGCAGAGGATGGCCGAGCAGCCGTCGCTGCTGCGCCGTCTGCGGCTCGCCGACGGCGCGCTGCTCGCGACACTGGCGCTCGCGCTCCTCGCAAGCGGCAGCGCGAGCGCCGCGCAGCGCCCGCACGTCGTCGCCACCGGCGCGACGGATCCCTCGCGCGCCGGCGCGCTGCTCGCGTATGAGCGCATCGACCACCACGGCGCGGTGCTGGTCGACGGCGACGCGGTCACGCAGGTGGCGGCGGAGAACGTCGCGATCGGCGGCCGCTACGTCGCGACGCGCAGCGGCGCGACGCTCACGGTCGCGGATCGGGCGAGCGGCGCGACGGTCGTGCGGCTCGACGCCCCCGGCGCGACGCAGCTCGCCGTCTCGGACCGCTGGCTCGTGTGGCGCGCCGGCCGGCCCGGCGGCGGCGACCGCCTGTGGGCGCTGCCGCTGCCGGTCGCGCAGGCGGTGCCGGCCGCCGGCGTCGCGCGGGTCGTCGCCGGCGCTGGACGTCGCGAGGCGATCGACCGCCCGGCGCTCTCCGGCGATCACCTCGCCTACGCCGCCACGACGCGCGGCGGCAGCGCGATCGTGATCGCCAACTTGAGATCGCAGCACCGCCGCCGCGTGCTCGCGATGCGCGGCGGCCAGTTGTCGCAGCCCGCGCTCGACCGCGGGCGGCTCCTGTACGTGCAGTCCTCCTACTGCAGCCAGCAGCTGCGCGTGGTCGGTACGCGCACGCTGCGCGGCGCGCGCACGCTGCTGCGGATCGGCGCCACCGCGCGGCGCGACGAGGGCCACGAGCCCGGCTACACGACGCAGGGCAGCGAGCCGAGCCGCTGCCCGTCCGGCACGCCGCGCCGCACCGGCACGCTGCTGTGGACGACGGCGCTGGCCGGCCGCGCCGCCTACGTGACGCTGCTGCGCCCCGGCGCGGTCGGCGGCGCCGCGCCGAGCGCGCGGATCGTCCGCGTCGCCTTCTAGCGCGCCGCCGCGCCCGCTCGCAGCACGTGGGCTTGCGCGCGCGGCCGCGTCCGCCTATTGTTAACCACATGGCTAACAGTGCTCCCGCGACGCTCGACCGCACCTTCGTCGCCGTCTCCCACCCGCTGCGGCGCGCGATCCTCGAACGGCTCGCGAGCGGCGAGCTGACGGTCGGCGAGGCGACGCACGACTTCCCCGTCTCCAAGCCGGCGATCAGCAAGCACCTGAAGGTGCTGGAGGAGGCCGGCGCGATCGTGCGCGTGATCGACGGGCGCACGCACCGGCTGCAGTTGCGCGAGCGCTCGCTGGAGGAGGCCTACGCGTGGCTCGCGAGACAGCGGGCGCTGTGGGAGCGCAAGCTCGACGTCGTCGAGGAGTTCCTGAACGAGCGACAGGAGGACAGAGCATGAGCGAGATCGACGTCGACACCGGCACGGTGCGCGTGGAGCGGACGTTCGCGGCGCCGGTCGAGGCGGTCTTCGACGCGTGGACGAACCCCGAGGTGCTGAAGCGCTGGTGGAAGGCCGACCCGGCCCACGAGGTGACGATCGCCGCGCTCGACGTGCGCGTCGGCGGCGGCTACCGGCTGGAGATGCGGATCCCCGACGCGGACAGAGACGACATGGTCGTCTACGGCACCTACCGCGAGGTCTCGCGCCCCGACCGGCTCGTCTACAGCTGGGCGTGGGAGGGGACCGGCCCCTACGCCAACCACGAGAGCGAGGTCGCGGTCACCTTCGCCGAGGAGGAGCCCGGCCGCACGACCGTCACGATCGAGCACGCCGGTCTGCTCGACGAGGACTCGCGCGCCAACCACGCCAGAGGCTGGAACGGCGTGCTCGACAGCTTCGCGCGCAGCGGGATCCCCGCCTGACGCGCCGACCCCACGAAAGGAGCAGGACGATGGCGAAGTACGTGCTGGCATACACCGGAGGACGAGTCGCCGACACCGACGCCGAGCGGCAGGCGAGCATGGAGGCCTGGAGAGGCTTCCTCGGCGGCCTCGGCGACGCGCTCGTCGACATGGGCAACCCGTTCGGCGCCTCCGCGACGGTGACCGCCGGCGGCGGCAACGGCAGCGCGCCGAACCACCTCAGCGGCTACTCGATCATCACCGCCGCGAGCCTCGACGAGGCGACCGCGAAGGCGAAGGGCGCGCCGGTGCTCGACGGCGGCGGGACGGTCGAGGTGTACGAGGCGATCGAGATCGCGTAGCGCAACTCCGCGACGCCCGCTCTGTTCCGGACTGCAACGGCGCGCCCAGGATGGGCGCATGGCGGGGCCTAAGCTGGGGCGGCTGCCGGCCCCGCCGCCGTCGTTCGCAGATGACCGTCGCTCGTCTTCGCATCCCGCTCGTCGTCGCGCTCGCGTGCGCCCTCTGCGCGCTCGCGACGCTGCTCGCTCCCGCGGCCGACGCGCGGGCGCCGCGCACCGGTCGTCCGCGGATCGTCTTCATCCGCTGCTCGTCGAAGCCGTTCCCCTGCACGTCGCACAGAGTGATGACGCGCACCGGCTCCATGCTCGTCGGCGCCGGCGGGATGAGCCGGCGCGCGAAGGTCGTGTTCCCCGTGCGGTCGAGAGCCGGGGGACGCGTCGGGACGCGCGCCGTCGGCGGCCGCTTCCGCACCGCGACGCGGATCGTCGTGCGCGTGCCGGGCAACGCGATCAGCGGGCTGATCCGCGTCGTCAACCCGGTGCGGAAGTTCTCGAATCCGGTCCGCATCAGCGTCCGCAACCCGCCGAAGCTCCGCCCGGTCTCGGGCTCGCCGCCGACCGGCCCGAGCGCGTTCGACGGCAGCGGCATGTGGATCTGGTACCTGTCGAAGTCCGAGGGCGGCGACCCGGCGGCGATCGCCGCGCAGGCGGCCGCGCACGGCGTGAGCACGGTGTTCGTCAAGAGCGCCGACGGCGTCAACGTGTGGTCGCAGTTCAACGCGACCGCCGTCGCGGCGCTGAAGGCAGCCGGCCTGCGCGTGTGCGCGTGGCAGTTCGTCTACGGCAGAGACCCGCTCGGCGAGGCGGCCGCCGGCGCCGCCGCGAAGGACGCCGGCGCGGACTGCTTCGTGATCGACGCCGAGAGCGCCTACGAGGGCCGCTACGCGCAGGCGCAGCGCTACATGCAGCAGCTGCGTGCGCTCGTCGGCAACGACTATCCGGTCGGGCTCACGTCGTTCCCGTATGTCGACTACCACCCCGGCCTCCCCTACAGCGTCTTCATGGCGCCGGGCGGCGGTGCGACGTTCAACCTGCCGCAGGTCTACTGGAAGACGATCGGCGACTCGGTCGACGCCGCGCTCGCGCACACGTACGAGTGGAACGTCCCGTACGAGACGGCGATCTACCCGCTCGGCCAGACCTACGACGGCCCCGACCCGGCCGACATCCGCCGCTTCCGCCAGCTGTCGACCGCCTACGGCGCGCGCGGCGTGAGCTGGTGGGTGTGGCAGTTCGCGAGCGACTCGGACTGGCAGGCGCTCGGAGATCCGGTCGATCCGCTCGACAGACCGGCGACGCTGTGGCCGACGCTGAAGGCCGGCAGCGACGGCAAGGTCGGCTCGAAGGGCGACCTCGTCGTGTGGGCGCAGCAGCACCTGCTCGGCGCGGGCGAGCCGGTGACGGTCGACGGGCAGTACGGCGCCGACACCGCGAGCGCGGTCGCCGACTTCCAGACGCGCAACGGCCTGCCGGTCACCGGCCAGATCGATCCCTTGACGTGGCCGGTGCTGTTGCAGGCCACGCCGGCACCGGTCGACTGGACCGCCCCGCAGGCGAGCGGAGCCCGCGCTGCCGCCGCGCTCACCGGGCTGCCGCCCGGCCCCAACGGCCCCGCCTCCGCCGCACTGCCCGCGAAGCGCGACGAGATCCCCGGCGGTCCGCGCTAAGCCGACGCGCGCTTGTCGGCGAGCTTCGCCGGGTCGATCCGCACGACGTCCCAGGCGAGGCCGAGGCGTTCGAGCGTGGCGATGATCGCCGCCGAGACGTCGAGCTGCCAGCGTTCGAGCCCGTGGCGCGCGGACGTCGGGAAGGCGTGGTGGCCGTTGTGCCATGCCTCGCCGAACGTCAGCGGCGCGAGCCACGCGAGGTTGCGCGATTCGTCGTCGGTCTCGAACGGGCGGCGTCCGAAGAAGTGGCACAGCGAGTTGATCGAGTACGTCGCGTGGTGCAGCACGAGCATCCGCACGAGGCCGCCCCACAGCATGCCGGTGAAGCCGTCCGCGAGCCGTCCGCCGAACGCGAAGCCGAGCCCGAACGAGACCACGAAGCCGGCGACCGACCAGACGAAGAAGGTGCGGTCGACCCACGCGATGTCCGGGTCGCGCAGCAGGTCCGGCGCGTAGCGCTCCTTGTTGGCGCGCTGCGTGTGGATGAACAGCCAGCCGACATGCGCGTGCGCGAGTCCGCGCAGCGCCCCGCGCAGGCCGTGGCCGTGGTCGACGTGCGGGCTGTGCGGATCGCCGAGGCGATCGGAGAAGGCGTGGTGCTTGCGGTGGTCGGCGACCCACGAGGTGATCGGCCCCTCGATCGCCATCGAGCCGCAGATCGCGAGCAGCAGGCGGATCGGCCGCTTCGTCTTGAACGAGCGGTGCGTGAAGAGGCGATGGAAGCCGACGGTGATCCCGAGGCCGGAGGCCGTGTACATGATCGCGAACACGAACACGTCGTTCCAGCCGAGCGCGTGCCCCCACAGCTGCCAGCCGACGAGCCCGAGCGCGAGCACGGGCAGCACCGTCACCAGGCCGGTGAGGATGCGATCCAGCGTCTCGTTCTCAGTCGGCTGGACGTCGTCCGGCGTGGGGCCGGCGGGAGCGTGCTGTTCCAGTTGCTGCGAGATGGCGTGCACAGTACAGGCAGCCGGTGAAGCAATGGTAAGGTGAACGTCGTGCGCGGTGCCACCGCGCGCGAGGTTCTTGCTCCTGAAGGCGCGTCGCGCGGTTGGGGACAGTCGAATCTCTCCCCACCACACAGCGCCGGAGCGCGATCGCGCCCGGCTGCAAGGAGCAGCACATGCAGCAGTCCACCTTCGCCGAGCTCGGCGTGTCCAAGCCCGTGGCCGGCGCCCTGCGCGCGCGCGGGATCGAGCGGCCGTTCGCCGTTCAGCAGCTCGTGATCGGCGACGTGCTCGAGGGGCACGACGTGCTCGTCGAATCCCCCACCGGCTCGGGCAAGACGCTCGCGTTCGGGATCCCGCTCGTCGACTGCGTCGAGCCCGGCCGTCACGCCAGACGCCGCCCCGGCGAGCCGGGCGCGCTCGTGCTCGCGCCGACGCGCGAGCTGGCGAGCCAGATCGTCGACGAGCTGTCGTCGATCGCCAGAGCGCGCGGCCTCCTCATCGCGGCCGTCTACGGCGGCGCCGGCATCAACCCGCAGATCAAGGCCGCGCGCAGAGCGGACATCCTGGTCGCGACGCCCGGCCGCCTCGTCGACCTGCTCGACCGCAGAGCCGTCTCGCTCGGCGAGGTCGACGTGCTCGTGCTCGACGAGGCCGACCGCATGCTCGACATGGGCTTCCGCCCCGTCGTCGACCGCCTTGTCGCGCTCACGCCCGAGGACCGTCAGACGATGCTGTTCTCGGCGACGCTCGCGGGCGAGGTCGACCGCATCGCGCGCGTCTACACGCATCAGGCGAGACGGCACGCGCACCGGCCGCCGCAGCAGGCGCGCGGCGCCGTCGAGCACCGCTTCGTAAAGGTCACGCGCGAGCGCCGCACCGACGCGCTCGTGTCCGAGCTGACGGAGCAGGAGCGCGGGCGCACGCTCGTGTTCGTGCGCACCAAGCGCGGCGCCGACCGGCTCGCGAAGCAGCTCAGTCGCGTCGAGACGGTGAAGGTCGCCGCGATGCACGGCGACAAGTCGCAGGCGCAGCGCGAGCGCGCGCTCGCGCAGTTCGAGTCCGGCCGCATCGACACGCTCGTCGCGACCGACGTCGCCGCGCGCGGCATCGACGTGCGCGACGTCACCCACGTCATCAACTTCGACGCGCCCGCCGCGACGGAGGACTACGTCCACCGCATCGGCCGCACCGCGCGCGCCGGCGCCGACGGCGTCGGCATCACGTTCGTGCTGGAGGACCAGGTGCGCGACGTCGTCTCGATGGTGGCGAGCCTCGGCCTCCAGCGCGAGCTGGAAGCCGGCGGGCTGCCGTCGAGCCCTACGCGTCCGCTCGCCAGTCGCGGTAAGAGCAGAGGACGACGCCCTCGGCGTCGATGACCTCGCGCACGCGCGGGTCGCACAGCGTCGCCGTCTCGACGGTCCGCTCCGCCGAGTAGGAGGAGCCTGACTCGTCGTCGATCGCCGGGTGGCAGCCGAGCTCGGTTGCGCCCGGCGGCAGCGCGCGCAGCAGCTCGCACAGCGCCTCGACCGTGATCCCCTCCGGCCACGGCTCCCCCTTGCCGGCCTGCCCGTAGAAGCCGCCCTCGTAGCGCAGCCCCGGAGCGAAGCTGCGGACCGGGATACCGAAGCGTCTGCCGAACTCCAGCACGATCGACTTCGCCGGCTCCTCGCGGTGCGCGTGCTGGTGCGCGTCGAGGTGCGTCGGCTCCTGTCCCGTCAGCGCGCAGAAGCGCTCGCACTGCGCCGCCACCTCCGCGGCGACCGCGGTCGCGTCGCCGGGCGGCACGTGCTCGTAGGCGGCGACCCAGTGCTCGCCCGTGTAGCGCCACTCGTACAGGTCGACGTGCAGCCCGACGCTCAGCTCGGGATGCGCCTTCGCGTAGTCGGCCGCCTCCGGCGCGTGGCCCGCGCGCACCATCAGCGACGCGCTCGTGAGGATCCCGTGCTCGTGCGCCTGCGCGATGCCGCGGTTGACGCCGGCGCTGAGGCCGAAGTCGTCGGCGTTCACGATCAGGCGACGCACAGCGCTCATGTGGGGATTCTGCCCGCGATCGCCTCCGCGTCGCGCAGCCAGTCGCGCGCCTGCTCGGGCGGCGGTCGCCAACCGGCTGGCGCGGCGAGCCAGCGCGCGGCGGTGAGCAGCCGCGCGGCGGCGAGGTCGGTGTAGAACGGCTCGGGCGCCGGCGGGTCGGGCAGGGCGGTGCGGTAGGCCTCGGCAAGCGGCTCGCCGGGGTCGTCCCACGCGCCGGCGGTCAGCGTGGCGAGGTCGAGCAGCGCGGGACCGCGCGCGATCGTCTCCCAGTCGATCGCGCAGACGCGCTCGCCGTCGATCAGCACGTTCGCCGCGTACAGCTCGCCGTGGATCACGGCGGGCGGGGCGGCGGCGAGACGGGCGCGTGCGGCGGCGAGCGAGGGGAGCAGCGCGGCGACGCGGGGATCGCGTGCGGCAGCCGCATCGAGGTCCGGCGGTTGCCACGGCGGCGGCCACGCCGGATCGCTCGCGCGCGCCGTCAGCTCCACGTGCGCGCGCGCGAGCCAGCCCGCCGTCGCCGTCCACGCCGCCGCGTCGCCGGTGTGCTCCAGCCGCGCGCCGCGGACCGCCTCGACGAACAGCCACGTCCGCTGCGGCTCCTCGACGGACGCGACCAGCCGCGGCGTGCCCAGGCCGGCGCCCTCCAGCAGCTCGTAGGCGCGCAGCTCGCGCGCCGGATCGGCGCTGGCGGCGGCGCCGCGGGCCGCCCGCGCGCCCGGCAGCATCGCGCCAGGCGTGAGGTCCTTCCACACGACCGTGATGCGCGCGCCGTCGCCGGCCTCGACGTCCAGCTCGGCGAGCGGGAAGCTCGACGCGTACGGCGAGTCGCGGCGCGCGAGGACGCGGACCGGCTCGGACAGCCCGGGCGCGAGCGCGTCGGCGAGCGCCGCGTCCTCAGCCAAGCCCGACCTCCAGCAGCGCGGGCAGCACCTTGCGCGCGTCCAGCCACTCCTCCGCCAGCGCCCGCGCCGCCGCGCGGTGCCGCGCCGGATCGGCGCGCACGGCCTCGACCGCGTCGGCGGCCTCGGCCGCGTCGTCGAAGCCGAGCAGGCCCTCGCCCTCCGGCAATACGCGTTGCCAGCCGGTGCGCTGCGCCACGACCGGCCGCCCGCTTGCCAGGTAGCACGCGGAGCGATCGCTGAACCAGCCGCAGCGGCTCACGACGTAGCCCTCCTTCGCGATCCCCAGCTCGGCCTCCGAGGCGCGCACGAAGCGCGCGTACGACGCGGGCGTCGCCGTCTCGTGCGCGGCGTCGATCAGCACCCAGCCGTGGCGGTGCAGCGACGCGATGTCCGCCGTCTCGCTCGGGTCGATCAGCAGCGCGAAGCGGGGCGGCTCGGCCAGCCGCCGCGGCAGGTCGATCAGCGCGCGCACGCTGTGCGCCTTCTGCCCGTAGCGCACGCCCTCATGCTCGATCGTCCCGTACGAGCGCCAGTTGGCGATCGCCGTCAGCCCCTCGGTCGGCTCTCCGACAGCGACCGGCCAGTGCTCCAGCACGACCGGCGGCAACGTCGGCGCCCAGCGCACGCCGCCGTCCGGCACGGCGCAATCGGGCTCCCCCACACGAAGACCCACGGACGCGTAGCGGTCGTGCGCCGAGATGCCGACGTCGACCCCCTGCGCGTGCCACAGCTGCGTGAAGGCGGGGTCGAGGTCGACGAGCAGCCGCCGTGGGACCGCCTCCAGCACCGCCTGGTCGCGCACCGTGCCGGCGAGGTTGATCAGCAGGTCGGCGCCGACGGCGAACGTCAGCACCTCGTCGTAGGAGCAGCCGATCGCGCTCCCGCCGCTGGTCAGCAGCGCGGCGCGCTCGTGCAGCGCGAACGCGTCCGTCACCTGCGCGAGGCAGGCCGCGCGCGCCGCCGGGTCGCCCGGCCCCCGGACCTCGTCGAGCAGCAGCACGTCATGGCCGAGCGCGCGCAAGCCGAGCGCGTACTGCAGCGCCGCCCACGTCGCGCCGCCGTGGCCGGGCACGCCGGCGACCATGCCGCCGAGGATCAACCGCACGCCGATTTCCCCGCTGCAAACTTGTTTATTCCTAGGGTCGGGACCCGATTCAAGTCGTCAAAACCTCACCATCGCTGTTGAACCCGCTCGGACGCGCGTCCACGGGCCCGTCGACCCCTCAAGAAAGCCCGCCTATGGTCGCCGCCCCCTCCCCGAGCGTGAACGATGACGACGCAGATGGGCACGGCGGCTCGTTCGAGCCGCCACCACAGCCACCCCCACACGACTCCCAGACCGGCACGGCTGACGCCGGTCGCGGATCCGCTGCCTGGCCCGCGGCCGAGCGCCAGCGGCGCGCGTCCGCGCGTCGACGGCAAGTTCCTCGCGGTCGGCGCCGAGCGCCTGTGGCTGGCCGGTGTCACGTACGGAACGTTCGCGCCCGGTGAGGACGGAGCGCCGTACGGCGACCGCGCGCAGGTCGAGGACGACTTCCGCGCGATGGCCGCGAACGGCGTCAACGCGCTGCGCACCTACACGGTCCCGCCGCGCTGGCTGCTCGACGCGGCGCAGCGCCACGGCCTGTGGGTGACGGTCGGCCTGCCGTGGGAGCAGCACGTGACGTTCCTCGACTCGCGCCGCCGCGCCGCTGCGATCGAGGCGCGCGTCGCGGCCGGCGTCGCCGCCTGCGCCGGCCACCCCGCCGTGCTCGGCTACCTCGTCGGCAACGAGATCCCCGCCTCGATCGTGCGCTGGCACGGGCGCGGCAAGGTCGAGCGCTTCGTCGAGCGGCTGCGCCGCGCCGCCAAGGCCGAGGATCCGAACGGGCTCGTCAGCTACGCGAGCTTCCCCAGCACCGAGTACCTGGAGCTGCCGCAGCTCGACCTCGTCTCCTACAACGTCTACCTGGAGGACCCGGCCAGGCTCGCCGCCTACGTCGCGCGCCTGCAGAACCGCGCCGGCGAACGCCCGCTCGTGCTGACCGAGCTGGGGCTCGACAGCCGCCGCCACGGCCGCGAGCGGCAGGCGCACGCGGTGCGCGAGCAGCTGCGTACGAGCTTCGGCGGCGGCTGCGCCGGCACGTACGTGTTCGCTTGGACCGACGCGTGGCACACCGGCGGCGCCGAGGTGACCGACTGGGACTTCGGCCTCGTCGACCGCGCGCGCAGGCCGAAGCCGGCGCTCGCCGCCGCGCGCCGCGCCTACGCCGACCTGCCGCTCGGCGACGCGGCCGGCGCCGAGGCGCCGCGCGTCTCGGTCGTCGTCTGCACCTTCAACGGCGCCGCCACGATCGGCGAGACGCTGGACGCGGTCGGGCGGCTGGCGTACCCCGACGTCGAGGCGATCGTCGTCGACGACGGCTCGACCGACGCGACCGCCGAGGTCGTCGCCGCGCACCCGCGCGTGCGTCTGATCCGCACGCCGAATCGCGGCCTCTCCGCGGCGCGCAACACCGGCCTGCGCGCGGCGAGCGGCGAGCTGATCGCCTACCTCGACGACGACGCCTACCCCGACCCGCACTGGCTCGATTACGTCGCGCTCGCGCTGCGCGACGCCGACGAGGACCGCGCCGGCGTCGGCGGCCCGAACCTGCCGGTCCCGCGCGACGGGCTCGTCGCCGAGTGCGTCGCCAACGCGCCCGGCGGGCCGGTGCACGTGCTGCTGAGCGACACGGTCGCGGAGCACATCCCCGGCTGCAACATGACCTTCCGCAGAGACCGCCTGGAGGCGATCGGCGGCTTCGACGAGCAGTTCCGCGTCGCCGGCGACGACGTCGACGTCTGCTGGCGGCTGCAGGAGCGCGGCTGGACGCTCGGCTTCCACCCCGCCGCCGTCGTGTGGCACCACCGGCGCGGCAGCGTGCGGCGCTTCTGGCGTCAGCAGCGCGGCTACGGGCGCGCCGAGGCGCTGCTGGAGCGGTCCTGGCCGGAGAAGTACAACACGCCCGGTCACCTCGCCTGGGGCGGACGCATCTACGGGCGCGGCAGCGTCCCGCTGCGCCGCTCGCGGGTCTACTACGGCCAGTTCGGATCCGGCGCGTTCCAACAGGGGATCGAGCAGCCGCAGCCGCTGCTGCTCGCGCTGTCCGCGGCGCCGGAGTGGTGGCTGCTCGTCACGGCGCTGGCGCTCACGAGCGCGCTCGGCGCGGTCGCCCGTCCGCTGCTCGTCGCGCTGCCGCTGCTGGCCGGCGCGCTCGCGCTGCCGTGCTGGCAGGCGCTCGCGACCGCGCGCCGCTGCTGCGTGCGCGACCGGCCTCTGGGCACGCGCCTCGCGGCCGGCGCGCTGACCGCGCTGCTCGTGCTGATGCAGCCGGTCGCGCGCCTCGTCGGCCGCACGCGCAGCGGCCTCACGCCGTGGCGGCGCGGCTGCCGACGCGGCTTCCGCCTGCCCTGCACGCGCGTCGTGTCGAGCTGGCACGAGCGCTGGAGCCCGCTGACCGCGCGCGTCACGGCGCTGGAGAGCGCGCTGCGCGCCGGCGGCCTGCGCGTGCGCCGCGCCGGCGGCTGCGAGCGCTGGGAGCTGCACACGGCGGCCGGCGCGTTCGGCGGCGTGCGACTGCGGGCGGCCGTCGAGGAGCACGGGCAGGGCCGCCAGCTCGTGCGCGTGCGCGTGCATCCGCATCTTCCTCGCGTTGGCCGCGTCGCGCTCGGCGGGCTGGCCGCGGCGGCGCTGCTCGCGGTCCTCTGCGCCGAGTGGGAGACGGCCGTCGTCACCGGCGCGCCGCTCGCGCTGCTGCTCGCGGTCGCGACGTTCGAGTGCGGCGCCGCGACCGCCGTCGCGCTGCGCGCCGTGCGCGTCATGGAGGACGACGCATGAGTCGCTTCACGCAGCTGCCGCTGCGCGCGCTTGCCGCGATCGGCCGCATCGTCGCGATGCGTCGCAAGGGCGAGGCGGAGAGCCCGTTCGCGTTCCTCAAGGACTTCCGCTGCATCGGTCCCTACCTGCGTCCCCACAAGGGCCTCGCGATCACCTCGCTCGTGCTGATGGCCGCCTCGGCGGGGATGTCGCTGCTGAGCCCGTGGCCGCTCGCGATCCTGCTCGACACGGTGCTCGGCAACAAGCCGCTGCCGTCGCTGATCGGCTGGCTCGACGGGATCGGCACGTACCAGCTGCTGGCGGTCGCGGTGATCGCCGGGCTCGTCTTCACGGCGCTGGAGCACGGCCTCGCGGTCGTCGACAACTACGTCAACACGAAGCTCGACCAGAGCATGGTGCTGGACCTGCGCAGCGACATGTTCCGGCACGCCCAGAAGCTGTCGATGGCCTACCACGACAGCAAGCAGATGGGCAAGCTGATGTTCCAGATCAACACGCAGGCGGCCGCGGTCGGCGCCGTCACCGTGGCGATCCCGCCGCTGCTTCAGAGCATCCTGACGCTCGTCGGCATGTTCCTCGTGATCGAGCAGATCCAGCCGGTGCTGGCGCTGCTGTCGCTCACGGTGGTGCCGTTCGTCTACCTGTCGGCCGGCTACTACACGCGCAACATCGAGCCGCGCGTCTACACCGTGCGCAAGCTCGAGGGCGACTCGCTGACGATCGTGCACGAGGCGATGTCGATGCTGCGCGTGATCGTCGCGTTCGGCCGCGAGCGGCACGAGTACAAGAGATTCCGCCTGCAGGGCGAGGAGGCCGTCAACGCGCGCGTGCACCTGACCGTGCGCCAGACGGTCTTCACGCTCGCGGTCACGATGATCACCGCGACCGGCACCGCGCTCGTGCTGGCGTTCGGCGCGCACCACGTGCTG
This sequence comes from Conexibacter sp., assembly GCA_051953595.1. Classification (GTDB taxonomy): domain Bacteria; phylum Actinomycetota; class Thermoleophilia; order Solirubrobacterales; family Solirubrobacteraceae; genus Conexibacter. The sequence goes on along the minus strand of JBQCIQ010000193.1, from coordinate 13,431 downwards.
CAGAAGGACATGACGGCCGGCGAGCTGGTCGTCGTCATGGGCTACATCGCGTCGATGTACAAGCCGCTGGAGCAGATCTCGACGACGTTCAGCTCGCTCCAGCAGGCGTTCATCTCCCTGCGCTCGGCGTTCGAGCTGCTGGAGACCGAGCCCGACATCGTCGAGCGGCCGAACGCGCGCGTGCTGAGCGGCGTGCGCGGGGCGGTCGCGTTCGAGCACGTCGACTTCGCCTACCGCGGGCGCAAGGGCACGCTCAAGGACGTCACCTTCCGCGTGGACCCGGGGCAGTGCGTCGCGATCGTCGGTCCGACCGGCGCCGGCAAGTCGACGCTGCTGTCGCTGCTGACGCGCTTCTACGACCCGCACTCGGGCCACGTGACGCTCGACGGCCACGACGTGCGCGACCTCAAGCTGGAGTCGCTGCGCGCGCAGATCAGCGTCGTGCTGCAGGAGCCGCTGCTGTTCGGCGCCACGATCCGCGAGAACATCCGCTACGGACGGCTGGAGGCGGACGACGACGAGGTCGAGGCGGCCGCGCGCGCGGCGAACGCGCACGACTTCGTCAGCGCGCTGCCGAAGGGCTACGACACGAAGCTCGGCGAGCGCGGCGCGCTGCTGTCCGGCGGCGAGCGCCAGCGCATCTCGGTGGCGCGGGCGTTCCTGAAGAACGCGCCGATCCTGATCCTCGACGAGCCGACCTCCTCGATCGACTCGCGCACCGAGGCGGTGATCCTCGAAGCGCTCGCGCGGCTGATCCGGGGCCGCACGACGTTCGTCGTCGCGCACCGCCTCTCGACGGTCCGCGACGCCGACCTGATCCTCGCCGTCGACGGCGGCCGCGTCGTCGAGCAGGGCACGCACGCGGAACTGCTCGCGCGCGGCGGCTTGTACGCCGAGCTGCACGCGGCGCAGCGGGGCGCCCCGCTGCCGGAGGCGCCGGTGACGCTGGAGCCGGAGGCGCTGCGCGAGCTGCAGGAGCTGGCGACGCGGCGGATCCGCGAGGAGGACCCGCTGGAGCCCGCGATCCGCGCGGCGCGCAAGCTGCTCGACGACCTCGGCTTGTGGGAGCCGGTCGAGCGCCCCTCGCTCTCGGTGGTGGGTCGATGAGCAGGAGAATCGTGCTGCTCGGGATGATGGCCAAGATGCCGGTTCCCGGCGTCATCTGGCAGACGCTGCACTACCTGCTCGGCTTCGAGCAGCTGGGCTTCGAGCCGTGGTACGTCGAGGCGCACGGACGCCATCCGGCGATGTTCGACACCGGCGGGAACGCCGCCGGCTTCATCGACCGCACGCTCCGCGGCTTCGACCTCGGGGGGCAGTGGGCCTACCACGCGCTGCACGACGAGGGCGCGCCGGTGCACGGGCCGCTCGACGCCGGCGGCCTGAAGCGCCTCTACCGCGAGGCCGAGCTGATCGTGAACCTGCACGGCGGCACGCCGCCGCTGCCCGAGCACCACGCGACGAACCGGCTCGTCTACCTGCAGACCGATCCGGTCCAGCTGCAGATCGAGCTGGCCGAGGGCAAGCAGGCGAGCATCGACTTCCTCGAGCCGCACTGCGCCTTCTTCACGTTCGCGGAGAACATCGGCGCGCCCGACTGCGGGCTGCCGGTCTCGGAGCGCTTCCGCTTCCAGCCGACGCGCCAGCCGGTCGTCTGCGACCTGTGGGACCGCGTCGACGCGCCGCCGCGCGACGTGTACACGACCGTCGGCAACTGGCATCAGCCGTGGCGGCAGGTGACGATCGACGGGCGCGACTACGCCTGGAGCAAGGACCGCGAGTGGACGACGTTCCTCGACCTGCCGCGGCGCACCGGCAAGCAGTTCGAGCTTGCGCTCGCCAGCTACCGGCCCGAGCACCAGGCACAGCTGGAGGCGCGCGGCTGGGCGGTGCGCGACGCGCTCGCGTTCGGGCTCGACGGCGCGGACTACCGCGAGTACATCGCGGGCTCACGCGGCGAGTTCACCGTCGCGAAGGAGCAGAACGTCGCGCTGCGCAGCGGCTGGTTCAGCGATCGCAGCGCCACGTATCTCGCCGCCGGTCGGCCGGTGATCACGCAGGACACCGCCTTCGGCGCGGTGCTGCCGACCGGCGCGGGCCTCTTCCCCGTCACGACGCTCGACGCGGCGGTCGCGGCGGTGGAGGAGATCGAAGCCGACTACGCGCGCCATCGCCGGGCGGCGCGCGAGATCGCACGGGACTGCTTCGAGGCGACGCGCGTATTGCGGGAGCTGCTGGACGAGGTGGGGATCACGACAACGACGAAGGACGCGAGGGACCGCACGATGACCGCCAAGACGGCCGCAGAGAGGGAACGACACAAGCTCGGCAAGGAGTCGCGCGTGCTGGCGCTGATCCCGCACTACCAGTGCGAGGAGTGGTTGGACGACGCGCTTGCCTCGCTTGAGGAGCAGACGCGACCGCTCGACGCGATCGTCGTGATCGACGACGCCTCCGAGCACCCGCCGCTGGAGATCGTCAAGCGCCACCCGCACGTGACGCTCCTGCACGCGGATCGCAACGTCGGTCCGTACCGCCTCGTCCAGCAGGTGATCGAGGAGACCGACTACGACGCCTACCTGTTCCAGGACGCCGACGACTGGTCCGCGCCCGACCGCCTGCAGAAGCTGCTGGCCGCCGGCGAGAAGACCGGCGCGGAGCTGATCGGCACGCAGGAGATCCGCGTCTTCTGCGAGGAGCCGGAGGTCACGCCGATCGCCTGGCCCCTCGACGTGCACAAGCAGTTCGCGGTCAAGCCGACGGCGTTCCCGCTGCTGCACCCGACCTCGATCGTCACGCGCGACCTCGTCATGACGCTCGGCGGCTTCGCCTCCGGGCTGCGCTTCAGCGGCGACGCCGAGCTGCTGCGCCGCGCGCAGCACATCGCGAGAGTCGTGAACGTCGAGGACCACTGCTACTACCGCCGCATCCGCGAGAACTCGCTGACGACGGCGCAGGCCACCGGCCTCAGATCGCCGATCCGCCAGCAGGTGATGGAGATGCTGTGGGCGCAGGCGAGACGCAACGCCGCCGCGACCGCGGCCGGGCAGACGCCCGACCTCTCGCCGATCAGAACGGCGCCGCCGGTGAGACTGCGCCAGCTCGCCGGGCCGGCGTTGAGCGGCCGCCCGGTCGACGGCTTCGCGGTCGCGAAGCGCCCCGCCGCGCCGCCGAAGCCCGAGCGCAGAGGCGGACCGCCGCGCCCGGTGTTCGTGATCGGCGCGCCGCGCTCAGGCGTCAGCGCCGTCGCGTGGGCGCTCGGCCAGCACCCCGAGATCCCGGCTGCGATCGACACCGCCTGGATGGCGGAGCTGGCGAAGGAGCTGCCGCAGATCCACGCGCGCACGCAGCCCGAGGGCTTCGGTCCCGAACGTTTCTCCCGTGTGTTCGGCCGCGCGGCGGCGTCGCTGATCGGCGACAAGCTGGAGCGCTGGGTCGACGGCTCGCCGGAGCTGACGGCGAACGTGGCGATGCTCGCGCGGCTGTTCCCGGACGCGCGCTTCGTCCACGTCGTGCGCGACGCGGACGCGGTCGTGCGCTCGCTCGCCGATCCTGCCCTCAGCTCGGCCGGCGCGACCGGCGGCACGCAGATCCCCGCGCACCTGCGTGCGCGCTTGAGCGAGGGCGAGGCGGCCGACCGCTGGCTCGCCGGCGCGCGCGCCGGGCTCGACGCCGAGCGCACGCTGAAGGACCGCGTGCTGCGCGTGACGTACGACCAGCTGATCGACGAGCCCGAGGCGCTCGTGCGGCGCGTGCTGGAGTTCGTCAGAGAGGAGTGGGACGAGCGCTGCATGCGGCCGCTGCGCGGCCTGGCGACGACGGTCGCAACCGCGCCGACGACCGACGGCAGAGCCGAGGACCCGCTGCGCCTCGCCGCCCGCGCGCTCAGCGACGAGCTGCTGGGGCGCAGACGCGTCGCGGCTTCGACGGTCGCGCGTCCGGCGGCGGTCGCATCGTCCTCAGGCGCCCCGCGCCTCGGCGTCGCGCCGAGAGCCGACGGCAGACGGATCGTGCTCGTGACCGACCACTTCCCGAAGTTCAGCGAGACGTTCTTCGCGCACGAGTTCATCGGGCTGCTCGAGCGCGGCTGGGACATCCACGTCCTCGCCAACCGCTCCAACAGAGATCAGCACGCGTACTTCCCGCAGCTCAGACGGCACCTGGAGAGCAGAGAGCGCGTTCACATCGTGCAGGACTTCGAGGCGCAGCTCGCCGAGCTGCAGCCGGACCTCGTGCACTTCGGCTACGGGACGCTCGCGCTCGGGCGCATGCATATGCGCGACATCCTCGGCTGCAAGGTCGTTGTCAGCTTCCGTGGCTACGACATCAACTACCACGGGCTTGACGATCCCCGCATCTACGACGACCTGTGGGCCCACGCCGACATGATCAACTGCGTCTCGCAGGACGTCTGGAGACGGGCGCAGCGTCGCGGCTGCCCGCGCGACAAGCCGCACATGGTCATCACCGACGCGGCCGACCTCTCGCGCTTCGCCGCGCCGGAACGGGCCTACGGCCGCGTCGGCACGAGCGAGCGACCGCTGCACGTGCTGAGCGTCGGGCGGCTGCACTGGAAGAAGGGCCACGAGTACGGCCTGCAGGCGGTGCGCGCGCTCGTCGACGCCGGGGTGGACGTGCGCTACCGCATCCTCGGCGACGGCCCGCACCGCGAGTCGATCCTGTTCGCGATCCACGACCTCGGGCTGGAGCGCCACGTCGAGCTGCCGGGCGCGCGCCGCGCCGACGACGTGCGTGACGCGATGCGCTGGGCCGACGTCTGCCTGCACCCGGCGATCTCCGAGGGCTTCTGCGTCTCGGTGATCGAGGCGCAGTCGATGGGCCTGCCGGTCGTCTGCACCGACGCCGACGGCCTCGGCGAGAACGTCGCCCACGGGGAGACCGGCTTCGTCGTCGCACGCCGCGACGCGGCGGCGTTGACCGAGCGGCTGATGGAGCTGGCCGGCGATCCGGAGCTGCGCGAGCGGATGGGCGCCGCCGCGGTCTCGCGGGCGCACGAGCGCTTAGGCTTCGACCGCCAGATCGGCGAGCTGGAGACGCTGTACCACGCGGCCCTGGCGCTGCCGGCGGTGGTCCCTGCGGGCGAGCGGCATGACGCGCCCGCGCTGATCGAGACGCTGGAGCGTCAGCTGAACGCGCTGGAGGTGCAGCGCGGCGCGCTGGAGAAGCAGCTGCGCCGACGCCGCGTCACGCACGGCGTGCAGGAGCTCATCGCCGAGGCGATTCCCACCGGTGCCACGGTGCTGGTCGTCTCACGCGGCGACGACGAGCTGGTGGCCTTCGAAGGTCGTGTGGGCTGGCACTTCCCGCAGGCCGAGAGCGGCGTCTACGCCGGGCACCATCCGGAGGACTCGGAGGTCGCGGTCCGCCACCTGGAGGAGCTGCGGGTGCGCGGCGCGACGCACCTCGTGATCCCGGCGACGTCGGCGTGGTGGCTCGATCACTACAGCGACTTCCGCCGCCACCTGGAGGAGCGCTTCGCGCCCGTCGCCGCGGACCCGGAGACATGCGTCGCGTTCGACCTCACCGCGTCGCCCTCCCCCCGCAGACGCCGCGCGAAGACCCGCGCGAAGGCAGCGGCATGAGCGATCCGCTCGTCAGCGTCGTGGTGCCGGCGCGGGATGCGGAGCGCTTCCTCGCGGAGGCGTTGGAGAGCGCGCTTACGCAGCCGGTGGAGCTGGAGGTGCTGGTGTGCGATGACGGGTCGTCCGACAGGACGGCCGCGGTCGCGGAGGCGTTTGCCGGCGTGCGCGTACTGCGGCACCGGCGCTCGCGCGGCGTCGTGGCGGCCCGCAACACGCTCGTCGCCGCGGCGCGGGGGCGCTACGTGGCGTTCCTCGACGCCGACGACGTGCTGCTTCCGGGCGCGCTCGCCGCCCAGGTCGAGGTGCTGGAGCGCCGTCCCGACGTCGCCCTGATCCACGGCGCTGCCGAGATCGTCGAGGAGGGTGGGCGGCGGCTGCCGCCCTGGCGGCGGCCGTTCTCCTCAGACGTCGTCGAGGACGGCCTCGACGCGTTCGGCGAGCTGCTGCTGTGCAACGAAATGGTCACCTCGACGGTCGTCGCGCGCAGAAGCGCGCTCCGCGCCGCAGGCCCGTTCGTCTCCGTCGGCCCGTCGAGCAGCGACTGGGACATGTGGCTGCGCCTCGCACTCCAGGGCGCCGTCGCCTACCGCGCCGCCCCCGTCGCGCGCTACCGCCAGCACGACGAGACGATCTCGCGGAGGACCACTGCGTCCGGCGCGCGCCTGCGCTGCGACGCGCGCGTCGTGCGCCGAGCACTGCACATCTGCGACCGCATAGCGGTCGAAAAGGGACAGTGGTCCCGCAGAGCCCGGTCGGCGCTGGCCGCCAAGGCGGTCCTCGCGGCCGGCGACTTCCAAGCGCGCGGCGAGCGGCGGGCGGCACTGCGGGCGCTCGCCCTCGCCGCGCGGACCCGGCCGGATCTCGTCCACGCCGGGCTCGTCTCGCTTGCGCGGGCAACCCTCCGCGGCGACGAATACGCGGCGTTCGTGGCGGGCAACGTGCTGCTCGAACGCCTCGCCGGTGCGCTCGTCGGGACCCGCTACGGCGGGTTGCTCGCGACGCGGATGGTCCAGGATCCTGACTGGCAATCGACCTTGCGCCGCATCGCCCGCACCGTCAGAGCCGTCACCCCACCCGACGCCGTGCTCGGCACGGTCACGAAGTGGGACCCGACCTTGCTGCGGCTCTCCGGACGCCGCGGACGCAACTTCCCCCACAACGACGCCTATCCGCCCGACGACGCGACCGCCGTCGCGCACCTCGAGGAGCAGCGCGCGCAGGGGCTCTCGCATCTCGTCGTCCCGCGGGGCTCGTTCTGGTGGCTCGACCACTACGCCGGCCTCGCCGATCGGCTGCGCACGCCGCTGCACGCCGACACCGACTGCGTGATCTTCGACCTGGAGACGGCCGCATGAGTCCCCGCGGTCGGATCGCGATCGCCGGCAGCGTCGCCCAGAAGGCGCGCAACGCCGGCCACACCTGGCAGTTCCTCCAGTACCTGCTCGGCTTCAAGCGGCTCGGCTACGAGGTGCTGCTGCTCGACAGCCTCGAGCACGTCGAGAGCGACGGCACGGCCGAGCATCAGCGCGTCGCCTACGTCAAGAGCGTGATGCGCGAGCACGGCCTCGCCGACGCCTGGACGATCGCGCTGCCCGGCGGGCGCACCGCCGGCCTCCCACGCGCTCGCGTGCTGCGGTTCGTCTCCGACGCCGACCTGCTGCTGAACGTGATGGGCTTCTGCGCCGACGAGGAGCTGCTGGGCATCGCCCGCCGGCGCGTCTTCCTCGACACCGATCCCGGCTTCGCGCAGATGTGGCACGGGCTCGGGCTCGCCGACGTCTTCGCCGGCCACGACGCGCACGTCACGATCGGCGAGCGGATCGGCCAGCCGGAGTGCGAGATCCCGACGTGCGGCTTCGACTGGATCACGACGCCCCAGCCGGTCGTGCTCGCCCAATGGACGCGGGCAGCCGATCCGCCGCGGCGGCCGTTCACGAGCGTCGCGAGCTGGCGCGGCGCGTACGGGCCGGTCGAGTACGCGGGCAGAACGTACGGCCTGCGCGTGCACGAGTTCCGCCGCTTCGCCCGCCTGCCGGAGCTGACCGGCCGCGCGTTCGAGCTGGCGCTGGCGATCCACGCAGCCGAGACGCCCGACCTCGCGCTGCTGCGTGACACGGGGTGGTCGCTCGTGGATCCCTCCGAGGTGGCGACCACGCCAGAGTCCTACCGCGCCTTCATCGCCGACTCGACGGCAGAGCTGATGATCGCGAAGGGGATGTACGTGCAGGCGTGCAGCGGCTGGTTCAGCGAGCGCTCGATCTGCTACCTCGCATCCGGCCGCCCGGTCGTCGCGCAGGACACCGGCCTGCGCGGGCTCCACCCGCTCGGCTCGGGCCTGCTCGCGTTCGACACGCTCGACCAGGCGGCGGCGTGCGTCGAGTCGATCATGACCGACTACCGCCGCCACTCCGCCGACGCGCGCGCGATCGCGGAGGAGGTCTTCGACTCCGATCGCGTCCTCGGACGCCTGCTCGCCAACCTCGACGGCGTCGCTCGCCGCGAGCCGCGCCGCCGCTCGCCCCTGGAGGCCGCCGCATGAGCCAGCCCACCGTCGCGATCTTCGGCAGCTGCGTCTCGCGCGACCTGTTCGAGGATGCGAGGCTGCGACCTGCGCTCGGCCACTACGGCGCGCGCTCGTCGGTCATCAGCGCGGTCGCGGCGCCGGTCCCGATCGCGCCCGAGCGTGTCGTGATCTCCTCGGAGTGGCAGCGCCGCTGCGTGCTGGCGGACTTCGGCAAGACGTTCTTCAGCTCGCTGATGCAGGCGCCGCCGGACTGGCTGGTGATCGACCTGATCGACGAGCGCTTCGACGTGCTCTGCGCGGGCGGATCGTTCGTCACGCGCTCCTCGGCCTTCCAGGCGGCCGGGCTCGACGAGGCCAGCGACCTCGGCCTGCAGCCGATCCGGCGCATGTCGCCGGACGGGCGCGCGCTGTTCGCCAACGCCGCGCCGGACTTCGCCGCGCGCGTGCTGGAGCTGGTTCCGCGCGAGCGGATCGTGCTGCACCGCGCGCTGTGGTGCACCCACTTCATGCGCGACGGCGCGGTGTACGAGTTCCCCGAGGAGCGGCGTCAGCTGAGCGAGCTGCAGAACGCGATGCTGAGCGACGCCTACGACGCGCTCGAAGAAGCGTTCGGCGGCGTCGGCGCGACGATCGCGGTCGACCCCGAGCGGCACCTCGCGGACGCGCACCACAGATGGGAGCTTGAGCCCTACCACTACGTCCCGGCGTACAACGCCTTCGCGGGCAGGGAGCTGCTGCGGCTCGCGGAGGCGGCGGTCGGAGTCGCATGACGACGCTCGCGGTCGCCGGCGCGCTGGCGAACAAGCACCGCCACGGCGGCAGCGTGTGGGTCCGCCTCAGCTGGGCGGAGGCGCTGCGCGAGCTCGGCTTCGAGGTGCTGTTCGTCGAGCAGATCGCGGCGGCGGACTGCGTCGACGCGGTCGGCCGGCCGGCCGACTTCGCCGACAGCGCGAACGCCGCGACGTTCCGCGCGGCGACGGAGGCGTTCGGCTTCGCCGGCGACGCGGCGCTCGTCTGCTCCGACGACGGCCGCGTGGTCGGGATGACGCAGGACGAGCTGCTCGACCGCCTCGACGACGCGGCGCTGCTCGTCAACCTCAGCGGTCACCTGCGTTGGCGGCCGGCGCTGGAGCTGCTGCCGCGGCGCGTGTTCGTCGACCTCGATCCCGGCTACACGCAGATCTGGCACGCCTCCGGCGGCGACGCGGCCGGCCTGGAGGGTCACGAGCTGCACTTCACGGTCGGCGCGAACGTCGGCACGGCGGGGTGCGATCTGCCGACGAGCGGGATCGACTGGCGCCCGATACGCCAGCCGGTCGTGCTCGACCGCTGGCAGACGCCGAGCGAGACGTGCCGCGAGTTCACCAGCTTCACGACGGTCGCAAGCTGGCGCGGGGCCTACGGACAGCCGGTGTGGGAGGGGCGCTCGTACGGACTGAAGGTGCACGAGTTCCGCCGCTACGCGTCGCTGCCGTCGAGCACCGGCCTGCCGTTCGCGGCCGCGCTCGACATCCACCCGGCCGATGCGCACGACGCCGAGCGCCTGCGCGCGGGCGGCTGGAAGCTGCTCGATCCCGCGCTCGTCGGCGACGTCGAGGGCTTTCGCCGCTTCGTGCGCCGCTCGGGCGCGGAGTTCTCGACCGCGCAGGGCGTGTACGTCGAGACGCGCAGCGGCTGGTTCAGCGACCGCACGGTGCGCTACCTCGCGAGCGGCCGTCCTGCGCTCGTGCAGGACACCGGCTTCTCGGAGCACCTGCCGGTCGGCGAGGGCCTGCTCGCGTTCTCGACGCCGCAGGAGGCGCGCGACGGCGCGCACGCGATCGTCGCCGACTACGCGCGCCACAGCAGCGCCGCCCGCACGATCGCCGAGCGCTGCTTCGCGCCGGCGCCCGCGCTCGCGCCGCTGCTCGACGCGGCCGGCTTGGCGCCCTGACGCTGGCCCGGTAGGGCAGGAGCGGCCTGCGGGTAGGCTCGCGCCATGCTCGTGCGCGACGCCGGCGACGCCTGGCAGATCGTCCTGCAGCCCGACCACGCCGACCTGTCGGCGCAGCTGGCGGAGGCGTGGGGCGGACACGGCTTCGCGCGGCCCGAGCCGTACGCCCCGCTCGTGTGCGCCGCGCGCTGCCACGACGACGGCTGGGCGGTGTGGGAGCAGCGGCCGCGACTCGACGGCGACGGCGCGCCGCAGTCGTTCATGAGCGTCCCGGCGCCGATCCATCTCGCCTTCTACCGCGCGGGCGTCGAGTGCGTGGCCGCCGAGGATCCGGCGGCCGGCCTGCTCGTCTCGATGCACATGAGCGGGCTCTACCGGCAGCGCTACGACGTGATGCCCTCGCCGCCCCGCACGCTGCCCGACGAGGACCGCGACCTCGTCGACGCCTTCGTGCAGCAGGAGGAGGATCGCCAGGTCGCGCTGCGCCGCATGCTCGACGCCGACGAGGCGTGGCGCTGGACGAGCTACGCGCTGCTGCAGGTGTTCGACGTCGTCTCGCTCTACTTCGGTCTCGCCGACGTCGAGGTCGGGGTGCCCGGCGCCTGCGAGGGCGTTCCCACCACGATCGGAGCGGAACCCGTGCGGATAGCGATCGAGCCGCTGGGCCCTTGGCGCGTGCGCTTCGATCCGTACCCGTTCGCCACGGATCAAGTTGCGCTCACGCTGCGCCGCCGCCTCGTGCGCAAGCGCGAATGGCCCGACGACGACGCCTTCCGCGCCGACCTCGCCGCGACGCCGTTCGAGACGGTGCGGATCTACGCGCAGCGCTGACCGCGCGAGGCGGCCCCGATCAGGCCGCCGCCGGCGGCGCGTAGACCCGGCGCACGCGCACGGCCGTCCCGTAGGCGGCGACCTCGCTCATGATGTCGCCGATCTCGTTGCAGTCGAAGCGCATCGCGATGACCGCGTTCGCGCCGCGCGCCGCCGCGGCCTCCTTGAGCCGGTCGACCGCGTGCTCGCGGCTGTCGGCCAGCAGCTTCGTGTAGCCCTTCGCCTCGCCGCCGACGATCGTCCGAAAGGACGCGCCGATGTTCGAGAACGCGTTGCGCGCCCGCACGATCAGCCCGAACACCTCGCCGTACACCTCCTCCACCTCGTAGCCGGGGAGGTCGTTCATGGTCGTGATGATGATCTCGTCGCTCATGCGCCGGACTGTCGCACGCCGCGCGGCGGCAGGGCATCCGGCGGCAGCGGCTGCTGCCCGAAGTTGAAGTCGCGCCGCAGGTCGCCGAGCTGCGGATTCGTCTCGCGCACGTCGGGGCGCGGGTCGGGCCGTCCGTCGGTGCGCGGGTCGATGCGCGCGCCGCCGAGGAAGTCGTCCTCGATGAACTTGTTGATCGCGTCGAACGACAGCGTCTGGTGGTCGACGAAGCCGCGCCGCGCCCACGGCGAGATCACGATCCCCGGCACGCGCGGCCCGTAGCCGGCGAGGTCGACGCGCGGCGGCGGGACGTGGTCGTAGAAGCCGCCCCAGTCGTCCCACGCGAGGAAGATCGCCGTCGAGCGCCAGTCGGGCGAGCGCATGACCGCATCCACGACGTGCGTGACCCACGCCTGCCCGGCGGCGATGCTCGCCGGCGGGTGCTCGGAGTGCACCTGGTCGGGGACGACCCACGCGACCGACGGCAGCGTCCCCGCGCGCGCCGCCGCGAAGAAGCGCGAGACGTCCTGCACGTCGCCGACCTGACGATCCCGCTTCACCGTCGTGAACGACGGCAGCGGGTTCCAGATCTCGGGCGTGCGCGCGCTCTGGCGCGCCGGCCCGCAGTTCGCATCGCCGTCCGCGCAGTCCGGCTGCAGCCCGCCGTGCACGTAGTAGCGCCAGCTCACGCCGGCTCTGTGCAGCAGGTACGTGAGGTCGGTCCAGGCGTAGTTCGCGTCCGGCGCGAGCCGCCGCGCGACCCGCGCGGGCGCAAGCCGCCGGCACGCCGCCACCGCGCGCGGCATCGCCGGCGCGTGCAGGTCGAGCCCCCAGCCGCGGCGCGGCACGCCGTGGGCGGCGAGGCAGCGCGTCAACGGCCGCAGCCCGGGTCGCGGCCGCCGTGCGCGCGCCGCGCCCGCGCCCGCGATCTGGCTCGTGTGGAAGCCGTTCAGCTGGATGTTCCCGCGACAGCTCGACGGGTCGCCGCGCCGCGTGCAGCTCGCCGACCAGCCGGAAACGAGGTACAGGTGCGCCGGCAGGCTCCACGACGCGTTCGAGGCGAACAGGTGGTCCTGCAGGGTGAAGTCGTGCGCCCAGCGCCAGTAGTTGGGGATCTCGCGCGCGTCGTGGAACCCCATCACGTCGGGTCTGGACGACGGCGAGCAGACGCCCGTCGCCGCGCCGCAGCCGCGGCCGCCCGAGGACTCGGCCATCCGCACGAAGCCGTCCATCCGGCCGCCGTTCACGTCGATGCGCGCGGGCGCCGCGTCGTGCGGCCCGCCGCCGTTCACGAGCGCGGGGTCGTGGTACGGGCGCTGGCAGCGGCCGGCGCGGGGGTCGGGGACGCAGACCATGAAGCGGCCGTCGTGGCGCGGGATCCCGTCGGCGCCGGGGAACGTGCCTAAGTAGGACTCGAACGAGCGGTTCTCCTGCATCACCACGATCACGTGCCGGATCGTGTGGATGTCGCGCGGGCGCGGGCGCGCGGACGACACGCCGAGCCCCGCCCGGCCGGCGCTCGCGACGACGTGCCGATGTGCGCCGGCGCCGCAGCCGGCGAGCGTCAGGGCAGCGGCGAGCGTGACTGCGGCGAGCGGGCGCAAAGTGGACACACGCCGATCGTGCGCTCGCTTCCTAAGCGTCGGCTTCAGGAATAGCCAAGAGACGGCAAAGGACGCGGCGTGCCCTGACTCCCAGTCGGTTGGGCAGCAGCAACGCCACGAACCACGCCAGCGACGTCCAAGGAAAGACGCTTAGGTCGATGGGTAGCGCGAGCGTGACGGTGGTAGACCGGATCATGGCTGCTGTGAGCAGCGGCTGTTTGCACATGCGTGTTCATCTATCGATGAACCGTTATTAACGCAAACAGAAAGTGGCTTAAGTCAGGTATGTCACACCTCTACTGTCAGACCCCTGGCGCGTAGGCACTCTAGCCCACGACTCATGCCTCAGATTCCCCCTTCCTCCAAAGCGTTCGGAACGGTGCTCAGGCGGGAGCGGCGTGCTCGCGACATGAGCCAGAAAGAGTTGGCCGAAAAGGCCGGCCTGAGCTTCCGGCACGTCGGCGAGATCGAACGCGGCAGACGCTTTCCGCGACTGAGCACCATCGCGGCGCTCGAACGTGCGCTGGGGTTATCTCCGGGCGAGCTGATGCGGAAAGCTGGCGAGG